>JBMOKH010000309.1:0-2664 GCA_049315365.1 Candidatus Nanopelagicales bacterium
CTCGGGGCGGCGATGTATGCGCAGGCGCAGGAGTCCGGCTCTGCTGAGTCCGGCTTCGGCGGCGAGCCGGATAGCGGCGACGAGGACATCGTCGATGCCGAGATCGTCGACGAGGGTGGCGATGATGCCAATGCCTCGAAGGACGAGAAGTGACCGAGCCGCAGGGTTCCGAGGAGCGTCAGCCGGCAACCCCGGCTGACGCTCCCGGGATCGACGAGATGATGGACGAGGCCATCGCCGGGGTGATCGCCGAGGAGGAGTTGGCCGCGGCGGCCGTCGAAGGCGACGTCTCCGAGGCTCAACTCGCCCTCGCCGAGCTGACGAACGACCTGAAGCGCGTGCACGCCGAGTACGCCAACTACCGTCGCCGGGTTGATCGCGACCGCGATCTCATCCGCGAGAACGCAGTGGGCGGGGTCCTCACCCAACTGCTGTCGTTGCTCGACGATGTCGACCGGGCCCGCCAGCACGGCGAGCTCGAGGGTGCCTTCAAGACCGTCGGCGAGTCGCTCGAGGCGACGGTGACGAAGCTGGGCCTCGAGCGGTTCGGTGAAACGGACGAGGCGTTCGACCCGATGGTCCACGAGGCCCTCACCACTGAGGCGCGCGATGAGATCACCGAGCCGACTGTCATCTCCGTCTACCAGTCGGGCTACCGCTTCGCTGGACGAGTGCTCCGACCCGCGCGTGTCGCGGTTGCCGGTACTGACTGACCCAGGGGCGTATCGAAGGTGAACAAGGACTGGCTCGAAAAGGATTTCTATGCGATTCTCGGCGTGAGCAAGAGCGCGACCGCGGAGTCGATCAAGAAGGAGTACCGGGCCCTCGCCCGCAAGCTGCACCCGGACAAGAACCCGGGTGACGCCAAGGCGGAGGAGCGGTTCAAGCAGGTCTCTGAGGCGTACGACGTGCTCTCAGACCCTGCTAAGCGAAGTGAGTACGACGAGGCGCGCGCAATGTTCGCCTCCGGTGGCTACGGACCACAGGGGTTCGGCGGCGGTGGTGGGCGCGCAAGCAACGCGAACATCAACATGGAGGACCTCTTCGGCACTGATGCAGGTGGGTTCGGCGATTTCCTCGGAGGCATCTTCAACAGGGGCCGCGGCGGTCGTGCTCCGGCTCCCCGCAGGGGTCAGGACGTCGAGAGTGAGCTCACCATCTCCTTCGACGACGCGCTCGACGGCGTCACCGTGCCGTTGCGACTGAGCAGCGAGGCTGCATGCAGCAGCTGCCACGGCACCGGGGCCAAGGCTGGCACCGTGCCACGGATGTGCACGGCCTGCGACGGCTCGGGGCAGATCGCGCGCAACGCGGGCGGGTTCGCCTTCCCCGAGACCTGCAGCACCTGCAGGGGCCGTGGGCTCATCGTCGACGAGCCGTGCACCGCGTGCCGCGGCTCCGGACGGGGCATGAGCACCCGCACGGTCCAGGCGCGGATCCCGGCCGGGGTCCGCGACGGCGCGCGCATCAAGCTCAAGGCGAAGGGTGCGCCCGGCGAACGGGGCGGGCCCGCGGGCGATCTGTTCGTTCTCGTGCACGTCACCGCTCATCCGGTCTTCACCCGAAAGGGCGACAGCATCGCGATCACCGTTCCGGTGACCTTCACCGAGGCGGCGCTCGGCGGCGAGGTTGGCGTGCCGACGCCCCGTGGCGGCAATGTGACCCTGAAGATCCCTGCGGGGACGACAGGGGGGCGAACCTTCCGCATCCGGGGCAAGGGCATCGTCAGGAAGGACGGCACGAACGGCGATCTGCTGGCCACCGTCGACATCGCCGTCCCGCAGAACCTCAGTGGGGAGGCCAAGGAGGCCCTCGCCGCCTACGGCCTGGCCACGGCGGATCACGATCCGCGCAAGGAGCTGCGCGCGATGGTGGGTGCAACCTCCGCTGGCGGGTCAGCGGGCGGAGCCGCAGCAGGGTCCGTGTGATGAGCGAGCGCCCGGCCTTCAACGTCGCCTCCGACACCCCGGTGTACGCGATCTCGATCGCCGCCCAACTCGCCGGTCTGCACCCGCAGACACTGCGCCAGTACGACCGGCTCGGGCTCGTGTCGCCGACCCGGGTCGGGGGCCGAAACCGGCTCTACTCCTCCGATGACATCAGCCGGCTGCGCGAGATAGCCGACCTGTCCGCCGAGGGCCTGTCCCTCGAGGGCATCCGCCGGGTGCTCGAACTCGAGGGCGAGGTCAAGCGGCTGCGCGGCCGGCTCGCCGAGTACCACCGAGAGAAGACATCGACAGCGCTCGTCGTCTGGCGTCCCAAGCGCACCCGATAGGCGCACGCAAGATCACCGAAATCGCATGAGCACGAGATGGGCAGGGGAGACATGGACATCCAACTGACGACGAAGAGCCAGGACGCCCTCGGCGCAGCAGTGCGCATCGCAGGAGCGAAGGGCAACCCGCAGGTCGAGCCACTACACGTGCTCGACTCGCTGCTGCAGCAGGGCGAGGGCATCGCATCGGCGCTGCTCGTGGCTACGGGGGCCGACGTGCCGGCGCTGACCGGGGAGGTTCGGCGCGCGATCGACGCGCTGCCGTCCGCGAGCGGCTCGTCCGTCGCGTCACCTCAGCTGAGCAACGCGACCTACAAGGTCATCAACGACGCGCAGGAACTCGCGCGCGAGCGCGGCGACGCATACGTGAGCACGGAGCACCTCCTCAT
>JBMOKH010000310.1:0-2662 GCA_049315365.1 Candidatus Nanopelagicales bacterium
ACGCGCCCGTGGGGGGAGGCCATGGAGGAATTGGAACACCGAATGCGCCCCGGCACAAACACGAATGGACGGATTCCTCATGGCGTATGCAAATGAGCGCATCATTTGTAAGCGTCGTGTAAAGACCTTGTGAGCATTGCGATTGGTCGGCGATCGCATGGAACCGATCGCGGGTTTTCGATGTCCAATTGCCACGAGAGTCGACGGCGCAGAGCCGATCGGCACGCTTACCCAAGGAGGCATCGTGTCAACCCCGACCCCGCCGTACGAGCCGCTGACCTATGAGCGTCAGGACCCGTACGCGAACTTTCCACCAGCAGGACGCAAGCAGCGACGGCGCCGTAGTGGCGCTGGGCTTATCGTCGGAGCGGGCATCGTTGCCCTCGTCGCCGGTGCTGCCGGCGGTGCGGTCGGCTACACGGCCGCGAAGACGGCGGCACCGACCCTCAGTATCGCCAGCCTGACCGGCGGGTCAACGTCGACAGCGGCTGCCGGCTCGATTTCTGCCGTTGCGGCCGCGGTCCAACCCGCAGTCGTGCAGCTCAACGTGACGGGCACCTCGGGCGACGGCACCGGCTCAGGGTTCGTCATCAGCGGTGACGGCTACATCGTCACGAACAACCACGTCGTCGGCGGCGGCGGTGACATTGAGGTGACCTTTGCCGATGGCAAGACCGCAACCGGCAAGCTCATCGGGGCCAATCCTGGTTACGACATCGCAGTCGTGAAGGTCGACCGGACGGGCCTTGCCACGGTCCCGCTCGGCGAGTCAGGAGCGCTCCTCGTTGGCGACACCGTCATCGCGGTCGGATCGCCACTCGGGCTCCAGGGCACCGTTACGACAGGCATCGTGAGCGCGCTCAACCGTCCGGTTACCGCTGGCGGCGAGGGCGAGCAGGCGTACATCAACGCGATCCAGACCGACGCGGCGATCAACCCGGGCAACTCGGGCGGTCCCCTCGTGAATGGCTCGGGGGCGGTGATCGGCGTCAACTCGGCAATCGCCTCGATGGCGACGGGCGCGGGTCAGCCGGGTTCGATTGGGCTTGGTTTCGCGATTCCGATCGACGTGGTGAAGCGGATCACCGACGAGATCATCAAGACGGGAACCTCCAAGACCCCGATCGTCGGAGTGCAGTTGAACATGACGTTCGAGGGCCCCGGCGCAAAGGTCGCCGAGGTGACCGATGGAGGCCCCGCCGCGGCAGCCGGACTGAAGGTCGACGACATCGTCATGACGGTGAACGGGTCGCTCATCGCAGACCCGACCTCGCTCATCGTCACGGTGCGGTCCTTCGCACCGGGCGACACGGTCGAGCTCACTGTCACGCGTGACGGCCAGACTCTCACGGTTCCGGTGACGCTGGAGGCCTCGAAGCAGGCCGACTAGCACCAGCGGCCGCCACGACCGGGGCACCCGAGCCTGACCCCCCTCACGGCTCGGGTGCCCTGCTCCTTTCGTTCGAGGCAATGCCCGAGGATGCGAATTGGCGGGTTTCGGGGCAGGCTTGGGGGGTGCCTCCCTCCCCGCTCGCCCTCCTCGAATCGGCCCGTGAACAGGTCGCGTCGGGCTTTCGAAGAATCGTTTCGGGGGATCCGGATGGCGCCCCCGACTGGGTCCGTTCGATGGCGGACGGCTCTGACGTCGGCTACTTCGGCCCCGGATCCGCACCCTGGTCGGTGCACGGATCCCTTCCGACGATCGTCGGCGGTGTTCGGGCGCTGCTCATGCAGGCGCTGCACCCGGGCGCGCTCGCGGGCGTCATGCAGCACTCGAGGTACGAGACCGATGCCTTCGGCAGGCTCGCGGGCACGACTCAATGGCTCACGGTCGTCACATTCGGCGATTGCGCGGCCGCTGATCGAGAGTGCGCACGGGTCAAGGGACTTCATCGCAAGGTGACGGGAACCTACGAGTCCGCCCAGGGCACCATTCCCTATGCCGCGTCCGATCCCGATCTCCTGCGCTGGGTCCATGTCGCATTCACCGACTCCTTCCTCGCGACCCATGAGGTTTGGGGCGGCCCGATCCCCGGCGGCCCCGATGCCTACGTGCGGGAGTGGGCGAAGGCCGGCGAGCTGGTCGGGGTGATCGACCCACCTCGGAGCGTGGCCGAGCTCCGATCGCAGATCGCCGACTACGGCCCGGTTCTGCGAGGTGATGCGGCGTCGGCGAAGACCGTGTCTTTCATCAAAAACATGCCCTTCCCCCTCGCTGCCCGTCCGGCCTACGGCCTGCTCTTCGCCGGCGCGGTATCGACGATGCCCCCTGCGCACCGCGCGCTCCTCGGCTTGCCGACCGTCCCGCTCACGGTGACGAAGCCGCTCATATCGGCGCTGCTCGGCACCTTGGGCCTTGCGCTCGGACCGGCGTCGCCATCGATGCGCGCGGCGGAGTCTCGGGTCGAGTCCCTCGAATCCGACGACCGCAGTGCGGACGGGGGCTCGACACAGTCGACCCCGGTGTAGCGCTGCGCCCATCCCTCGGGTGATGATGGGATGATGTTGCAGATGGGGCGCGTGGGACGAAACACAGCAGGACTGGTGGCTGCCGTAGGGGCCGCCACCGTCGCGCTGTCCCTCCTCGCGAATCCAGCAGCGGGTGCCAGAGCAGACCTCGCCCCCCGGGTGGATGCCACTGGATCCGCCAGTGCCAGTGCCA
>JBMOKH010000311.1:0-2659 GCA_049315365.1 Candidatus Nanopelagicales bacterium
ATGTCCAAGAGGGGATCGGCGGCGACCCGCCGCTCGATGCCCTCCAAAACGTGCATGCCAATACCCTGCGGCTCAGGTATCTGCACCGGGTAGACGCCGTCGAAGCATGCCCTGCAGAGGCGCTCCTTCGGGATGGTCGTCGCCTCGATGAGGGAATCGAGTGACACGTAGCCGAGGGAATCGGCCCCGATCGACCGGCACACCTGCTCGACCGTGAGCCCGTTGGCGATGAGCTCAGCCCGGCTCGCGAAGTCGATGCCGTAGAAGCAGGGCCATTTCACGGGCGGGCTCGAGATCCGGACGTGGACCTCGCGAGCGCCCGCCTCGCGGAGCATTCGGACGAGGGCCCGTTGCGTGTTGCCCCGGACGATGGAGTCATCGACGACGATGAGCCGCTGGCCGGCGATGACATCGCGCAGGGGGTTGAGCTTGAGCCTGATGCCCAGTTGGCGAATGGTCTGCGACGGCTGGATGAAGGTGCGTCCGACATAGGCGTTCTTCACCAGGCCCTCGGCGAACGGGATCCCGGACTCCTGCGCGTAGCCGATTGCCGCGTAGCGGCCGGACTCCGGCACCGGGATCACGAGGTCGGCCTCGACCGCGTGCTCGCGCGCGAGGATGCGCCCGGTCTCGACGCGCGTGGCCTGAACGCCGCGTCCGGCGATCGCGGTGTCGGGCCGGGCGAGGTAGACATACTCGAAGAGGCAGCCCTTCGGATCCGCCTCGGCGAAGCGTTGCGAGCGCAGGCCCTGCTCGTCGATCGCGATGAGCTCGCCGGGCTCGACCTCGCGCACGAATGATGCACCGACGATGTCGAGGGCGGCGGTCTCGCTCGCGAGGACCCAGCCGCGCTCGAGGCGCCCGAGCACGAGGGGCCGGATTCCCTGTGGGTCGCGGGCTCCGTAGAGGGCATCGTCGTCCATGAAGACCAGTGAGAAGGCGCCCTTGAGGTGGGGCAGCTCGTGCATTGCCGCTGCTTCGATGCTCATGTCGGGATGGGCGGCGATGAGGGCGGTGAGGACGTCGGTGTCGCTCGTCATGTTCACGTTCGTGCCGAGGGGCAGTTCGCCTGAGTCGACCGAGAGGGCAGCGAGGCGCCGGGCCAGCTCCGGGGCGTTCGTGATGTTGCCGTTGTGCCCGAGGGCGAGGTGGCCGGTGGCGGTCGAGCGGAAGGTCGGCTGGGCGTTCTCCCAGACACTCGCCCCGGTGGTGGAGTAGCGCGTGTGGCCGATCGCGACGTGGCCGCGCAGCGACTCGAGGCTGGCTTCGTTGAACACCTGGGATACCAGGCCCATGTCCTTGAAGACCACGATGTGGCTGCCGTCGCTCACCGCGATGCCGGCGGACTCTTGACCTCGATGCTGGAGTGCGTAAAGCCCGAAGTAGGTGAGCTTCGAGACATCGTCGCCGGGGGCCCAGACACCGAACACCCCGCATGCGTCCTGCGGACCGCGCTCGCCGGGCATGAGTTCGTGCGATAACCGGCCATCGCCTCGTGTCACGGCTGCAGCCTACGCGACCGGCGCCCTGATGTTGACCTGTGCCGGCGCCGCTCGCTAGTCGGGATCGGCTCCGGCGGATCCGCGCAGGCGCTTCGTGGCGCCACGGCCCTTCTTCTCCTTGATCCGCCGATCGGTGGCCCCCTTGGAGGGCTTTGTAGGTCGGCGCGCTCGGGGGGCCGGGGCGAATGCCTGGTCGAGGACCTGAGCGAGGCGGAGTTCGGCGAGCCGGCGATTCTGCAGTTGCGCGCGGGACTCCGAGGCAGTGATGACGAGGCATCCACCGGTGAGCCGGGGGCCGAGCCGCTGCATCGCCCGCTCGCGCAGCCGCTCGGGGATGCTCGGCGAATTGGCGAGGTCGAAGATCAACTGCACCCGCGAATCGGTCGTGTTCACTCCCTGACCGCCTGGCCCGGACGAGCGGGAGAACCGCCATGACAGCTCTGATCGGGGGATCATCACCGATCCGCGCACGACGATCTCATCTGCCATGAGACAAATATGGCCCAAGAAGCGGCGGCGATAAACAGCCGAGGACCATCCCGCCCCGTGTTCGGGCGGATAGATGCTGCTGCGGGACGTCGATTGGGGATGCGGAGCGACATCGACCCGCCCAAACCCGGGACGAGCCTGGGCGGGGGCGGGGCGTTTTCCCCGATGAGCCAGCCGGCGGTTGGGCTAGAGGATGCCGCCGCCCTTGTTTGTGTCGCTTGAGAAGCGCTGCGCTACGTAGATCGGGATGATGCTCACGAGGATCAGCGCCGCCGCGACGACGTTGACGATCGGCGCCTGATTGGGCCGGAACAGGTTCTGGTAGATCCAGATGGGCAGCGTCGTGATGCCCGGACCTGCCGTGAAGGTCGTGACGATGATCTCGTCGAAGGACAGGCCGAAGGCGAGGAGGCCGCCCGCGATGATGGCGGACTTCATGAGCGGGAAGGTCACGAGCCGGAAGGTAGTCCAGCCCCCGGCACCAAGATCAGCCGACGCCTCCTCGACATTTCCCCCGAGCCGGCGCAGGCGGGCGAGCGCGTTGTTGTAGACGACGACGATGCAGAAGGTCGCGTGCGCCACGACGAGCGTGAGGAAGGTGAGGCCGCCGAGGTACGAGGTGAAGACGTTGTTGAGCGCGATGCCGGTGACGATGCCCGGCAGGGAGA
>JBMOKH010000312.1:0-2656 GCA_049315365.1 Candidatus Nanopelagicales bacterium
CCAGACCCTGGCCGGGAAGTCCTCCGCCGTCGTGACGTCCTATACCGTCCGCGACGACCGGAACAAGGTGCTGTGCTCCGGGCTCCCGAAGGGGCGCAGCGCGCTCACCCTCGCGTCACTCGCGTGTAATGCACTCCCGTCCAAGCCGGGCACCTATCGCTTCACCGTTCAGGCCGTGACCGAGGCCGGGAGCACGCCCGTCTCGGCCCCGAGTCGACCCCTCCGTATCCGCTGAGCCCCCACGAGTCACCAGGCGTAGGCCTCCGGCGCCGTGCCGCCCGGCCCGGGGAAGATCTCGTCGATGCGCGCGAGCGCGGACTCGTCCAGGGTGATCTCTAGGGCCCTCAGCGCTCCATCGAGGTGATCTGCGGTTCGCGGGCCAACGATGGGCGCGGTCACCGCCGGCTGGTGCAGCAGCCACGCCAGCGCGACATCGCCGGGGTCTTCGCCCCGCTCGTCGCAGAACCGCTCCCACTCCTCGATCGCCGGACGGTGCTTCTCGAGTGCATCGGCTGCGCGGCCGCTGGCACTTCGACTCGTCTTGCCGTCCAGCGTCTTTCGGATGACGCCGCCGAGAAGCCCGCCATGGAGGGGCGACCACGGAATGACCCCGATTCCGTAGGCCGCGGCGGCCGGCAGCACCTCGAGCTCCACGGTGCGCTCTGCGAGGTTGTAGATCGACTGCTCGCTCACCAGGCCGAGCTGCCCTCGCCTGGTCGCCGCCTCCTGCGCCTGGACTAGGTGCCAGCCGGCGAAGTTCGATGATCCCGCGTAGATGATCTTGCCCTGCTGCCGCAGGACATCCATCGCCTCCCAGATCTCATCCCATGGCGTCGAGCGATCGACATGGTGCATCTGGTATAGGTCGATGTAGTCGGTCTGGAGGCGGGCGAGCGAGGCATCGCATGCCCTGCGGATGTTCAGTGCCGAGAGCTTGCCGTCATTCGGCCAGTCGCCCATGTCGCCGTACAGCTTCGTCGCGAGGACGGTGCGCTCGCGGCGGCCGCCTCCCTGCGCGAACCACTCGCCGACGATGCGCTCCGTCAAGCCCTTGTCGCTCCAGCCGTAGACATTCGCGGAGTCGAAGAAATTGACGCCCTGTGCGTGGGCGGCGTCCATGATCGCGAAGGAGTCATCCTTCGTCGTCACCGGCCCGAAGTTCATCGTGCCGAGGCAGATGCGGCTCACCGATAGGCCTGTCCGGCCGAGGTGCACGTACTTCATGAGCGTTCTCCTTCATCGCCGAATGGACGCCTCCGAGCCTAACGACCGCCGAGGCGCGCATGGCGCGAGCCGCGTGCGGGCCTGTCGCCTAGCCCGAGGGCATCGTCGAGGTAGCGGTGGATATGCGCGCGAGCCGCGGCTGCGTCGACCCCGTAGCCGGAGAGCAGGTAGAGAGTGAACGCATCCTCGAGCGCCAATGCGGTGCGGGCGATCACCCGCGGCTCGGATGCCGGTGCGAACGCCCCTGAAGCCACGCCACGCTCGATGACCTGCGCATAGAGATCAAGCTGCCGCTCGTTCATCTCGGCGAGAACCGGCACGACCTCCGGATGCAGGCCGATGAGGCTGCTCGCCTGGTAGACGACGCGCACGGCATCGCTGAGGGAGTTGGGCACGCCGAGGGCGATGAGCGCGTCAAGGGCCGAGCGCGGGTCGGGCTCGCCGTTGATGCGATCCTGCCGGCCCGTGCAGTACTCCGCGCCTGCCGCTCGCACCGCGGCGACCAGCACCGCGTCGAATCCGCCGAAGTAGTACAGGATCGACCCGGTGCTCAAGCCCGCCTCGATGGCGACCTGTCGCAGGCGCGTGGCCTGGAGCCCGTCGCGGGCCATGACAGCCGTGGCGGCGCTCACGATCCGGTCGCGCTGCCGCTCGACGTTCACCGGCTCCCGATGACGAGCCATGACTACCAGCGAGCGTGGAGCGCGGTCGGGGCTCGGAACTCCCATCCCCGGAAGGCCACCGGCCCATGCTCCTCGTCGAGCCTGAGGTCGGGCATCGCCTCGACGAGCATCTGCAGCGCAATGCGCTCCTGGTCGCGGGCGAAGGCATGCCCGGCGCAAAAGTGGGGGCCGTAGCCGAAGGCGGCGTTCGGCTTGCGGGTCCTTCGGATGTCGAAGACGTCGGGGTCGTCAAACTCGCGCTCGTCGCGGCAGGCGCTCGAGACGACGGCGCAGACGGTCTGCCCTGCCGGGATCACCGTGCCACCGAGCTCGACATCGAGTGCGGACTCGCGGGTCTGGGTGCCGATCGGCGCGACCCAGCGCAGGCCTTCGTGGACTGCGTCGTCCCAGCGCTTCGGCTCCTCGCGCAGCAGGGCGAGCTGGTCCGGGTTCTCGAGCAGCCCGACGAGGCAGGTGCCGGCCCCGTGGCCCGGCTCCTGCATCCCACCGGTGAGGATCACCTTGAGCGACGGCATCACGTGGTCGATCGTGCGTGCCTGCCCCACCGGGCAGCCGCTCGTGAGCATCGAGGCGATCGTCGAGTCGTCTGGCTCCTCGCGAAGCCTCGTCATCATCGGACGCAGCTCGACGTCGATCTTCGCGGCGGTCTCGTCGCTGATCGCCTGCTTCACCGGATCGTTCTCGAAGTTGATCGCCCCCATTGCCAGGCCGTGGAACCAGTCCTGGAGCACGTCGGCCGACAGGTGGCC
>JBMOKH010000313.1:0-2650 GCA_049315365.1 Candidatus Nanopelagicales bacterium
CCGCTCGTTGCTGGGCTCGTCGAACTCGAACCGTGGCTGCATCAGTGGTTCGATGGACCCGACCCACTGTTCGGTGGATCACCGGCAGCGTTCATCACCGGGTTCATTGATGCTCAACTCGCTGACCTTCGCAGGACCCGCGACGACTGCAAGGCTTGGAGGCCCTGATGCTGCTCCAGCGATGCGATCAATATCCCGACCGTGATCTCCGCATCCGATTTGGTCATCCGCTAGTCAGCCTGTGAGGTCACCGCCGGTAAACAAAGGACAGCGCGCCGCATTCGCTGTTGCCAACTCAGCAGGGCGGCGCTTGGACGAGTTCAGTGATGAGATGCTTATTGCGTGGTGAGAAAGCTCAACCCGGAAGAGGCAACGACCTTGATGCGCGCCGCCGGGCTTGAACCACTAGCTCCATATCCCGGCAGTGCCGTTCGCTGGGAATGCCTCTGCCTTCGGTGCGGCGAGATCGTATTCCCTCGGCACGCCAGTATCCGAAGCGGCCGCGGTGGATGCGCTTTCTGTGCGCAGACGGACGCGCACAACACCCAGCGGCTCGACCCGGAAATGGCCACTCAGGTAATGCGGGAAGCTGGCCTACTCCCGCTCGAACCGTACGAGTCCAGCAAAAGCCGATGGAGGTGCAAATGTGTAACGTGCGGTGCGATCACCGTCACGAGCCACGACTCGGTAAAACAAGGAGGTGGATGCTCCGCCTGCAGCATTAAGTCAGCAGCCCTAAAGCGACGCCACGACCCGGCGGACGCGATCGCCGTCATGCGGGCCGCGGGCCTCGAACCGCTCGAACCGTACCCGGGAACTGTCGCGAAATGGCGGTGCACCTGCCTCGCGTGCGGCGAAGAGGTCACGACAAGCCATGACAAAGTCCGGCAGGGCAGCCGCGGATGCCGAGACTGTGGGATCCGACGAGCTGGGGCCTCACGCCGTCACGGGGAAGCCAAGGCCGTTCAAGTCATGACAGATGCAGGCCTAGAACCGCTTGAGCCGTACCCCGGTGCCGGCCTCGGGTGGAGATGCCGGTGCATCGCATGCGGCCGGTCGCTGTCCCCGTCGTACAACACCGTAAGGCAGGGCAGCGGCTGCGGGTACTGTGCCGGCGTTGTAGTCGACCCTGAGGAAGCTCAATCGGTCATGCGGGCAGCCGGGGTCGAGCCGCTGGTCCCGTACCGGCTGTCGAACGGTCCGTGGCCCTCTCGGTGCACAGCTTGCGGTCGATCGGTGTCGCCGTCGTATGCGAAGGTGCGAATCACCGGGAACGGCTGCAGCTACTGCAGCGGACGCAGAGTCGACCCGGCCGAGGCTGTGGCCGTCATGCGTGCATCAGGGTTTGAGCCGCTGGCAAAGTATCCGGGGGCGTTGGCACCATGGCCCTCCCGCTGTCTTGACTGCGGCAGAGAATCCCGTCCGTACTACGGCGCGGTGAAGAGCTCGGGAACTGGGTGTATCTATTGCGGCCGGCTTCGGACGGCGGACGCCCAACGACTCGACCCCAAGGCCGCTGCTGTCGCGATGCATGCGGCGGGCCTTGCGCCACTAGACCCGTACCCGGGGAGCCAAGCCCCATGGCGGTCCCGCTGCAGCACCTGCAACCGGGAGGTCAGACCTTCATATGCGACCGTGCGAAGTGGCGGCGGGTGCAGGTTCTGTGCAACGAAAGGGATCGATCTGACCGCGCCTGCCATCATCTACGTCGTCACGTCCGACGCCTTTAACGCTCACAAGGTCGGGATCGGTGCCATGTCCCGCGTTCGATTGCGGATTCATGAACGCTGGGGCTGGGAGGTCTACAGGGCAGCAGCTCTTGCGACAGGTGAGGACGCGTTCGAGGTCGAGCGGAGCGTCCTGAGCTGGCTTCGTGACGATCTTGGACTACAGCAGGGCGTAGCCCGCGGTTTGATGCCGCAAAGCGGGGAGACGGAGACGGTGAGCGCAGACGAGATATCCCTTCCCGATCTTTGGGCAGGTGTCCAAGCTGCCATCGCGGCACTTAGAGGACCCAACCTCCCACACGTTCCAACGGTCCTCAACGAACTGCGTGACAAACCTGTATTCGAGTAGGGCGTGTTTGCCTGACTTGGCGACGTCACCGAGCGACGACATCGCTAGAGGCTAGTCAGCCTGTGAGGTCACCGCCGGTAAACGGTGCGCATGGAGTGTGTCGCTCTGTGCGAGGACCGTGGTGTTGGGCGGCGTTTGTGGGGGCGCTATTTGCCAGCACGTCCTCGGCGTCCACCATGGCCTGCGCATCACTAGTGGGGATGCCCAGTTGATCTTCAATTGCCCGGACCCGGTCGTCGTACGTCTGCTCGGAAAGGGTTGATGATGCCATTGGGGTGTGTCAGTGGAGTGATCAGTCGGGTCGTGGCAAGTGCGTTTGGTCCCGGTCGACTATTGATGAGTGGCTCATCAGCAGGGGGCGGGTGGCGTTGGTCGAACGCTGGCAGCAGGTGCCGGTGAGGTGACCGGTCCGACTTCGTCACTCCCGCCTGAGTATCTGCTAAGGTCATCGACGTATATGTCACGAGTTCACCTAAGTCAGTGACACTGTTTTGGGCAAGGGACGTGAGGGGAAATTCCCCTATACGGAACGCTTTTCGGTGGTTAGAGCACTCGCTTCACACGCGAGGGGTCA
>JBMOKH010000314.1:0-2647 GCA_049315365.1 Candidatus Nanopelagicales bacterium
GGGGGCCGGAGCGGCAGCCGCCGGGCTGCCGACCGACTCGCTCGCCTCGCCGATTACGGCGAGCTCAGCGCCGACCGCGATGGTCTCGTCCTCGCCCACCCGGATGGCAAGGAGCACACCGGCGGCGGGGGAGGGGATCTCGGTGTCGACCTTGTCGGTCGAGACCTCGACGAGCGGCTCGTCGGCAGCGACGGTGTCGCCGACCTGCTTGAGCCAGCGGGTGACCGTGCCCTCGGTGACGCTCTCGCCGAGCGCGGGCATCGTGACGGAGACCGACATGTCCTGGTCCACTCCTTCTGTTCCGGTTGGCCTGTTGGCCGTATCGAGCCTTGCCTTGCCGGCCTGTGGGCCGGCGGATCGTGCGTGCGGGTTACGCGTGCGCGTGGAGCGGCTTGCCTGCGAGCGCGAGGTGGGCCTCGCCCATCGCCTCGTTCTGGGTGGGGTGCGCGTGGATGAGGGTCGCGACATCCTCGGGATGCGCCTCCCAGTTCACGATGAGCTGGGCCTCGCCGATCTGCTCGCCGACGCGGGAGCCGACCATGTGGACGCCGATGACCGGGCCGCCGTTGAGCTGGACGAGCTTGATGAACCCGGCCGTGCCGAGGATCTGGCTCTTGCCATTGCCGCCGAGGTTGTACTCGTAGGACGTGACATTGGCATCACCGTGCAGAGCGCGGGCCTCGGCCTCGTTCAGGCCGACGCTTGCGACCTCGGGCTCGCAGTAGGTGACCTTCGGGATGTTGATGTCGGGGATGACGACCGGGTTCAGGCCGGCGATCTCCTCGGCGACGAAGATGCCGTGCTGGAACCCGCGATGGGCGAGCTGCAGGCCCGGGGTGATGTCGCCGACCGCGAACACGTTCGGCACGTTCGTGCGCAGCCGCTCGTCGACGAGCACCCAGCCGCGCTCCATGGCGACGCCCTGCTCCTCGAACCCCATGCCGCTGGCATTCGGCCCGCGTCCGACGGCGACCAGCAGGATGTCGGCGTCGAAGGTCTTGCCATCCTCGAGGGTGACCTGCACTCCGGTGTCGGTCTGGGTCGCCGCGGCGAACCGCACGCCGAGCGAGAGGTTGATGCCGCGCTTGCGGTAGGCGCGCTCGAGGGCCTTCGAACAGGCGATGTCCTCATTCGGAACCAGGTTGGGAAGCGCCTCGATGATCGTGACCTGGGCTCCGAAGGACCGCCAGACGCTCGCGAACTCGACGCCGATGACCCCGCCGCCGAGCACGATGACGCTCTTCGGGACGTAGTCGAGGTGCAGGGCCTGATCAGAGGTCATGATCCGACCATCAATGTCCAGGCCAGGGAGCGAGCGCGCGTAGGAGCCGGTCGCGAGGACGACGTTGGTGCCGGTGTACTGCTCGCCGCCAACCTCGACGGTGTTCGGGGCCACGAGGCGTCCGTCGCCCTCGACGTAGGTCACATTGCGGCTCTTCACGAGCCCCTGGAGGCCCTTGTAGAGCTTGCCGACGACGCCGTCGCGGTACTCGTTCACCTTGACCATGTCGATGCCGTGGAGCGTGGTGTTCACGCCGAAGTGGGCGCTCTCACGCGAGCTGTCGGCGACCTCGGCGGCATGCAGGAGCGCCTTGGTCGGGATGCACCCGCGGTGCAGGCAGGTCCCGCCGAGCTTGTCCTTGTCGATGAGGATGACGGACATCCCCAGTTCGCTCGCGCGTAGGGCGCAGGCGTAGCCTCCACTGCCGCCACCGAGGATGACGAGGTCTGCACTGGGCACGGACGGCTCCTTCTTGCGTTCGCGAGGGTCTGGTGGGCCCTATCCTGCCGCAATCGTCTGGGCGATCCGAACGAAGGTGCGCACCGCAGCGCCGGTGCCGCCCTTCGGCAGGTAACCGTAGGCGCCCTTTTCGTTGAAAGCGGGCCCGGCGATGTCGAGGTGGACCCAAGGCTGCCCGTCGGGGATGAATGTCGACAGGAAGACGCCCGCCGAGAGCATGCCGCCCATGCGGTCGCCGATGTTGGCGATGTCGGCCGTCGAGGAGTCGAGTGCCGCCCGAAGGTCTTCGGGGAGCGGCATCGGCCACATGGACTCGCCGGCAGCCTCTGCTGCGGCGCACACCTGGTCGCGGGCATCGTCGTCATTCGACATGACGCCGGAGACGCGGCGGCCGAGCGCGACGCTCTGGGCGCCGGTGAGCGTTGCCACGTCGATGAGCAGGTCGGGCTTCTCCTTCACCGCCATGCCGAGGGCGTCGGCGAGGACGAGGCGGCCCTCCGCGTCGGTGTTGAGCACCTCGACGGTCGTGCCGTCGAACATCGTGATGACGTCGCCGGGGCGCTGGGCGGTGCTGCTCGGCATGTTCTCGGCGATTGCCAGCCAGCCGGTCATCTTGACCAAGATGCCGAGGGTCGCGATGGCCTGCATGGCGCCGATGACGGCGGCCGCTCCGGCCATGTCGCCCTTCATCTCATCCATGTTCGCGGCGGGCTTGATTGAGATGCCTCCGGTGTCGAAGGTGATGCCCTTGCCGACGAGGGCGAGGTGAGCCGTCGCGCCGCGCGGGGTGTAGACGAGCTTCACGAGCCTGGGGGGATTCGAGGATCCCTGGCCGACGCCGAGGATGCCGCCGCAGCGCGCGCGCTTGAGTGCCGGGACGTCCCAGATCGTCACCTTCACCGGCAG
>JBMOKH010000315.1:0-2641 GCA_049315365.1 Candidatus Nanopelagicales bacterium
AGCCCAATGATGCGGATGCCGCGGGGACCCACCTCGTCGGCTAGGTCCTTGATGAGCATCGCGAGCCCGGGGCGAAGGCCGTTGCTGATCGTGAGCCCGGGCAGGGGCTCCCGCGCCGAGGTCGACAGCACGATCCCGATCGCGCCGCCCGCCTCCAGTACCCCGCATACCTCGCGGACGAGTCGCAGCGTGCCGATGAAGATGGAGTCGAAAGACGCACGCCAGGCCTCGTCGGTAGTGGTCAGGACACTGCCGCCAGGCGGACCGCCGACGCTCACGAACGCGCCGTCGAGCCTGCCGAACTCCGTCATGGCCCTCGATACTGCGTCACCCGCGAGCCGTGGGTCGGCAAGATCGCCCGGCATGCCGATCGCTGCCGCACCCAGGGCGGCAACTGATGCCTCGAGCCGTGCGGGGTCGCGGCTGATGACAAGCACGCGCCCGCCCCCCGCTACGAGAGCCTCTGCAGTTGCGTAGCCGAGCCCGCGCGAGCCCCCGGTGACGATGTAGCAGCGACCGGACTGGGGTGGTGAGGTCATGACGACGCACCCTCCCTAGCGGACTCGCGCTCGAAATCCTCGATCGCCTCGCGTCGAAGGAAGATGAACCAGCCGATGATGCCGATTGCAGCGAAGAGCAGCCACTGAACGGCGTACGAGATGTTCTGGCCCTCATCGATCGTGGGACGCGGCACCGGGATCAGGCCGGACATCTCGGGGGTGGACTCGACCAGTTGGATGTAGCCGGTCATGGTCGTGGTGTCGGGGAGAACGCTCGGGTCGACGGCGCCAACCATGCCCTCGGGCAGTCCGGTCCGCGAGGACTCGCTCACCTGCTCCGGCAGCCTCCACCAGCCGGTGACCGCGACTTCACCGGTGGGCGGCAGAGGCGACTCAGGGGTCGTGATGGCCGGTCCGGTCGCCGCCATCCAGCCGCGGTTGACCCAGATGTCGAGGCCGTCTGAGGTCCTGAGGGGGGTCAGGACCCAGTAGCCGTTGGCGCCGGCCAGGGGCCGTTGCCGGGCGAGTACTTGCCTGGACGGATCGAAGGTGCCGGTCGCGGTCACCGACTCCCACTCTGGGATGGATTCGATGTCGCGTGACTCTAGGGGAATGGACGAGCCGTCCGACGAATGCTCGACGGACATCCTCTGGAGACGCTTCTCGTCGGCGCGCTGCCACTGCCAGTCGCTGAGGAACCCGAATGCGGCGATGAGGAAGATGACAAGGGTCGTGAACCCGATCCAGCGGCGAGTGCGAAGGAGCGCGAGCATATAGCGAGCCTAACGACCGACCGGGTTCGCGCTCATTTGCGAAACCTGCTACCCGCGGAACTGACCGGGGGGCAGCGCCTGCTGAACCGGCGCCGAGACGCCGAGCTGACCGGGTTCGTCTTGCTCCCGGCCGCCGTTCGCGATCACGACGGCTAGGTAGGGGAGGATCACCGCACCTGCGAGGAAGACCCACTTGGGCCACCCCGGAACGACGATCGCCGCGATTACGCATCCGGTGCGGATGCCCATCGAGATGAGGTACCGCCGAGTCCGGCCGGTTTGCTCCTGACTCAGGCCGCGCTGGGCACCCGTGATCGTGAAGACATCCTGGGGCGTATCGCGCTGGGATCGCATCGTCGTCACCCCTTAACGGTATCGCTGGTTCGGGAACCGCGCCCGTCGTGCGCTACGTTGCTCGCCATGGAGCGCACGTATGGATTGATGGAGGTCGTCGGAACGTCCAAGGTGAGCATCGAGGACGCAGTGAGCAGCGCCGTCGAACGCACGTCAAAGACGACAAGGCATGTGGACTGGTTCGAGGTGACCCAGGTGCGCGGCTACGTGCGCGACGGAGCCGTCGATCACTTCCAGGTCTCGCTCAAGCTCGGCTATCGCCTCGAGGATGCCTGACGGGTCGCGTGAGCGCGACGCACCCGGCCGTAGACTGGAACGCACGACGGGCTGAGCGCAGGGACGTTACGACCCTCCACTGCGCATCATGGATCTCTCGCGCCCTGCCCTAGCGCCCGATTCCGACTCCGTCGGTCGCTGCCGCATGAGCAGTGCCACCTGACTGTTGGGAGTGGTTTCACCGGCGCGATGTCAGACCCCTTTTCTAGGGTGGGTTCATGTTCACCGGTGTTGATCCGTTCACCTGCTCGGCGGGTGAGTTGCTGGCGGCTTTGGCTGGGGTGGAGCCGGGGCTGTCGGTGATGTCGCTGCTGCGGTCGGTCGCGGTCGATGGGCTGTCGGCGGAGGACGCGGTTACGTACCTGCAGGTCCATGAGCGGTGCCGTTCGTGGTGGGAGTCCCAGCAGGTGCCGGTCATGGTCGTCGCTGCCGAGGCGGCGCCGCGGATCGAGGAGTACCGGCTGCTGGTCCCGGGGTCAGGCGAGGAGCGGCTGGTCCGGGTCGAGGAGGTGATCCGCGAGGAGCTCGCGTGCGCCCTGCGGGTGTCGGCATCCACGATGCAGGCCGAGATCGACACGGCCCGGCTGCTCGCGGGGCCGCTGGCCGCTACCGGGCGCGCGTGGGAGGTCGGGCAGGTCACGCGCCGGCACGTGGCGGTGATCGCTGACGCAGTCCGCAGGCTGCCGGGGTTCTGGATGCGCGACGACGCCGAGCGCGAGGTGTTCGAGGCCGCGTGCG
>JBMOKH010000316.1:0-2636 GCA_049315365.1 Candidatus Nanopelagicales bacterium
AGGTTCAGCGGGATCACCGACCCGTCAGGCGCCATGTTCATGCTGCTGTCACGGCTGATGCTCCCCTCAGCGAGTCTTTGATTCGACCTCGTCCGTCACTCCCGCCTGCGGGCACGGTTCCTCGGCGAGCAACACGAGGCCTTCGATGTCCGCCGGAGTGAGCCCGGCCTTGCCCGCGGTCCACTCGTCGAACATCACGGTCGATTCGTCCTCGTCATGGGCCAGGCCCATGACGTGCCCGAACTCGTGGGACATGAGTGCCATGCGGTCCGTCGGGTCGTACTGCCTGGTCGATGTCGTTGTCGAGAGGTCTCGGTAGTCCATGATCACCGATCCCACGGTCGCGATCTTCGCGCCGGATCCGTCCTCCGTCCACGAAAGCCACGACTCGGCAATCCTCCTGGTCTCGTCCAGCGTTGGGCGGCGGTAATCGCCGACGTCATCTGCGCTCTCGTAGGTGATAACGATGTCGATCCCGTCAATCGCCGGGAGAACGCCGGGGCGGTGACCTGCGTCCCCGCGTCGCGACGTGACGTAGTCGAATCGATACCCCGTTGCCGCTGCGAACGAATCGACAACCGAGGTCCAACGCGCGATCTCCTGCGACTCATCGACCCCCGAGGCGTCGATGTTCATCGGGTCGATCGTCCATCGGATCGGCACGCAACGTGACCACCGCGCCGCAGTCCGCGCGTCAGTGTCCCCGCTCAGGAACCGAACCGCAGGGCCGGCAGCCACGATCGGCGGCTCCGCCAGCGCTCGATTCAGGATCGATGCACTAGGTGATGGGCCCGGGATCGCCGCTGGCACGCTCGACCCTGCGCCACTGTCGATTGACACCGAGTGGACAGTCACCTGCATTCCCACCGCCATGATCGGGACGAGGATCAGCGGGCCCCATGCGCGACGTCCACGGCCCTGCCCCCTCCCTGTCCCCACCCGATCCACTCTCCAAGCCGAGAGCGGCTCGCCGCATGGGCAGGATGTCGCGAATCGACGGGACCTCTGTCAGCGCGCAGCCTTCCATGTCCGGACATGACGTACGGTTGACGCATGAGGACACGGGTGATCATCGGACTTACTCTCGCTGCGCTCGCCGCCGTATCCCTGCCAATGGCTCCGGCCTCGGCTGCAAGCGCACCGGCGTCCGTACCGAAGTGGTCGATGGTGCCGATGTCGAAGGACAACGGCGGCGACGGTTTCATCGACGGTGACGGCGGAGTTCCATCGGCCGGCGCCCTCACCATGAATCCCTCCCCCACGTTCGTCGGGGCCGGCAACGGCGTCGCTCAGCCCAATGAGCGACTCATCGGGGGCAACCTGTCCTGGTACCTCGATCAAGCCGGCTACCCCGTGCGACTCGACGCCTGCGCCTCCACCGGTGACCGCTACGCATGGACAATCGTCGGCCCTGCGGGAACATCGACCACCACGAGCGAGCGAGCACTCAAGAAGAAGACCTGCGGCACCACTGTGCTGTTGCCTGAGGGCCCCCATACGCTCACCCTGCGGGTGACCGCGGGCTCGAAGTCGGACAGCTTGGCCGTCAAGGCTGCCGTCTCGAACATCCTCATGGTCGCCCTCGGCGACTCCTACGCGTCTGGGGAGGGTAATCCACGAAACGTTGAGTCGTGGTTGACCGAGGGCGGATTACTCTCCCGTTTCACCCCCTATTGGGACGACGACCCGTGCAACCGGAGCACACTTGGCGCCCCGGCGCAAGCCGCTCTCGCCCTCGAACAGTCATCTCCCAAGACTTCTGTGACCCTCGTCGACGTCGCATGCAGCGGGGCAACCGTGTCGACGGGCGTCCTTGGACCCTTCACCGCGGCCGGTCAGACCAAGAGCCAAATTGAGCAGGTACGCCAGATCATCGGTGACCGGCAGATTGATCTCGTGACCTTGTCCATCGGTGGAAATGACGTTGGCTTCTCCTCCGTGCTCACCGCCTGCGCTTCCGATGCGAACTGCCCCATCGGCGCGCCACCGCGCGGGATTCTCACCGGCTATCCGACGCTGCAGGCAGCAGTCCAAGCCCGCACCGCGCAATTGCCTGCCGCCTATGCCCGGATCGCGGGGTGCCTCGGCGGAGCCTCGTGCTCCGTGACGGGCCCGGGTGCTGGCTCCGCTCCCCTGCGCATGGCTCCAGGCGCTCAAATCCTGCCGACCCTTTACCCCGACATCACGCGTGCCCAAAGCGGTGCGCCCTGCGACTACCTCACGTTCCGAGCAGCAAACATGGCGTGGGCACGCGATACAACCCTCGTCCCTAACCCGGCAGCAACATACGACTACCTCACCACCGCACGCACCCCTGTCACCTTTCCCCTCGCGAGCGGAACCCTCAACCAGCAGATCGCCGCGACAACTGCCCTCGGGTGGACTCCGGTGACCGGCTCGTGGTCGGCGTCCGGCGATTCGGCTGAAGGGCACGGAATCTGCGCCGGCAACCAAGCTTGGGCCTTCGGCCTCACCGCACTGAACGGAATGAGCAGCGCCTCCTTCCACCCCAATCCCGTTGGCCAATTCGTTATCGCGACGGCGCTGGCTGGCGCGATGACGCCTGCTGTTAGTCTTTCCCCCGCGCGCCGCTAGCTCAAGTGGTAGAGCAGCTGACTCTTAATCAGCGGGTTGTA
>JBMOKH010000317.1:0-2630 GCA_049315365.1 Candidatus Nanopelagicales bacterium
ATCGGTCCTCGTACTTGGCGATCGCGAGCAGCCGGTACATCTCGTAAACCGACTCCTCGGTCATCCCGACGGATTCCGGTATTGAGGCCTGCGGTTCTCGGCCGAGGTTGACGTCGCGCATGTAGGAACGCATAGCAGCGAGCTTTCGCAGGGATGATGCGACCGGAGCCGGATCACCGGCGCTGAACAGCTCGGCGAGGTACTCGATCGGGATTCGCAGGGAGTCGAGCGCGCCGAAGAGATTACCTGCATCCTCGGCATCGTTCCCCGTCTCGCGCAGGGCATCTACGACCGGTGAGAGCGGCGGGATGTACCAGACCATCGGCATGGTTCGGTACTCCGGATGGAGGGGAAGGGCAACCTGGTAGACCTTCGCCAGCTTGTAGACCGGGGATGCCATGGCCGCCTCGATCCAGTCCTCCGCGATCCCGTCGTGACGGGCAGCGGCCTGCACCTCCGGATCATTGGGGTCCAGGAGGAGATCCAACTGCGCAGCCAGGAGATCGTGCTCGTTCTCGGTTGCCGCGGCAGCCGTGACCTTGTCGGCGTCGTAGAGGAACAGGCCCATGTATCGAAGGCGTCCGACGCATGTCTCCGAGCAGACGGTCGGCAGCCCGACCTCGATCCGCGGATAGCAGAGCGTGCACTTCTCCGCCTTGCCGGTCCTGTGGTTGAAATACACCTTCTTGTATGGGCATCCGCTCACGCACATGCGCCAGCCCCGGCACTGGTCCTGGTCGACGAGAACGATGCCGTCCTCGGCCCGCTTGTACATGGCGCCAGACGGGCAGGCAGCGACGCAGGACGGGTTGAGGCAGTGCTCGCAGATGCGCGGCAGGTAGAACATGAAGGCCTGCTCGAACTCCATCTTCACCCGGTCGGTGACCTGGTCGCGGATCTTCACGAGGATGGGGTCCTTCGGCGCGAGCTCGGGCCCGCCGGCGAGGTCGTCGTCCCAGTTCGCCGACCACTCGATCTTCATCGACTTGCCGGTGATGAGCGACTTTGGCTGCGCCACCGGCGTGTGCTCGCCGAGTGGGGCCGAGATGAGCGTGTCGTAGTCGTACGTCCAGGGCTCGTAGTAGTCGGAAAGGGTTGGCAACAATGGATTGCTGAAGATCTGCGCGAGCCGCTTGAAACGTCCGCCCGAGCGAAGCCGCAGCCTTCCGCGCTTGAGCTCCCACCCACCCTTCCAGCGCTCCTGGTCCTGGTAGGTGCGCGGGTAGCCCTGGCCGGGCCGTGTCTCGACGTTGTTGAACCACACGTATTCGACGCCCGCCCGGTTCGTCCAGGCCTGCTTGCAGGTCACCGAGCAGGTGTGGCACCCGATGCACTTGTCGAGATTCATGACCATCGCTACCTGAGCCATCACGCGCATCAGTAATCGACCTCCTGTGATCGACGGCGGATGACGGTGATCTCATCGCGTTGGTTTCCGGTTGGTCCGAGGTAGTTGAATGCGAAAGACAGCTGGGCGTATCCGCCGATGATGTGCGAGGGCTTGATCATCAGGCGCGTGAGCGAGTTGTGGATGCCGCCCCGCAATCCCGATGTCTCGGTCTTCGGGACATCGACGGTGCGATCCTTCGCGTGGTACATAAACACGGTGCCGGCGGGCATGCGATGCGAGACGATTGCCCGGGCCACCACGACGCCGTTGCGGTTGTAGGCCTCGATCCATTCGTTGTCCTTCACGCCGATCGCATCTGCGTCCTGTGGGCTCATCCAGATCTCCGGCCCGCCGCGCGAGAGCGACAGCATGAAGAGGTTGTCCTGATACTCGGAGTGAATGGACCACTTCGAGTGCGGGGTGAGATACCGGACGGTGACCTCGCGGCCCGCGCCGGTGCGCTGGTCGTCATCGAGTCGGTGCAGGTTGAGCGGTGGGCGAAAGATCGGCATGTTCTCGCCGATCTCGCTCATCCAGTCGTGGTCGAGGAAGAAGTGCATGCGGCCGGTGAGCGTGTGCCAGGGCTTCAGCCGCTCAACGTTGATGACGAAGGCCGTGTAGCGGCGGCCGCCGTGCTCGCTGCCGGACCACTCCGGGCTGGTGAGCACCGGTACCGGACGGGACTGGGTGTCCGGGAAGGTGATGCGCGTTCCCTCATTCTCACGGGCGAGGTCGGCGAGCACCTGGCCGGTGCGCTCTTCTAGGCCCTCGAATCCCTGGACGGACAGGCGCCCGTTCGTGGTGCCGGAGAGCGCGAGGATGGTCTCGCATGCGTGCACGGCGGTAACGAGCGAGGGACGGCCGGCGGCGGGACCGTCCGGGATCACCCCGTTCTTCGATGACAGGAGGCCGATCTCCTCCGTGGGCATGAAGTGCACGCCCTTCGTCATCATCCCGAGGGTCTCGGCCAGCGGGCCGAGCGCCGACATCTTCGCGCCGATGGCGGTGTAGTCGCGCTCGACGACGACGAACTTCGGTGCGGTCTTGCCCGGGATGAGGTCGACCTCACCGGTCTTCCAATCGCGGACGATGCCTCCGGGTACCGCCATCTCGTCGGGGGTGTCATGAAGCAGGGGGACGGCGACGAGGTCCTTGCGAGTGTCGAGGTGGCCGTGCGCCAACTCCGACACCCGGCGGCCGAGGCCCTGGAAGATGTCGTAGTCGCTGCGGGTCTCCCACG
>JBMOKH010000318.1:0-2628 GCA_049315365.1 Candidatus Nanopelagicales bacterium
CTCACGAACCACGACGCCGGTATGTTCATCGAGCAGCCACTCTTCCTCGTCGTTGCACTCCTGTACTACTACCCCATCCTCGGCTCCAACCTCCAGGCGCAACGGCCTGCCCCCGCAACCCGGCTCATCTCGATGGCGCTCATGATGATTCCCGAGGCACTCGTCGGCGCGGTCATCTACTTCGCCTCGGTTGTGCTCTACCCCTCCTTCGGTTCCGACCGTCCCTTCGGACCCAATCCGCTCGAAGACCAGCAGCTCGCCGGCGCTCTCATGTGGGCACTCGTCATGATCATCGACTCGGCCTGGATGATGGTGGTGGCGGCCGAATGGTTCACGAGCGAGGAGCGTCGCAGCCACCGCGAGGATGCGAGCATTGCCGCGGAAGGGGCGCTTCGCTAGCTGCGATCGCTTGAGAAGCGCACGGCGGTGTCACCGAGCACCGCACCGGGCCACACGCGCGCACCGGTGAGCAGTTCGTTGTCTGCGCCGATCACCGCGCCGTCACCAATGACTGCCCCGTCGATGACGCATCCGGCACCGATGCTCGCACCGACCCCGATGATGCTGTTCGTGATCCGGACCGCGCTGCCGACGACCGCGCCGTCGAACACGACCGCGCCGTCGACAACAGACTCCGACCCGATGACGGCTCCGGCGCCGATGGTTGTCCCGGACCCCAGATAGGCGTCCCCAGCGATGACTGCGCCGTCGAGAACGAGGGACTCGCCGATCGCGGCGACGGCGGGGCTCGGCGCAAGGCCGAGGACAAGGTCGCATGATCCGCGGACGAAGGAGAGCGGCGTGCCGAGGTCGAGCCAGTAGCCGCTGTCGACGACTCCACTCACCATGGCCCCGGTCGCGAGCAGGCCCGGAAAGGTCTCACGCTCGACGGACACCGGCCGGCCGGCCGGGATGGCGTCGATGACACTGCGGCGGAATACGTAGCAGCCCGCATTGATCTGGTCGGTGACGATCTCCTCCGGCGTCTGCGGCTTCTCGAGGAAGGAGATGACGCGCCCGTCTGCGTCGGTCGGGACGAGTCCGTACGCACGCGGATCGTCGACCGGGGTGAGGTAGAGCGACACGTCGCTGCCAGTCTCGACGTGATGCCGCACGAGACCTGCGATGTCCAGGCCTGAGAGGACGTCGCCGTTGAAAACAAGGACCGGCTCGTCAGGCCCACTCGTAAGGAACGGGAGGGCATGCCTGATGGCTCCGCCGGTGCCGAGCGGCTCGTCCTCCGTCGCGATGACGATCTCGACACCGAGGTCGTTGCCATCGATGAACTCGCGGAACACCTCTGCTCGGTAGCTCGTCCCGAGGATGATTCGGGTGACGCCGGCATCACGCGCTCGGGTGATCTGGTGCACCGTGAATGGCACTCCGGCCACCGGGAGCATCGGCTTGGGCGTGTTGATGGTCAGCGGACGCAGGCGGGTGCCCTGGCCCCCGACGAGGAGCACGGCTTCGGTCACGTGAACAGGGTGCCACACGTCAGGTGCTCCCTGCCACGCGAGCCGCGGCGGGTGGCTCGGCTAGCGTGGCCTGATGAGCAATCCCATCTGGCAAGCCCTCGAGGGCCGGGTTCGGCGCAGGCCTGCCGACCCCGTCGTGACGTACATCGACGCCGATGGCCAGCGCTCCGAGCTCTCCGCGAAGACCCTCGCCAACAATGCCGCCAAGGCCGCCAATGCACTTCGGGACGAGGCGTTCGTCGAGGCGGGCTCGCGGCTGGCATTCCACCTCCCCTGGCACTGGCAGCGTTCCGTCTGGACGCTCGCGGCCTGGCTCACAGGCGCGACCGTCGTGCCGGGGGGATCCCCTCATCAATGCGATCTGGTCATTGCCGGCCCGGGTGAGGTGTCCGGCGTCCTAGGCGGACAGTTCGGCCCGGTCGGCGCAGGAGAGGTCTGGGTCGTCTCCGTCCATCCATTCGGCCTTCCAAACCCGTCGCTACCCGAGGGCTGCCTTGACGCTGCAACAGTCGCGCGCATTCAGCCGGACGCGTTCGCACCCGAGCCCTTCTCTGCTGACGACGATGCGATCGCGGCGCTCGCCCTCGTCGGCGGAGCCTCTTTCGGGCAGCAGGACCTGCTCCAGCGCGCCTCGTCCATCGGCGGGTCGCACCTGCTCCAGGCCGGTGAGAGATTCGCCGTTGTCGGGACGCCGGTTGACGAACTCGACGCGTGGCTCCTGGGTTCTCTCGTTCCGATCGCCTGCGATGCTTCGATCGTCATGGCAGCGCCGGGGCTGGACGGGGCTGAGATCTCGCGCAGGGAGTCAGCGCGGCTCATCGAATGAGCGACCCTCGCAACGTCGCATAGGCGACCGCTGCACCATCGAGCGTTGTCACCTAAACATCCGGCGTTATCGCTTGCGCTTGGGCCTCACGGTGATCTGCATCTCCTCGCTGCTCGCGACGACGGCCCCCTTTTGCATGACGACAACGCGGTAGGAGTACGTCGCGCCGGCAGGAACCGCCTTCTTGATCCGGAAGGAGTAGCGCCCGGACTTGTTCGTCCTCGTCCGGTCCTTCACCACCCACTGACCATTGACGAGCATCTGACGCTCGACGATCAAGCCCTTGGCACCCTTCTTGGGCTTGACGCGGCCGACGAACTTCACCGC
>JBMOKH010000319.1:0-2627 GCA_049315365.1 Candidatus Nanopelagicales bacterium
AGGCAGTTTGAGCGATGTAAGGATATCGGCCGACGTGATTTTCGCATGACGGAAGACATGCATCGAGCGGGCCACGCGAATGCCGGAGAAAGCAGCCACGCCGACGGTATATCGTTTATTGAAAGTGATCGCCGAGCAGGCCGCATCGCATGATGTATAAGGCAAACCGATCATGTCGAAATACCCCTGCAGCCGGCCGTCTTCACCGGGCGTACCGTGAATGATGATGAAGGCCGCATCGAACCGGATACGCCCCTCCGGGATATCGATGGAAAAATCCCCTTTGTCGACGGTATAGCCAGTACCGTTTGCATGCGGATGAAACCAGTGATCGGGAGTGATGTCGACACGGTACACGTCAAACCGGTCGCGATCGAGGTGGTGATCGATCGTGACCGCACTTTTATAGGAAATGACCGCTTCAGAGGAATAGCCTCCTGTGACCAGTGCAATTCGGGGTTTGGACATCTGTGCGTGTTTTGACAAAGAAAATAAAATTACAGCATATCGCTTCTACCGAAGGCGTTGAAGCCTTGATCTTGCATCGGTCGAAACCCGTCGTTAAGGGCGAATGTCTTTTTTTCGGGCGATGCGTCCATGCCGTGCATAGGTCAGTCCGCTTGCCCGAGGGGTGCGGTTGCTCCCTGGGTATCGGCATTCAGTATATATTTCCAGGTGCCATCCTTCTGCTTGCGCCAGATGGTCACATATGTACCGCTTTGCCGTTCCGCATCCGTTTGCATGTCATATACGCCGAAAGTGAATCCCATGTCGCCTGCCCCTGACACATCACCCCCATGCGGCTCCCATGTCATCCGGAAAGAGCTGTCATTGATATTGGTGATGTATTGCACTGCATCCGCCCCGATGATCGGCAGGAAATTGTCGCGCAGCAGTACGGCCTCATCCTCGGTGAATGCCAGAAATGCTTTTTGGTATCCCTGTTCGCGGGCCATATCGGCGAAATCCGCGTCTGTCTGCTGCATGTCGTTCAGCGCGTCCATGCGTTCGTCCTTCTTCGGAAAAGAGAGATCGCAGGAGGCCAGCAAAAAACAAATGTTGGCGATGATGAGGGATTTCATGAGATAGCGATTCAATCAAGAGGGGTGAAGGTCAGGTACATTGACAGTACCAGCCATCACCCCTGAAGTATTTTCTCAAATCGGGCGGTGTGTTGCGTCCAAAATCAGATATGAAGTTTTTCTTTCTTGGACATGAGCTCCTCGACAGTCTCCACGTACATCTCGTCCGGCACACAGCAATCGACCGGGCAAACAGCGGCACACTGGGGTTCTTCGTGGAAGCCTTGGCATTCGGTACATTTGTTCGGAACAATATAGTACGTGTCATTGCTGACCGGATCGTTCTTTTGATCGGCGTCAATGGGCGTACCGTCCAGCAAGGAGAAAGTGCCTTTTACGGTCGTTCCGTCAGACAGTGCCCATTCAACTCCTCCCTCGTAAATGGCATTGTTAGGACATTCAGGTTCGCAAGCGCCGCAGTTGATGCATTCGTCAGTTATTTTGATCGCCATGACTTAGTAAATTTTCGGGTTGAATAAGGATATATTTTTGCAAGTGTATTCCGTGCATAAAGATAAAAAAAGCGGGGGAAATCCAAAAATGAAATTACGAGACAGGATTGCCATGATGGCAGAGCTGGGTCGGTACATGGACTCAGAAGATGAAATGTGGCGAAATGCCTGCCGGAAGGCATCGGAAGAGAATGCGTGGTTCCTGCCTGAATTCGTCGAAACTGCTGTCCGCAACATCAGCCGGCAGTTCCTGGATGCGGACTTGCTGGAAGCGTGGTCGGATTTCTATGGCGTGAAGGACGAGCCGGCGACTATGCGCACCATCGGTTTGGTCATGGCGGGAAATATCCCGCTGGTGGGTTTTCACGATCTGTTGAGCATCTTCATTTCGGGGCAGAGGCAAAAGGTCAAACTTTCCTCCAAGGACACCACCCTCCCTCGCCACATCATCGGCTGGCTGCACGAAAAACACCCCGCCACCCGCGACCGCATCGAGATCGGCGGCCTTTTGAAGGGTTGCGATGCATATATCGCGACGGGCTCTGACAATTCCGCCCGGTACTTCGAGCAGTATTTCGCCCAATACCCCCATATCATCCGCCGCAACAAGACCTCTGTTGCGGTACTTGACGGCACCGAGACCGAGCAGGAGCTCGACCTGCTTGCGTATGACATCCAGATGTACTTCGGACTAGGCTGCCGGAACGTGACGCAGCTACTCGTCCCCGAAGAATATGATTTCGTGCCCATCCTGAAGGCACTTCGGAAATACGACCACTTCGTTGATGCCCACAAATACAAGCACAATTTCGACTATAACCTCACGATCCAGATCATGAACAACCGATTCTACATGACCAACGATTCGGTGTTGTTGTCAGAAAATCCGTCCCCGTTCTCCCCGATCGGCCAGGTCAATTACCGCTTTTACGGTCCGGGAGACAATTTGACAGATTTCCTGGACATGACGAAGATCCAATGCATCGTCGGCAAGGCATTCACCCCATTCGGCATGGCACAGGCACCCGGGCTGACCGACTATGCCGACGGCGCCGACACGATGGCCTTCCTGCAAGGGCTTTGAGGTGATCGA
>JBMOKH010000320.1:0-2622 GCA_049315365.1 Candidatus Nanopelagicales bacterium
AGCCGCTGCAGCCGCACGAGTCAGTGCGCGCTTGGTCAGTTCCATTGCGAGGTGCTTCTTGTAGTCCGCCGGACCGCGCTGATCGGCCGACGGATCGCAGGAATCCGCGGCCATCTGGGCGGCAGCGGCGATGTTCTCCGCTGTCGGCTCCTTGCCGACGAGGTAGGCCTCTGCGCCGGTGGCCGTGAAGTGCTCGGCGTTTACGGCGCCGATGCCGATGCCGACCGAGGTGAACACGCCGCCACTGATCGTGACGCAGGCGCCTGCAGCGCAGACGGCCCAGTCACCCGAGCGGCGTTCAACCTTCTCGTAGGCGCTTCCGGCGCCCGGGAGGATCGGGTAGCGGACCTCGACGAGGATTTCGCCGTCGGCGACCTTGGTCTCGTACGGGCCCTCGTGGAACTCACGCATCGGGACAGTTCGTCGACCCTCAGCGTTTTGAATGACGACGGTTCCGCGGAGAGCAGCGCCTACTGCCGAGAGGTCCTCGGCCGGGTCTGCCTGGCACATCGAGCCGCCCATCGTGCCCTTGTTGCGGACGATCGGGTCAGCGATGACCTTCTCGGCCTCTCGGAAGATCGGGTAGTGCTCGAAGAGGATCGGCGAATTGAGAATTTCGGCATGCGTGACCATCGCGCCGACCACGATCTCGTTGCCATCGACCCGGATCCCGCGCAGTTCGTCGAGATCATTGATGTCGACGAGGATTTCGGGCCGCGCGAGCCGCAGCTTCATCATGGGCAGGAGGCTGTGGCCGCCTGCGAGGAGTCGAGCCTCGTCGCCGTGCTGCTGAAGCAAACTGAGTGCGTCAGCAACGGACGTTGCGCGGACATAGTCCACAGGTGCTGGTGTTTGCATCCGTTACGCCTTTCCGATCGTTGGTTTCCTTGGCACGTGCATGGTTTCGTTCTAGCGATGACTCGAGAATCTGGTGGGTCGCCGAAGCGACGAGCGTTGCTAGCGGGTGGCGAAGAAGACGATGATCCCGACGATGACGAGCACGCCGATGACGACGGGGATCGCACGCTTGAGCACCGGGGCTCCGGCCGCGCCGAGGAGGTCGATGCTGTCCGCTGCCTGGATGACCGGCGCTGCGACGACCTCGCCCGGGGCCGCGGACTCGGCCGCGCTCTTCGCCGCGATGACCGACTGGAGGTTCGTCGCGAACTGGTCGATGAGCTTCTTCGAAACATCGGTGATCACGCCCTTGCCGAACTGAGCCACCTTGCCGGTGATCGTGAGCTCGGTGAGGACATCGGCTCGCGTGCTGTTCGGGCCCTCTGACACGAGGGTTGCCGTGATGATGGCAGATGCTGAGCCGCCGCCGCGGATCTCCTTGCCGCTAGCAGTGATGACCGCGGTGTGGGTGGCCTCGTCGCGCTTCGTGAAACTGCCCTCGCCATTGAAGTTCTGCGTGACGGGGCCGAGCTTGATCTTTACTGAGGCGGTGAACTCCTCGCCGGTAAACGATGTCAGGGTGGCACCCGGCATGCAGGGCGCGATCGACTCGACGTCGAGGAGGGTTTTCCAGGCGGTGTCGATGTCGGCCGGCACGATGAACGAGTTCTGCAGATCCATTGATCCTCCATGGCGGGCACGGCCATATTGGGCACGTGCGAAGACGAGCGCATTAGTGTGGTGCATGTCACGATAGACCTGTTTCCGGCTTCGCGCCAAGGGCTGTGATTGTTCGCTCTGCGCACGCCCTTCGCACGCTCTGCGCACGCCCTTCGCACACATTGCGCACGCCCTGCGACCGGGTGTCCTACGCTCGGGGGATGGAGTCAGGCGAGGTGAGCGTGCACTTCTTCGCGGCGGCGCGGGCCGCCGTCGGGGCCAACGAACTTGCCATGCCGTGTGGCTCCCTGTCGGGGATTCTCGACCGACTTGCGGATGAGCATCCGGAGTTCGCGGAGGTAAGGCCCCGCTGCAGCTACCTTGTCGATGGCGTTGCCGTGCATGGTGATCTGACGGCCATCCGACTCGATCCCGGCGTCAGGGTCGACGTCCTCCCGCCGTTCGCCGGCGGCTGACCCCAATCCGGCCATACTCGGATCTGCCCTGCGAATTGCGAGCGGACGCTATCCGCCGATCGCCGACATCGGCCGGTCCGGCTGGATGAACGAGGGGTCGTTGATCCCGTGACCGGGCAGCTTCGCGAGCACAGATGATGCGAACAGGCGGGCGATTAGCTCCCGTCGCTCCGCCTCGGTGATCGACGGATCGCGCAGGGTGGCCCTGACGTCGGTCTCGTCGCGGGCGAACAGGCAGTTGCGGATCTGACCGTCGGCCGTCAGGCGCAAGCGATCGCAGGCCGCGCAGAAGGGCTTGGAGACGCTCGCGATGATCCCGACGGTCATCGGCCCACCGTCGACGGTGAACTCTTCCGCCGGAGCCGAGCCCCGGGTCGGGACGGCCACGAGGTCGAACTCCGCCGACAGCAGTTCGAGGATCTCGGCGGCCGAGATCATCTCGGCCCGTTCCCATGACCCCTGGGCATCGAGGGGCATCTGCTCGATGAAGCGAAGGTTCCAGCCGTTGGCGACCGAGTGGCGCAGGAGCGGGACCGCCTCGTCGTCGTTCACTCCGCGCATGAGCACGGCGTTGACCTTGAGCGGAGTG
>JBMOKH010000321.1:0-2588 GCA_049315365.1 Candidatus Nanopelagicales bacterium
CGACGTTCACGACCGTCGCGTCGAGGATGATCATCGCCACGCCGAGGGCGAGGAAGACCAGCGCTGCCCACCGCCTGCGGCCGGTGAGAACGGTTCGGGCGTCCATTGACGGGTCTGAGGTCACGATGCTCTCCTGATCACGGTGTTGCTCTTACGGCGCAGTCTGCCGCATGCCGGGTCGCGCGGGTGCACAGATGCGTTCGCCTGATGGGACAATCGGCCCATGACGACGACGGGCGTGCCCTTGCGATCGACCGCGGGCCTTCAGGTCGGCGGTCTGCTCATCGATCCCCCTGTCGTCCTCGCGCCGATGGCGGGCATCACGAACCGTGCCTACCGCCGGCTCTGCCGTGAGGCGGGTGCCGGCCTGTACGTCTCCGAGATGGTCACCTCGCGGGCGCTCGTCGAGCGCAATGCCGAGACCATGGACATGGTGTCGTTCGCCTCCGACGAGAACCCGCGTTCGGTGCAGCTGTACGGGGTCGACCCGCAGGTGATGGCAGCGGCCGTGCGCATCATCGTCGATGAGGACCATGCCGACCACATCGACCTGAACTTCGGCTGCCCCGTTCCGAAGGTGACCCGCAAGGGCGGCGGCAGCGCACTTCCCTGGAAGCGCGACCTCTTCCGCGACATCGTGCGAGCAGCCGTGAGCGCGAGCGACGGCCGCGTCCCGATCTCCGTGAAGATGCGAAAGGGCATCGACGAGGATCACCTCACCTACCTCGACGCGGGCCGCACCGCGGCGCAGGAGGGCGTCGCGTGGGTCTCGCTGCACGGACGCACCGCCGCTCAGATGTACGGCGACACCGCCGACTGGCAGGCGATCGCCGATCTCAAGGCGCTGCTCGAGCCGCTCGGCACCCCCGTGCTCGGCAATGGCGATATCTGGACGGCGCAGGATGCGCTGCGCATGATGGACCAGACCGGCGCCGACGGTGTCGTGGTCGGCCGCGGCTGCCTGGGCAGGCCGTGGCTGTTCGGCCAACTCGTCGCCGCGTTCCAGGGCGACCCCATTCCGGCGGACCCGACCTTGGATGGCGTCCTGAGGATCCTGCGGCGTCATGCCGAGCTGCTCGTCGCGGACTACGGCGAGCACAAGGGGTGCCGCGACATCCGAAAGCACATGGCCTGGTACCTCAAGGGCTTCAGCGTCCGTCAGCACGTGCGGCACTCGCTCGGCACGGTTGCCTCACTCGCAGAGCTCGACGAATTGCTCGGCCAGATCGACGGCGACCAGTCGTTCAACACCGAGGTCGGCTCAGGTCCGCGCGGCCGCACTTCGGGCAATCGACGGCCGACGCTGCCCGACGGCTGGCTCGATTCGCCCTACCTCGACGAGGCCTCTGCATGCTCGCTGCGCGACGCCGAGATCTCCGTCAGCGGCGGATAAGCGGGGCCGACGTGACAGAGGTCACCATGGCAAACACGTCTAGATGACTTTCGGCGCTACCCGGCAAGCGGTTGCAGGGTGTTACATGCGCAGATGACACGCGCGCCGCACCCGATCGAGTACGTCTTCACGTTCGCGCAAGGGGACAGGTCCAAGCAGGACCTGCTCGGAGGAAAGGGCGCCAACCTCGCTGAGATGACCCGGCTCGGCCTTCCGGTCCCGCCGGGCTTCACGATCACGACCGAGGCCTGCCGCTACTTCCTCAAGCACGGGGAAGCGCCCGAGGGGCTGCGCCGCCAGCTCGAGTTCCATGTCGGGTGGCTCCAGCGCGAGATCGACCAACGCCTCGGCGACCCGCTTGACCCGATGCTGGTGTCGGTGCGGTCGGGCGGCAAGTTCTCGATGCCGGGCATGATGGACACCGTCTTGAACATCGGGCTCAACGACGAGAGCGTCGGGGGCCTCGCGACGAAGGCCGGCAACGAGCACTTCGCCTGGGACTCCTACCGGCGCCTCATCCAGATGTTCGGCAAGACGGTGCTCGGCCTGCACGGCGAGAGCTTCGAGTCAGCGCTCGACCGGGCGAAGGACGAGGCCGGCGTCCTGACCGACATCGACCTCCCCGTAGCGTCCCTCAGGGCCCTCGTCGACGCCTACAAGGCGATCATCCTCGCCGAGACCGGCCAGGAGTTTCCGCAGGACCCGCATGAGCAGCTCGACCTCGCAGTCCTCGCGGTGTTCAAGTCATGGAACACCGACCGGGCGAAGCTCTACCGCCGCCGCGAGCGGATCCCCCATGACCTCGGCACCGCGGTCAACATCCAGGTGATGGCCTTCGGCAATGCGGGGCCAGGCTCGGGCACCGGCGTTGCGTTCACGCGCGACCCGGGCACGGGCGCGCGCGGCGTCTACGGCGACTACCTCCCGGATGCCCAGGGCGAGGATGTCGTCGCCGGCATCCGGAACACCCTGCCGCTCGAGGCACTCGAGGAGCTCGACCCCGCCTCCTACGCCCAGCTTCGCGACATCATGCGCCGCCTCGAGCTCCACTACCGCGACCTGTGCGATATCGAGTTCACGATCGAGCGCGGCAAGCTGTGGATGCTCCAGACCCGCATCGGCAAGCGCACGGCTGGTGCGGCCTTCCGCATCGCCGAGCAGCTCGTCGAGGAAAACGTCATCACGATGGACGAGG
>JBMOKH010000322.1:0-2588 GCA_049315365.1 Candidatus Nanopelagicales bacterium
TCGAGGGTGCGCTGGCGAGCAAGAACCAGGTGCTCGTCAAGGTCTACAACCGCCGGGCGCTCGAGGTCGGCGAGATCGTCGATGCGCTTCTTGCGTTCGCCGACATCCTTCAGCCATACGTCGCCGACACTGCGCTCATGCTGAACAAGGCACTCGACGAAGACAAGGTCGTGCTCCTCGAGGGTGGCCAGGGCACCCTGCTCGATGTCGACCATGGCACGTACCCGTTCGTCACCTCAAGCAACCCCACCGCCGGCGGTGCGTGCACCGGCAGCGGCATCGGGCCAACGCGCATCACCCGGGTCATCGGCATCCTCAAGGCCTACACGACCCGCGTCGGATCCGGTCCCTTCCCGACCGAGTTGCTCGACGACGATGGCGAGCGCCTGCGGGTCATCGGCGGCGAGCGTGGAGTCACGACTGGCCGGGCGCGGCGCTGCGGCTGGTTCGATGCCCCAATCGCGCGCTTCGCGAGCCGCGTCAATGGCCTCACCGACACCTTCCTCACGAAACTTGATGTCCTCACCGGCTTCGAGCAGATCCCGGTCTGCGTGGCGTACGACGTCGATGGCAAGCGGTGCGACGAGATCCCGATGACCCAGACCGAGTTCCATCATGCGAAGCCGATCTACGAGAACCGGCCAGGCTGGACAGAGGACATCTCGGGTGCGCGCTCGGTGGCCGACCTGCCGAAGAACGCCCGCGACTATGTGCAGTTCCTCGAGGACATCTCGGGCACGCGCATCAGCGCCATCGGCGTCGGCCAGGACCGCAACGCCACGATCACGATCAACGACCTCCTGCCCTAACTCCGGTCCGCTGGCCCTCTAACATGGGTCAATCGGGCAAATCCACCCCCAGAACGACGAACATTCCCCCGTTTGCGCCATTTCATGGGACAAGCGGGACAAGGGAGGGGCCTCATGGCTGAGATTTCGCGGTTTGTCCCGGTTGCCGATTCCCGGCCGGACGATGCACCGTGGCCGGCCGCCGCGTGGCCTGTGCCCGCCGGCACCGTCTTGCGCATTGGTGACGTTTCATTGTCGTTGGCGGAGTCCGCGGACGCCCCTGAGCTGTTCGCCGCCCTTGACCACGACGCAGTGTGGGCCCATGTGAAGGGCCGGCCCGCCTCGCCTGATGGCTGGGTCGCCGCCCTTGACGCCGCGCCGTTGATCGGACGTACCCCTTGGACCGTCCGCCTTGACGGCGCAGTCGTCGGCACGACCTCCTTTCTCGAGGTCTCGCCCGGTGACGCTCGGCTGGAGATCGGCTTCACGACCTACGCCCCCAGCGTCTGGGGCACGATCATCAACCCCGCCTGCAAGCTTCTGCTCATGCAGTGGGCCTTCGAATCGGCGAGCATGGGCCGGGTGCAGTTGAAGACTGACATTCGCAACGCCCGGAGTCAGGCCGCGATCGCGAAGCTCGGCGCCCAGTTCGAGGGCGTGCTGCGCCGCTATCAGCGCCGCGCCGACGACACGGTGCGAGATACCGTGCTGTTCTCTGTCCTGGCTGAGGAGTGGCCCGAGGTGAAGCGTGGCCTAGAGGCGCGCGTGGCCGAGCACGGCTAGATCGGTACCGATCGCCAGGGTCACGTGGGAGAGGACCCCCGCGAGAATCGATCTCGTCCGCAGCGCGACGACGCCGAGCAGTAACCCGCCGAACAGGCTCGTGACCATCTCGGGCAGCGGCTTGTCGAGGTGGAGCAGGCAGTAGGGCGCCGCCATCGCGGGGATCGCCCACCAGCCGATGAGCTGGAACCCGGCGGTCACGAGGAACCCGCGGAAGAAGAACTCGAGCGCGACGAACGTCGAGGCGTAGAGCACCCACCAGGCGAGCATCTCCGCGAGCGAGCCATCACCACCCGGCCAGGCCTTGAAGAACGGATAGACCTGCTGGAACCTGGGCTGCGACGAAGCGAACCAGGCACCCACGAAGATCACCGGCAGGATCAGCGCAAAGATGCGCATCTCACCGGCAAACGCTCCGAGCCGAAGCCCGTACGACCTCAGGCTCTGGCCAGTTCGCCGGGCATAGATCACCGCAGGAACGATGTAGACGACGATCGTCGCACCGGCCCACCACGTGAGTTGGCCAAGTTCACTGGACGTGACCACCCGCTGCCGCGGAAGCCATGTGACTGAGACGAGCACGCACCATCCAGTGAGTGCGAAGAGCGCCAGACGTCGACGATCTGCCGTGCGAATTCCCCCAAGCACCGCGACCGCGCCGAACATCGGCGCGTAGGCCAATGCCACGCCAAGCAGACTCTCCCCCCACCACGCCCCGGCATCGAAGAAGATGAGGAGCATCGCCAGATAGCCGAGCACCCCTGCGGCAAGGACGGCAACGACGAGCGAGATTCGCAGTGGAGATGAGCAGGCAAAGACATCGCGAAGCCTGAGCGCGTGGCGCTGAACTGGCCCGCCGAGCCGCTCGGACTCCGTCACGCTCGTCACGCGACGAGTATGGGCCCTTCGCATGACCCGACGCGCGACCCAACGAACTGCGCCCCCATTTGTGGTGAACATTGAACCCGTTCTACGCTCCGGAGCAGGCACCGGCATCGGGGCACGAACACGAACCGA
>JBMOKH010000054.1:0-11534 GCA_049315365.1 Candidatus Nanopelagicales bacterium
CGGGAAAAGTGGCGCGTAATGTGCCGTCGAGCGACTCATTGCGTGCATTGATAAGTGTGCCATCCGAGGCAAGCATGGCGATGCCAGGATTCGTAGCGAGTTGTTTCACCTGATGGCCGACCCGGGTCGGGTACCACAGGTCGTCATGGTCTCCGAGAACCGCAACGTCGTATTTGAGGCAGGCACGGATCCCCTGATGGAAGTTGTGGGCGATTCGCGTGGTGACGTCGTCGGCCCGCGAGGTCGCCCGGTAAACGCTAGCCCGGCCCCCGAGGACCGCATGGACGATGGATCTGGTGGTGTCGGTCGAGTTGTCGTCGATGACGACGATGGCGTCGGGTTGGTGCTCCTGCCCCACGATGCTGGCGAGGGTCTGCTCGATCCATCGCGCCGAATTGCTCGTGACGATCAGGGCGGCGGAGGTCGGGGCACTCGCGCTCATGGCTGCCTCGCCCTGCGCCTCGAACGAGCTGCGAGGCCCTGGATCAAGGACTCGTACTCATCTGTGACGGAGTCCCATTGGTACACGGCGGCGATCCTGGCCAGGCCGCTGGCCGTGAACTCCGCCAGACGGTCGTCAAGGCCCGCGCCAGCCGATCGATCGAAAATCGCCGTGAGGTCCGGCTCGGTCGTCCAGAAGAACGCTGAGCCGTCGGTCACCTCACGGTTGAACTCAACGTCGTACGCGAGGACGGGGGCTCCCGCGCCCATCGCCCGAAGCAGCGACGGATTCGTGCCCCCGACGCTGTGGCCGTGGATGTAGGTGCGGGCATTCGCGTAGAGCTGGTCGAGCAACTGCTGGTCGTAGATGCCGCCGGTGAAGACAATTCGCGGGTCTTCCTGGGCCGCCGCTCGCACAGCCTCGATGTAGCCGTGCGAATACGGCGCACTGCCGACGACCACAAGCGGACGGTTCTCAGCGCTCAGCCGGTAGGCGCTCACCGCGTCGAGCACATGGTTCTCGGGCTCGAAGCGCGCGACGATGAGGTGGTAGCCCTCCTGCTCGAGCGAGAAATCGCCGAGGCGGTCGGTTCCGGGGTCGATGATCTCCGCCCCGTATCGGATGACGACGCTGTCGCGTCCGTACTCGGCCTTCACATAGTCGGCGATCGCCTGCGAATCGGCGATGACCTCGTCGCCCCACCTGACCGACGCCCGCTCCGCCCAGCGGTAGTACCTCGCACCGGTACCGCGCCACTTCTCGCGCTTGGACTCCAGGCCATCGAGGTGGATGGCCGTCGGGATGCCGGCGAGCTGCAGTGGCCGGAGCAGGGGCGCATTGCCCGCATTGAGGAGCAGGACGACATCGGGCCGGTCCTTGATGATGGCGTGGGCCGTGCTGACGGCGGTGTGGCTCAGGGTCTCGGTCATGCGATGGCGGAGGGCGGGCGCATTCACGAGGGTCATCCCGAGGTACTCGGTCCGCTGCTGGCCCGGATTGCGGCAGTAGACCGTGACCTCGTACCCGCGCGCTGCCAGCCGCCTGCCGATTTCCTCGACGGCAGTCTCGAAGCCCCCGTGCAGCGCCGGCACGCCGCGCGTGCCCATCAGGGAGACCTTCACGGCCCCCACCGTACTTGCTCAGCCGGCGCATCCCTCCCGACGGTGGCGTGCGCTGATAGCCTTCGGCCCGTGCAGACGCGTCCGCTTTCGATCGACGGTGTCTGGGAATTCACCCCCAAGCTCCGTCCCGATGACCGCGGCGTATTCCTCGAGTCCTTCAAGGAGTCAGTCCTCGAAGATGCGATCGGCCACGAGTTCACCCTGCAGCAGATGAACATCTCCGTCTCGAGGGTCGGCACCGTGCGCGGGGTGCATTTCGCGCTCGTCCCGCCCGGGCAGGCGAAGTACGTGCAGTGCTTCTCGGGACGCATCCTCGACGTCGTCGTCGATATCCGGGTCGGGTCGCCGACCTTCGGGCAGTGGGACGCGGTGGAGCTCGATGACGAGAGCCGAAGGGGCCTGTACATCGCCGAGGGACTCGGGCATGCGTTCTGCGCGCTCTCCGATTCGGCAACGGTCGGCTACCTGTGCTCCACCCCGTACTCGCCCGGGCGCGAGTTCGGGATCCACCCGCTTGATCCTGCGCTCGGGCTGCCGTGGCCGAGTGGCGCCGAGTCGGTTCTCTCTGAGAAGGACGCTGCCGCGCCGACTCTCGCCGAGGCGAATGCATCCGGCCTCCTCCCGACAATGGCCGAGTGCGAAGCCTTCACCGCAACCCTCTAGATCCCTTTCCCCGTTTGTCCCACTTCATGGGACGAATTGCGGAATCTGAGCCAAAACCGCCCCGATTTGCCTATTTGTCCCAGCTCATGGGACAAACGGCTGCACGGCCTTTCTAGCCGGCGGGGCCCCTGGTCTTGAGGTTTACTCCCGGAACCTTCGAGCGGTCGAGTTTTAGGCCGGGGCCGGACGGGACAGCGCCCGCCCACCACGCCAGCGCCGTCTGGCTGAGCGCGTACTCCTCACGTCCGAGCCCGTACGACTCCTCGACATCGCCCTTGTCGTATATTCGTCCATCGGTCCACCGCTGCTGCATTCCCCGCGTATCGCGCGCATGGGCGGCGAGGAACTTCGCGGCCTGCGTGTCAGGCGCCGAGTAGAGCGACGCGAAGGAGTCCACACCGGTGAAGGTCGCTGGGCGACGGGCACCCCACTTGACGCCCTGCGGGTAGTAGATCTGGCCTCCCGGCTGGTAGACGATGCCACCGGGAGCCGCATACGGCGGTGACGGGAACTTCACGACCGTCAGGGCCCGGTACACGATGTCGGCGTTGAGGAACAACGACTCCGGGACCGGCACCTTCGCGCTGCGCAGCATGCTTGCGGCCCACCACAGGTGGAGGACATTTTGGATGTAGTCCGGGTTGACGATGCCATGGTTCGTGATCGTGCCGTCCTCATTGGCATTGGTACCCGGGAGGTTCTTGCTGATGTTCACCCCGTTGACCACGAGATTGTTCGTGAGGTCACTCGGGCGCGCGAACGCCGCGATCGAGTACTCGACGATCGTGCGCCGCCAGGTCTCGGCCCGCTTGTCGCCCGGCATCATGGCGAGTGCGAGCGCCGGTGCCGTCAGGTCCCACGACACCTCATCGGCCTTGGAATTCCCGGGGGAGATCTCGACGCCCGCACGGGTCCGGTAGTAATGCGGGCCGCGGGCCGCGACTGTGTCGGCCTCGGACGCGACCATGGACGCAATATATGCGCGCTCCTGCCCGCTGAGCTCGTCCCAGAGCATCCAGCCCGCCTGGCCGGCAGTCGCAGCCCACAGCGCTGACTGCCACTGCAGTCCCCAGCCACCGGGGGTGATCGAGGCGTGCTGGCAGGAGATGCTCCGCAGCTGCCATTTCGCGTAGGCCAGGAGTTTCGCCCTGCTGACGTTCTGGACCTTCCGCCACTTCGAGGTCGTGAGCATGATGGCGGCGGCCTGCGCGGAGTTGGCGCTGCGCCGGATCGACTCCTCCGTGGTCTTGTGGACGCTCAGCGCGTCGAAGTAGGGCTCGCTCCACTGGGTCGCCAGGCGCAGCGTCCGGTCATTGGTGATGGCGTAGCGCAGGCCGTCTTGCACCGTGGCCTGGATCTCCGCATAGCCGGCCTTCGCCGTGCTCCCGGTGAGCCGAGCAGGTGGGCTCACCCGTCGCGCCCACTTCAGTGCCTTCGCCTCAGCCACGGGTGACGCCGTCGGGCAATGTCCGATATCGGTTCCTTGGCTCGCCACCAGGGGCACCTGCCCAGCCTGAACCGGGACGGTGAGGGTCGCGGTCTTTCGAATCCGGTTGACGCCCTCACTGAGGATCCAGGTCGTCGCTGCCCGGACCACCCCGGGGGTCTCGGTGCCATCGCCGTTCCAATCTCCGACGATCGGCACGTCCGTGGCCAGGCCGAACGGCATCGTGACGACGGCCGTCCTCGTCTCTTTATTCATCGATACGTCGACACCCTTGCTCACCTTGGGCGGCTTCTTCACGCCGGTGAACTGCAACATCCACGTGCCCTGCCGAACCACCCCGAGGTCATCGTCGCCATCGCCATCCCAGTCTCCGACGACCGGAATATCACCTGCCACCCCGAAGGCCTCGGTTCGCGTCGTGTTGTCGGATGAGAGCCGCCAGTTCCAGGCACCATCCTTGAATACGCCGATATCCGGCTGCCGATCGGCGTCGATCAGCCCGACCACCGGCAACTCGCCCGCCTGCCCGCCCCACGTTCCCTTCGCCTGCCAGACCGGTGAGCCAACGACCGCATTGGTGTAGAACCACCGTCCGCGGTCATAGCGCCCGGGGGAGTCGACGCCATCGCCATTCCAGTCCGCCATGAGCGGCTGCCCGGCCGCGACCGGCATGCGAATGGTCGTGGTCTTCGGCTGCATCCCAACCCCGGCGTAGACCGTGAAGACGCCCGTGGACGCCACGGCACCGGCCGGGACGGAGGTGGGGGCCCTTCGACTTGCCCGCGACGCCTTCGTCACGCCGGCGATCCTGGCGGACTCGAGCCCAGCCGCGGCCGGCATCTCCGGCGCGGGCAGCACGGCCGCAGGCCTGATCGACGGCTGCGCCAGCACGGGCGCAGCCTGGGCAAGAAGGGCGGACGTGGCGAGGACCGCCAGCACGCGTGCACCGGTCAGAGCGCGCACTCCTGGCACAGGACGGTCGATCGCATGGGGACCTTGACGAGCGTCACCCTGTCCGGGTGCTGACGCTTCAAGGTGGCGAGTTGCTCACCGGAGACGCCTCGGAACCACAGCATGGTGAGGTCGAACTTCGGGTGGAGCCCGAGGGCGAAGTCGACGTAGTTCACGGTCTCATCGGTGTACGGGAACGGGGGCAGGCCGCGGTAGAACTGGTGATCGTCCTTGCTCAGGACTCGGTTGAGCGAGGCGACCCACATGTTCACGAGGACCCCTGAGCCGTCCCAGAGCATCGTGGTCTTGCCCGGATACGGCATCGCGGCGTCGCGGGCTCGGATGATTGCCTCGCCGACGAGGTAGTTGTCGGCGCTGCCCGCCCGGGCGGCTCCGGCGGCGATGCCGGGTGCGCTGCCGAACCCGGATGCGAACCCGCTCGGGGTTGCCCCGACATAGCCGAAGCTCATCACGCCGACGAGTGCGATGGCGCAGCCCACGATGACGGCGTTCAAGCGGTTGACGGCCCGGGCGGTGCTGGGGTCGAGAACCCGACGCTTCATGGCCGCGATGACGAGGGCAATGCCGATGCCGGCGCCAGCAGCGAGCATCGGCGCGTTCACGAGGAGGAGCGCGTTGAGTGTCTTGAGGACGTAGTAGCTGCCGAGGCGCGAGAGGCCTGCGGAGTCGGCTGCGCTCATGGTGAGCCACAGGAAGGCGCAGATCGCAACGCTCGGCCCGGCGAGTGCGATAGCGAGAGGGCGACGATCGCTACGGAGCAGGACGATGGCGACGAGGACGGCGATGATCGGGCTCACGATCGCCGCGCCCAGATTGAACGGGGTCATGCCGGCACCGATCGCGCCCAGATCCTCCATGAAGCTGCCCGAGGCCCCGGGGTCGACGTCGACGATCGCGCGGCTCTGCAGGTAGACGGTGCCGAGAACCAAAGTACCGCTTGCGACCGCCCACACCGGGGCGAGCCACCAGCGGGTGCGCCCGAGGGCGATGAGGACGATGACCGCCGACGGCACGAGTCCGAGGACGAGCGGGGTCCACAGGGCGTTGACCGCCAGCGCGCCCAGCGGGATGAGAATCCAGCCGAGCGCACGGGCACTGCGCCAAGAGCGCGCCGACAGGTACGCCGTCAGGGTGGTGACGGCAACGGCCATCATGAAGTTCGTGAACCCGGAATTGAACAGCTGGGTCGGGCTTCCGAGCAGGGCGAACGCAGCGAAGGCGAGCAGCGCGATGGTCGGAGCCGAGCGCCGGACGAAGCGGCTCCTCACCCCCACCAGGGGGGTGCAGCGCCGGGTGAGGTCGCTTGCCACCCAGGCGAGCGCCGCAAGGCTGAGGGCGAAGCTGATGCTCGTCCACTGGACGTACGGCCAGAGCAGTGCCGGCCGGTCGAGGATTTCGGAGCCTGCCTGGCTCGCAAGTTGGGCGAGCGACCACATCGTCGAGTGCAGGGAGGGATACCACTGGTTCCAGGCGATCGTGCCGTCGAAGGTCGGCCACGTCGTGCTGCCGGCTTCGATGGTGTTCGCGAACGGGGTGAAGTGGCCCTGGTTATCCCAGCCGGTGAAGAACAGGCCGCTTACGATCTCGTAGGAGTTGCGTCCGATGTAGGCGGCCATGAGCCACAGGGCCGTTCCGGCAGCGAAGATGCCGATGAGGACATCGGGCAGTCTTAACTTGGGGACGCGCGTCTTCCGTCCGGGGCCGACGAGGCTCAGGCCCACCGCGACGACGGTGAAGAGTGTGAGCGCCGCGTGAGCCGACACCGGGGTTATCGGCACACTGCTGGCGCGCGGGAAGGCAATAGCGGTGGCACCCAGCGCGAGGAGTAGGGAGATGAATCCGCGCTCGGCGAGACTGCGCCCCCACGGCGGTGCGATGACGAGCATGACCGCGCAGGCGACGAAGCCGATCGGTGGGATGAGCCACAGCAGGGCAACCGCGATGACCGTGGCGACTGCGAGGGCGATGCGCTGTCCGCGAGAACGAGGAACGATGAGCGTCGGGATCATCACGACCTCCGAAAGCCCATGGTGACGTTCACGGGTGCGTCCTGGACCGCACTCACCTCGCCCGTTCGACCGGACACCTTCATTCCTGCTCCAGACTCCGGCTCCCAGCCATCTGGCCCGGTGACACGCACGGTGATGGTCGAATTGATGAACAGAGATTGTGGCTCAGCCCGTAGCGAGTAGACGAGCGGCCGTCCATCGCCACCGAAGGTGCCCGCGGGAAGGTCATAGGATACCGATACCGTGGTCTGCCCCCCGGGCGGCGTCCAGCCGACCATGCGGACGATCTTCTGCCCGTTGCCGTCATTGGCGAAGCCGCGCCCATACTGCTGATGGTTCTTGAAAGATCTGATCGCAAAACCCTGCGGATAGGCGGGCACGTAGTTCGTTGCCTTGTCGGGGACATACATGATGTAGGCGTTCTTCAGCCAGCTCGTCTCGTAGCCAATCCGCTCGGGCGGGCCCTCCGGCCGCTCGGCGGGCGTGGCGTTGACGAGGTTCATCTGCTGGGTCACCCGCGCTGAGCCGTCCTCGGCGAGCTGGACGGAGACAAGGACATTTCGCTGCTGGAAGACATCGACCTTGCTCTGGTTCCCGTTCTGCGTGTAGACCGCCGACCAGTCACCGGTGCCCGGATCGACGACCTGGCCGCCCGCGCCGCTCTTCAGGATGACCGATTCGAAGTCCGGATCGCGCAGCCACACCTGGAAGTGCCTGCCCGGCGCGGTGCCCGCCACCGCCTTCGCGGCAGTGACGAGGTCGTCGCCCGACAGCAAGCGCGTCAGCAGGTCATCGAGGAGTTGCTGGTTGGCAACCTGGCGCGCCTCCGCCTCCGCTTGGCCAAACTGCTGGTACGCGTCGATGAGCAGGATCTTGCCGAGCTGGTCGCCGGTCACCTCCCCATATGCGGCCGACTGGATCGGGCCGAGGGAGTCCAGGACCGCCGCAATCGCGGTGAGGTCCAAGGTCATGACCCCGTCGACCTCCGGGAAGTCGCCGCCGACCCAGGCACCCGCCATCTCACGTCCGGCGAAGGTGAGGGATGGATGGGTATTCGTCACGACCATCGGCGCCTTGCGCGGATTCGCCGGGAAGAACGGGTTCATGGCGGGCCCCCACCACTTCACCTTCGCGTTCAGCGGCGGGAAGAGTTGGGTGCTCGTCTGACCCTTGATCGGGATCGAGATGCGGCCCTTGTCGAATTCGACAAGGACGAGCGACAGGGGTGCGCCGCCCGACGCTCGCATCTCAGCCTGATTGCCGATTGCGATGAGGTAGCGCCGGACCCCATTGGCGCCCAACGCGTCGGGTAGTTGCGGGGCGAGATCGACAAGGACGTTGATTGCCTCCTGGACGGGCGCAACCTGCTTGAGCGCCTTGGCCTGCACCGTCGCAAGGGCACCCGCCATAGGCCCGGTCGTCTGGATTGCCGCGAGTGCCTCAGCGCTGCTCTTCACTCCGGCATCGATGGCCGCGACCCGTGGTGGCAGATCACGAAGCCTGGCCACGTCAATGGCACCGTCATTGAAGATCTTGCGCGAGCCGTTCTCGCCCGACAGGTCTCCGAAGAGGCTGAGGAGCTCGCCGGTACTGCTGGCGATGTCGGCGGTCGCGCTGCCAAGGCGCTGCCAGTTGTCGATGGCGACCTTCACCCCGGGAATCGCGCTGAGGACGCTCATGTGCGGCCCCTGAGCCGAGGCGGTCACCCTGGATGCAGCCGTCTCGACCTTCGTGAAGTCAGCTTCGGCGCCCTGATACTCACCGCCCGTGATCTGGTCGACGGTACCCGTGAGGCTTGAGAGGAAGGTCGCGGCGCCGAGGCTCAGGGTCCCGAGGGACGCAAGGAAGGCGAGTTGGATCCATAGGACGAAACCGCCGGCCACGAGCGCCACTGCGAGTCCGACCACGGTCTTCGCGGAGGGCTGGCGCACCCTGTGAGTATATGGAGCGGATCGACATCCCCGGCTTCCGCCGCGGTTCGGACGGACGCTTGCTTTTCGGCTGGGGCGTTAGTACGCGCCGTCGCCTACCAGTACTGCCTTCACGGTCTTGGCCACGATCACCAGGTCAAGGGCCGGCGACCAGTGCTCGACGTAATCGAGGTCCAGCCGCATGCGCTCCTCCCAGTCGACGCTCTTGCGCCCCGACACCTGCCACAGCCCGGTGAGGCCCGGCTTGGTGAGGTGACGGCGATGGTCGGCATCACCGAAAAGCGGCAGTTCGTCGACGAGCACCGGCCGGGGGCCCACGAGGGACATCGAGCCGATGATCACGTTCACGATCTGGGGCATCTCGTCGATGGACCAGCGGCGCAGGAACCTGCCGAACCCGGTGATGCGCGGGTCGGCCTTGTAACGCGCTGCGATGTCGTCATCCGGCGTGCCGATCACGGCTTCGCGCTCCTGGTCGGCGCCCACCCTCATCGTCCGGAGCTTCAGGACCCTGATGAGTTGGCCACCGCGGCCCACGCGCTCCTGGGTGTAGAAGACCGGGCCGCGGCTGGTCAGCTTCGTGCCGATCCCCCCGACGAGCATGAACGGGAGGAACACGACGAGCAGCACGACCGCGAACACGATGTCGAGTGAGCGCTTGATCGCTCGCTTGGGCCCGGTCAGGTGGGGCTCGTCTAGGTGCAGCAGCGGGAGGTCTGCCGCCATTCGCATGGTCACGCGCGGCCCGGCGACATCGCCGATCGCGGGGGCGACGAGCAGGTCTACACGGGGGCCTTCAAGGCGCCAGGCAAGACGCTGCACGACCCGCTGCCCGAGGGCGGGCGAGCTTGCCACGGCCACCGTGTCGGCGTCCTCAAGGGAAATGCGCGTCATGACCTCATCGAGCCAGGCGTCGAGGCCGGCGTCGTCGACGTCGGCGGCGGGCTCATCGACGACATCGACGACAGTAAATCCGGCAACCGGGTCGCGGTCGAGCATGTCGACGATCTCGGACTTCGTGGGCTCGGCTCCGACAACAATCGTCCGATGGAGAAAGTGGCCATATCGCCGCTCGTGACGCAACCAACCGCGAAGCGCCCACCGCACGACGAGGAGCAGGGTGAGCCCGACCACGAAGGTGATGACGACGAACCCGCGCGACAGTTCGAGCTTGAGCACGAACACCACGATGGCGACGGCGCCGAACACTGTGGCGGTCGCGGACACCACGCGCTTGAACTCCTCGGAACCGACCCCGAGTATGCGCGTGTCATATGCGCCCCTAAGAACGAGGACTGACAGCCACGAGATCACCACGATGAAGACGAGTGAAATATACGTCGGGTCATTGATTTCGACATTGAACGGGATCGCCCACCGCAGAATGAACCCGGTCAATCCGGCGAGCGTGATTGCCAGCGCATCCCAGATCACCGCGCGTGTTGCGTAGACACGAAGAGGGTCGCGACGAAGATGCGGCCTATCGCGGTGTGAATGCGCCTCTGACCAGCCGATGCGCGCCGGAGTCAAGGACCCATGCGCCTCGGCCGGCAGGTCGGTTTGTCGATCCTCGAGCGCCATCAATCACCTCCGCCTTGGCCTAGCCGAGCGGGGCCGGTCGCGCGACGCGAACCGGCCTCCGCCACAGCCTATGCCTGGACGTAGATGCGAACCGGGACCTCAGTGAGGGTAATTGCGGCGCCCTCGGCGATCTCCTGGCAGTTCGCCAGCGGATCGCAGACCAACTGGGAACCAGCCGGTGCCGTGTATGCGGCGTCGCCGGTCTCTGCCCACGCCACGATCGACTTCTGTCCATCGCGAGTGAAGTCGCAGGTGACGGCGCCGGCGGTATCGGTGCAGCCCTCGAACTGCGAGCCCACAACCCAGTTGTCAATGGCGAAGAAGCCCTGCTCGCCATCCGAGCCCGGGTAGGCCTGGATTCCCAGGAGCGGGTATGGCTTCTGGGTCCAGATGTACCAGTACGCGCGCTCGATGCCGAAACGCAGATTGTCGATGTAGGTACGGACGATCCAGCCGGCTGCGGCTGGCCCGGTGATGTCGGTCTTCGGAATGTCGCCGGGGCCGGCCAGACCGTAGTTCAGCTCCGTATCCCACAGCGGGATGTCGGTCGGGGCACCGGCCTCGGCAACGGCCGACTTGTAGGCCTCGATCAGGGTTCCGCGGACCTGGGGATTGCCCTCACCGCTCGGGTAAGCGTGCAGCGAAAGCACGTCGACCGGCCAGTCGGCCTTCGCGAGCGCCGCAAGGTACTTCGGGAAGAAGGCATCGAAGCGTGCCGAGAGTCGCAGCGCCGGCGATGCCGACACAACGAGCGCCTCGGGGTCACCCGCCTTGATGATCTTGTAGGCCCGCGCCGTCATCTCCGCGAGTTCCTCGGGGGTGCCGTCATAGAAGTTCTTAAGGTTCGCCTCGTTCCAGATCTCGTAACTAGAAATCCGGCCCTTGTAGCGCGTGACGACTGCAGTGACCCAGTCATCCCAGTCCGTCAGGTTCGCCGGGGCACTGGCAGCGCCGGGCTGCGGATAGTGGTCCTGCCCCTTCTTGACGGCGCCCTTCTTTACCGCCCATTCGGGAGTCGTACCCAAGACCATGAGGATGTCGGTCATGCCCTTGGACTCGGCGTTCGCGAGGGCGCCATCAAGGTTGTCCCACTTGAACTCGCCCTTGGCCAACTCAATCTGAGACCAAGCCGTGCCGTTGTCCCACAGGCGCAGCGCCCCAAAGGGTGCTGAAGGCCACGCCTCAACCTCAACCCCCTCGACCTGCATCCCCACAAGATTCGCGGGGATGCCAGGCACTGAGGGTGTGGTCGCAGCGGCCGAGGCTGGCGCCTCGGTTGGCGAGGATCCGCAGGCAGTCAATCCCAGTGCGAGCACTGAGATTGACGCTGCGGCAATGACTAGCTTGCTCCGAACCATGTGGGCATGC
>JBMOKH010000323.1:0-2575 GCA_049315365.1 Candidatus Nanopelagicales bacterium
AGGAACTCGCGCGCGAGCGCGGCGACGCATACGTGAGCACGGAGCACCTCCTCATCGCTCTCGCGCAAAGCGGCGGGCCGGGCGTGAGCGACCGGCTGGCCAGCCAGGGGGCAACCCCATCGGCGCTCCTCGAAGCACTCCAGCAGGTGAAGGGATCGGCACGCGTGACCACCGCGAATCCGGAGCAGACATTCCAGGCACTCGAGAAGTACGGCATCGACCTCACCGCGCGAGCGCGCGAGGGCAAGATCGATCCGGTCATCGGCCGCGACGAGGAGGTGCGCCGCACCATCCAGGTGCTCTCGCGCCGTACGAAGAACAACCCGGTTCTCATCGGCGAGCCCGGCGTCGGCAAGACCGCTGTCGTCGAGGGCCTCGCGAGGCGAATCGTCGAAGGCGACGTCCCGACGAGCCTCATGGGCAAGACCCTCATCTCACTTGACCTCGCCGCGATGGTTGCTGGCGCCAAGTACCGGGGTGAGTTCGAGGAGCGGCTGAAGGCCGTGCTCGACGAGATCAAGGAGTCCGATGGCCAGATCGTCACGTTCATCGATGAGCTCCACACGGTCGTCGGCGCGGGATCCGGTGGCGAGGGCGCCATGGATGCCGGCAACATGCTCAAGCCGATGCTCGCCCGCGGCGAGCTGCGGATGATCGGCGCCACGACCCTCGACGAGTACCGCAAGTACATCGAGAAGGACGCCGCGCTCGAGCGCCGGTTCCAGCAGGTCTTCGTGAGCCAGCCCTCGGTCGAGGACACCATCGCGATCCTGCGCGGTATCAAGGAGAAGTACGAGGCCCACCACAAGGTTGTGATCTCGGATGCCGCCCTCGTGGCTGCGGCAACCCTCTCGGACCGCTACATCACGGCGCGATTCCTCCCCGACAAGGCGATCGACCTCATGGACGAGTCGGCGAGCCGCCTGCGCATGGAGATCGACTCCTCGCCGGTCGAGATCGACGTCCTGCAGCGTCAGGTGGACCGCCTCCGGATGGAGGAGCTCGCCGTCGCGAAGGAAACAGACGAGGCCTCGAAGGAGCGCCTTCAGAAGCTGCGCGCCGAGATCGCCGACAAGGACGAGGAACTCCGGGGCCTGCGGGCACGATGGGATGCCGAGAAGTCCGGGCTCGACCGGGTCGGTGAGATCAAGGTGCTCATCGACGACCTGCGTGCCATCGCTGACCGCGCCCAGCGCGAGGGCGACTTCGAGCAGGCGTCCCGCATCCTCTACGCCGAGATCCCAACCTTCGAGGAGGAGCTCGCCCGCGTCTCCGCGGAGGCCAATGCCAGGAGCACGATGGTCAAGGAGGAGGTCACGGCCGACGACATCGCTCAGGTGGTGGCGAGCTGGACGGGCATCCCTGCGGGCCGGCTGCTCGAGGGCGAGACCCAGAAGCTGCTGCGCATGGAGGAGGAAGTCGGGCGCCGGGTGGTCGGGCAGTCCGAGGCCGTGCGCGAGGTGAGCGATGCCGTGCGCCGGGCGCGCGCCGGGATCTCCGATCCGAATCGTCCGACCGGATCCTTCCTGTTCCTAGGCCCAACGGGCGTCGGGAAGACCGAGCTCGCGAAGGCGCTCGCCGAGTTCCTCTTCGACGACGAGCGGGCCATGGTGCGCATCGACATGAGCGAGTACTCCGAGAAGCACTCGGTGGCCCGGCTCGTCGGCGCTCCCCCCGGGTATGTCGGCTACGAGGAGGGCGGGCAGCTCACGGAGGCGGTGCGCCGCCGGCCGTACTCGGTGATCCTCCTCGACGAGGTCGAGAAGGCGCACCATGAGGTGTTCGACATCCTGCTGCAGGTGCTCGACGACGGCCGCCTCACCGACGGCCAGGGCCGCACGGTCGACTTCAGGAACGTCATCCTCATCCTCACCTCGAACATGGGGTCGCAGTACCTCGTCGACCTCACGACATCGTTCGAGGAGCGCAAGGAGCAGGTGCTCGCGGTCGTCAGGCAGCACTTCCGGCCGGAGTTCCTCAACCGCCTCGACGCGATGGTGACCTTCGAGCCGCTCGACAAGGCCGAGCTCGCAAAGGTTGCGAAGATCCAACTCGAGCAGCTGCAGGGCCGGCTCGCCGACCGCCGGATCACGCTCGTCGTGACCGATCGGGCGACCGACTGGCTCGTCGAGCGCGGGTTCGACCCGATCTACGGCGCACGGCCGCTGCGGCGGCTCGTCCAGACGGCTGTCGGTGACTCGCTCGCGAAGGGAATCCTGTCGGGCGAGATCCGCGATGGGCAGACGGTGACAGTTGATGCCCCGGCAGGAGCGTCCGCCCTCACTGTCCGCTAACCCCACCTGGGGCAACCAGCAAAATCCCATCCGATACCAAGGACTTTTTCCCCGTTTGTCCCATCTCATGGGACAAACGGGGAAAAAGCGAGGGCTGGCGGGGTGGATTCTGCTCGTTGTCCCACTCCCTTAGCCGCGTCTGCTTGGACGTCGACGGAGGCCGGCTTCATACAGGGCTTCGACGAGAGTGCGGGAGCTGACCTCGATCGCTCCCTCCCGGACCGCCGCCGCGCGGAGCTGCTCGGGGATGTCGTAGTGATCGCCCTCGAAGCCGCGCTCCG
>JBMOKH010000055.1:0-11501 GCA_049315365.1 Candidatus Nanopelagicales bacterium
GCGAGCCGAGCGGGCCCATCGAGAACGGAACGACATACATCGTGCGGCCGCGCATCGCGCCGTCGAAGAGTCCCTTGAGGGTGCCGCGCATCGCGGCCGGCTCGGACCAGTTGTTCGTGGGGCCTGCGTCGACCTCCTTCTGGGAGCAGATGAAGGTGCGGTCCTCGACACGCGCCACATCGCTCGGGCTCGACCTCGCGAGGAAGGAGTTCGGACGGATCTTCGGGTTGAGCCGGGTGAAGGTGCCGGCCTCGACCATCTGCTCGGTGAGCCGTTCCCATTCATCCTGGGAGCCATCGCACCAGACGACGCGCTCGGGCTTCGCCAGCGCCGCCATCTCGTCAACCCATTCCAGCAACTGCTTATTGCGGGTTGGGGGATTCTCCAGACCAGGGATGCTCATTGGAACTCCAGACGATGAAGGGACGCGGCCGACGACGTCAGGCAAGCATGCTCTCCCTCGAGCGGAGATTCACTACGAAATGGCGTGAAAACGCTTCCTTGTGACGAACTGCACAAGGCTGGGCACGCAATGACCGACAAGCTGTGTCGTTCGTCACGCCACATCGTTGAGGCGCTGCGGTGACACATCGTCAAGGCGCTGCGGCGACGGCCTGTTCGATCATCCTCGAGTAGCCCTTGGCGCCCGCGGGACGCAGGTGGGTTCCGTCTGAATAGACCCATTTCGGATGCTGCTCAACCGACGCATTCCAGTCGATGACGAAGGCCCGGCCCGGGTTCGCCGCGACGCAGTTTCGGATGACCGCGTTGTTCTTGGCCTCCCACGGACGCGGTACTGCGAGCGTCAGGAAGAAGACCCGGCGTGTGGGCCCGGCCGCGGCGATCATGGCCCGACAGTCGTCGGCGGTGAATGTCCCGTTCGTGCCGAGGTGCACCACCACGTTCATCGGCAGGCTTGAGCCGCGCTTCTTCAGCAGGCCGGACCCCGCGGACGCCTGTCGGTTCTTGACCGCGTCGACAACCTCGATGCCGTCCTTCTCCAGCACCCAGCGGGCACCGAGCATGACCGAGTCGCCGATCGTGATGATGCTCGACTCGGCCGGGTCGCTCGCCGGGGAAGGACTCGCCGGGTCCGCGAGCGCGATGCCACTCAGCGGAACTAGGAGGATGATCCCGCTCATCACAGCGATTGCCAGTGCGCGCAGCCTCACGCTCGCCTCCATCTTCATCGCAGCATCCCTTCGGGGTGTCTGGCCATCATGCGTCAATTCCTCGGTTCGGCAAAGCCCGGCTCATGCGCTCGAGGATCTCGGCGAGGATCGCCGGTGTCGTGCCGAAGTTCAGGCGGACGAAGCCTTCACCGCCCGCGCCGAACGTAGGCCCTGAGCTCACCGCCACCCTCGCCCGCTCGAGGAGGAACTCCGCCGGATCGCCGATGATCGCGGAGTCGGAGAAGTCCATCCAGCCAAGGTAGGAGGAGGCGGGGGGCAAATACCGAACAGCGGGCATCGCAGCGGCCACGTGCTCGTGAACAGCGAGTGCATTGGCAGCGATGAGCCCCCGCACCTTCTCGAGCCACGGGCCGCCCTCACGATACGCGGCGATCGAGGCGAGGACGCCGAAGTGCCCGGTCGCATAGGTCACTTCGAGCGGAACCCGTTCGGCCATGATTTCCATCACCCGCTGCGATCCCGCCACCACCTGCGCGCACTTGGCTCCGGCGATATTCCAGGCCTTCGATGCGGAGATGAGCGACACCGCGTTGAGGTCATCCGAGGACACGGTGAGGAACGGCGTATGGACGGTGCCCGGGTGGGCGAGCGGGGCATGGATCTCATCGGCGATGACCGCGACACCGTGGAGAAGCGCCAGCTGGGCAATGGAGGTCAGGGTCTCTGCGGAGGGGGTCAGCCCTGTCGGGTTGTGCGGGCTGCAGAGGAGGTAGCCGGTGACATCCGGCCGGGCGAATGCCTCCGCGAGGCCCTCGAGGTCGAGTTCATATCGGCCCTGCCGATCTTGAAGGAGAGGGACGTCAACGAGCGTGCGGCCGCAGATATCGCGGACGGTGCTGAAGAACGGTGGGTACACGGGGGTGTTCACGACCACGCCCTCGCCAGGGGCCGTGAGCGCCCAGATGGCCTGGGCGACCGAGGTCAGTACATCCGGGAGCACGACGACGTGGTCTGGGTTGATGTCCCATCCCCACGTGGCGCCAGCGAATCCGGCGAGGGAATCGGGCAGCTCGCCGATCCACCGGTAGCCGACATCGGAGCGGTCGATCGCGCCGTGCAGCGCAGCGCTGATCGGCTCCGCGAGCGGGAAGTCCATTTCGGCCACCCATGCCGGGATGACGTCGGGCTCGTAGACGCGCCACTTGGCGCTCGTGCGCTGGCGAAGCGCTGCCAGCGTTATTGCGTCGACGTCGAATTCGCTCACGCGAGTGACAAGAACAGCTTCTCGAGCTGCTCTTCGGTCATCGGGGCATTCTCGCCCTCGAGGATGCACTGACGAAGCCCCGTTGCCACGACCTTAAAGCCGGCGCGGTCGAGTGCCTTCGATACGGCCGCCAGTTGGGTGACAACGTCGGCGCACGGCCGGTCGTCCTCGATCATGTTGATGATCCCGTCGATCTGGCCCCGGGCGCGCTTGAGCCGGGTGATGATGTCGCGGCTGACCTCAGGCTCGATATCCATGATGCAATGTTAACCCGGATACCCTTCGGGGTATGTCGTCGCGAAGGAATCTCCTCACGTACCTCGCGACCGCCACCCTCGCAAGGGCCGCCACAGAGGCCACCGGTCCCGCGCTGCTCCTCGTCTCCATCGCCGCTCTCGGCAGCGGTGCGAGCGGCTCGTACCTCGTTGCATCACTGACAGGGGCGGCCGCCATCGGCGGCCCGGTGGTCGGCGCACTCCTCGACCGTTCGTCGCACCCTCGCCGAGCGTTCGGCGGTGCGATGCTCGGGCTGTCAATCGGCATCATCGGGATAGCGCTCCTCATCGAGCACGCTCCCCTGCCAGCGCTCATGGCGCTGGCCGCGGTCACCGGACTTGCCTACCCCGCCCTCACCGGCGCGTGGACGGCGCAGCTGCCGCCCCTCGTCACGCCGCGGCTGCTCCCCAAGGCCTACTCCGCCGACGCGGGCACCTACAGCGTCGCATCGATCATCGGGCCTCCCGCCGCGGCCGCCCTCCTCGTGGTAGCGCTGACCGCGCCGCTGTGGCTGCCGGTGGTCCTGCTCCTCCTGGCCCTTGTCATGCTGCGGTTCGTCCCGCTCGCTCCCCGCCCTCGGCGCGAGCAGCACTCGCTCGTGAGCGATCTGCGCCATGGCATGGCGACCATCGTGCGGCGCCTATCCCTGCGCCGCACGATCCTCATCACGACCATTGCCTTCGCAGGTCAGGCCGCCGTCTTCATCTGCTCGCCCCTCATCGCCCAGCAGCTGACCGGATCACTCGAGTTCACCGGGGTCATCTTCGCCTGCCTCGCTGCCGGCGGCGTTCTCGCCGCCGGGCTCGTCCTTCGATTCCCGGTGACCCGTCCGGATGCCACCGTCATCGTCACGACGCTCGTCTCCGCAATCGCGCTCGCCGTCATCGCGGTGGCACGGAACCCCCCGCTCGTGCTCATCGGCGCCTTCGTCATCGGCCTCACCGAGGCACCTCAGTTGACCGCCATGTTCCTCGTCCGCAGCCGGGAGTCGCCGGAGCGGGTGCGCGGACAGGTCTTCACGACCGCGTCAAGCCTTCGGATGAGCGCCTTCGCCGTCGGATCGGCCGTCTTCGGCAGCATGCTCGTGCTCGGCACCACGGCCGTCCTCTGGGCAGGGGTCGCCCTGCATGTCATCGGGCTTTGCATCGGCCTCCTGGCCGGGCCGCCGATACGGCTGCACCGATTGCGCAGTTGGCGCCGGTCAGGTGGGCAGGCCGCGGCAGACCTGAGCCGCGACGCTCCTCGTACGCTGGGCCCATGACAGCCGGACGCATCGCCCTTGTCGGAAGCGGCGAGTACCTCCCTGTCATGGGCGAGGTCGAGGCCTGGCTGCTCGAGGGCCGGCCGCAGCGCTTCGTGCAGCTCGCGACGGCTGCAGCCCCGGAGGGCGCGTCATCGCTCAAACGCTGGCACGATCTGGGCGCGGCCTCGGCCGCACGGCTGGGCGCCGAGCAGGTGGTGATCGATGTCCGGATGCGAGCCGATGCCGATGACCCATCGTGGGCCGAGAAGATCAAGGGCGCCGGCCTCATCTACCTCTCGGGCGGCAATCCCAGTTACCTCGCTAGGACTCTCGCCGGCACGAAGGTCTGGACGGCCATCGAGCGCGAGTGGCGGGCGGGCGCATCGCTCGCCGGGTGCAGCGCCGGCGCAATGGCGCTCGCCGGCTACGTCCCGGACTTCCGTCACCCCCGCAGCGGGGGTGTCGACGGGCTCGGCGTCGTCCCCGGCATCAGGGTCCTGCCCCACTTCGACCGCTACACCAAGTGGATGCCCGACTTCGCGATGAGGCCCCTCGTCACCGAGGTGGCGCAGATCATCGGGATCGACGAGGACACCGCCTTTGTCGCCGAGCCGTCCAGCGCCCCGGAATGGGCCTTCAGCGCGCGGGGCCGGCAGTCGGTGTGGCGGGTCGAGGCCGACCGCCGCTACCGGGTGAACTCGGCAATGAGCCTGCAGGTCAATTGCTGAGCACCTGCCATCAGCGCGTGGGCTAGCGTCGCCGACATGTCGATACGCACCTACAAACCGCGCCGCGGACGAGTCACCCCGCGTCAGGCAGCGGCCCTCGGCATCCCGGACGGCCTCCTCATCGAGCTCGACCGGCCGGGGTTCTCCCTCGAGGAGGAGTGGGCCGGCCAACCGGTGATCATGGAGATCGGGTTCGGCACGGGCGCGGCCACGGCGGTCATGGCCGGGCAGCAGACCGATCACGGCCTCCTGGCCATAGACGTCCACACCCCGGGCATCGGCGATCTCCTCCACCGGATCCGCGCAGCCGGGCTCACGAACGTCCGCGTGATGGAGGCCGATGCCCTCGAGGTGCTCCGGGTGATGATCCCGGAGCGTTCCCTCGCCGGGGTCCGTACCTACTTTCCCGACCCGTGGCCCAAGGCCCGGCACCACAAGCGCAGGATCATCACCACCGAGCACGCGACCCTCATCGGTAGTCGGTCAGCACCGCACGCTACCTGGGATCTCGCCACCGACTGGGCCCCCTACGCGGACCAGATGATCGAGGTGCTCGGCGAGCATCCGATGTGGGAGGGCGGGCCGGTCAAGCGCCCAGCCGAGCGTCCGATCACGAGATTCGAGCAGACCGCGCTCGACCAGGGCCGGGCGATCACTGACCTTCGCTACGTGCGGTCAGCCGAGTAGCCGGCAGGTTCCGTCAGGCTGGCGCCCCGAAGGTCCGACGAATCCCCAGCCCGCTCATCTCGTAGACGGCATCGATCATGCGCATGTTCTCGACCGCGTCATCTGCGTCCGTGGGGATGGACCCGCCCTCACGGATCCACTGAGTGAAGACCTCGAGCTGGTAGGTGTAGGAGGTGCGCGTTCCGAGCCGCTCGACGCGCTCGGCGCCCCCGATCGTCACGGTGATCCGGTCATCGTCGGGCGGGGCCAGCAGGTTGTGCGCCCTCGCCTCGCCGTCAGTGCCGATGACGCGAAGGCTGAACCGCACCGCGCCCGCAGCCATGTTGCAGTTCGCCGCCCCTGTCGCACCCGAGGGGAACTCGAGGTCGGCCTCGATCCACTCGTCGACCCCCGGTGCCCCCGGGTGCTCGCGACCCCTCGCCGCCACGAGCACCGGATCCCCGCCGAGGAAGGCGCCGAGGGTTCGGTTCACGTGCAGGCTGTAGCAGCCGAGGTCCATGAGGCCACCGCCGGCGAGCTCGACCGACCAGCGCGGGTCCTCCAACGGCGGGGCCGGAATCTCCATGTTGGCCTCGACGCGCACAATGGCGCCGAGCTCGCCGCCGGAGGTGATCTCCATCATCCGAAGCATCACCGGGTGGTAGCGGTAGTGGAACGCCTCCATAACCCGTACCCCGGCCTTATCGGCAGCATCCCGCACTGAAATGGCCTCGGTCAGATTGCTCGCGAACGGCTTCTCGGCGAGGACGTGCTTGCCTGCGGCGATCGCCCGGAGGTTCCACGGCCCGTGCAGTCCGTTGGCGAGCGGGTTGTAGATCGCCTCCACCTCCGGATCCTCGACGAGGGCCTCATAGGAGTCGACAACCCGCTCGACGCCGTGCTGCCTCGCGAAGGACCCGGCTCGCGCGGAATCGCGCGCAGCGACCGCAACGAGCCGGGTGCCGGTGAGTGCAGCAGGGATGACGATCGCGTATTCGCTGATGCGGGCGGCTCCGAGCACGCCGATGCGCAGGGGTTCCATGGCATGACCTTACGGGTCCCGGGCCGGGACGTTCGGCCCTCGAGCGCAATGCCCTGATCGTCGTACCGTCGCCTGATGGATGCTTTCCCAGCGGTACATGACGCTGAGGCTGCGCGTAAGGTGAATGCGCCTTCGGGCGACCCGCCGTCCATTTCCCTGCAGGGGCTCACGAAGTACTACGGCCGCGACCTCGGCATCGAGGACCTCACCTTCGAGGTGATGCCCGGGGAGGTGTTCGGATTCCTCGGCCCGAACGGCGCAGGAAAGACAACAGCCCTGCGCATGCTTGTCGGGCTGCTACGCATCACCCGCGGGTCCGCGGCCATCCTCGGCACCGAAGTCGCCAGCGCCCCCGCGAGCCTGCGGCATCGAATCGGCTACCTCCCCGGCGCACTCGCGCTCTACGGCAATCTCACCGGCGCCGAGTACCTGAGATTCCTCGCCCGGATGCGCGGCCGGAGGATGGAGCGCCGGATCGCAGAGTTGAGCGAGCGGCTCAACCTCGATCTCACCCGGCATATCCATGACCTTTCGAAGGGCAACCAGCAGAAGATCGGCGTCGTGCAGGCATTCATGCACTCTCCCGAGGTCCTCATCCTCGATGAGCCCACCGCCGGGCTCGACCCCATCGTCCAGCGTGAGTTCGAGGTCCTCATCGACGAGGCACGGCAGCAGGGGGCGGCGATCCTCCTGTCGTCACACGTCCTGAGCGAGGTCGATCACCTCGCCGGCCGAGTGGCCATCGTCGATGCAGGTCACCTCCTCGTCGTCGAGGACATCGCGACCCTCAAGCGACGGGCCCTTCGGACCATCGACCTGGACTTCCCGCAGCCGGTCGACGCCGAGGCGTTCACCCGCCTCCCGGGGGTGACCGAAGTGCGATCACGCGGCAGCCAGGTGACGTGCACCGTGACGGGAGCGGAGACGGACCTGTTCCGGCATGCCGCCGACCTCGGGGTGCTGAGCGTTCGAACGCACGAGCAGAGCCTGGACCAGGTGTTCTTCGCGCTCGTCCGAGGGGGTGATCGCCATGCTGACCGCCCTGCTGACGAAATCGTGGCGTGATCATTGGCGTGGCCTCGCGTCGTGGGCCGGCGGGCTCATCTCGATCGCGGCGATCCAACTGTGGGTCTATCCGAGCATCCGGCAGTCGTCGGAGGGAATCAGCCAGATGATCGAGGGCTATCCGGAGGTCTTCAAGGAGATGTTCCGGATGACCGACTACACCTCTGGATCCGGATTCCTCAACGTCGAGCTCTTCAGTTTCATGGTCCCGCTCATCCTCATCGCGGTCGGGGTGAGCTGGGGTGCGGCTGCAACGGCCGATGAGGAGCACCGCGGCACCGCCGACATCCTCCTCGCCCTGCCGGTGTCGCGGTCGTCAATCATCGTGACGAAGATGATCGCCACCGCCCTCGTGCTCCTCGGCCTGTGCCTCGCGCTCACCATCACGCTCATCATCGGCACGCGACTCGTCGATATTGATGTCGCGGCCGCGAACCTGTTCGCCGCATCATTCTCGTGCGCCCTGCTCGGGATGCTCTACGCATCGCTGGGGTTCTTGTTCGGTGCGCTCGTCGGTCGGCCCGGGATCGCGACGGGCGCGGGGATCGCCCTCGGTCTCGCCGCCTTCGTCTTCTACTCCCTTGCCCCGCTCGTCGACACCTTCGATGCCATCACTCCGGTGAATCCATTCCAGTGGGCGCTCGGCAACGACCCCCTCGTCAACGGCCTGGCCCTGTCGAATATCGGCTGGCTTGCAGGGACTTCCGCAGTCGTCCTCGCGGCGTCCGTCGTCGCCTTCAACCGTCGAGACATCTCGACCTGACGCACCCGGCTCCTACGTGAAGGACGCCACCGCGAGCGTAAGAAGCGGGGCGACGATGAGCGCCGGGAGCATGTCACCGACGGGCACCTGCCGGATGTTGAGAATTCGCAGGCCCACGCCGAGGAGCATGACCCCGCCCGTGGCCGTGATCGATGCGATGAGGGCCGCCGACAGGAAGGGACCGACGAGGGCCGCGAGCACGGTGAGCAGGCCCTGCACTATCCCGACGGAGATCGCCGCCGCGGCCACCCCCCATCCCAGGGATGCCGCGAACGCCAGCGACGCGAAGCCGTCGAGGGTGGATTTCAGGGCCAGCTGCTCGATGCCCTGGCCCAGGCCGTCACTCAGCGACCCGAGCACCGCCAACGGCCCGATGCAGAAGATGAGCGAGGTGTCGACGAAGCCCTCGACGAAGCGAGACTTCGACTCGCCCGTGCCGGACCGCGAGAACTTCCGCTGAATGAACCGGCCGCCGATTTCCAGCCGCTCCTCGATCCGCAGGAGTGAACCGGTGACTCCCCCGATGAGGAGTGCTCCCAGGACGATGAGCAGGGGGGCCGCGTCTCCGACGGCGTCAGTGAAGTCGATGTCGGTCAGCGCAAAGATGTTGAGGGCCCCGATCACCAAGGTCACGAGCCCGAGCGCATCAGTCACGGTGACGCGGGTGCGCTCCGGCATGCGATGGCCGAGGAGCACGCCGAGCGAGGCGCCGACGAGAATGGCCGCGACGTTGATGATGGTGCCAAGGCCGATCAAGGGTTCCTCCAGGGCGTCGAGTGCGCTGACCCTCGCACACGTCGTGCTGTCCCTGATCGGCAGGTGCCCCGGTCAGATCTGCGGGTCCCCCCGAAACTCGCAGATCTCGTCGGCGATCACAATGCCGCCGCCTTCATCTCCCCTCGGGCATCGGAGGAACGATCGCCAGCACCCCTGGAATCGCCCGACCGGCGCCGCCTGAACTTCAGGAGCTCGGCGAGGAGCTCGTCGACCTCCACGGTCGCGATGCCCGTCATGCCATCGGCGATGCCATAGGGAATGACGAGGACGCCCTCGTGCTTGAGCGAGCCGCACGAGTACACCACGTTCGGGACGTAGCCGTTGCGCTCCTTCTCATTGGCCGAGAGCAGCGGGTGAGGAAGGGCCGCAATCATCCTCGTCGGGTCCTCGAGGTCGAGGAGCACGGCACCGATGAAGTACTCCCGCATCGGGCCGACGCCGTGCGTGAGCACGATCCAGCCGGCGGACGTCTCGATGGGGGATCCGCAGTTGCCCAGGTGCACGACCTCCCAGGGCTGGGATGCGAACTGGAAGGTCTGTCCCTCGTCCCAGTGGTAGCCGTCGCCCGAGTAGGCGATCGAGTTCGACTCGCGGTCCCAGCGGGACACCGCTGCGTACCGGCCGTTCACCTGCCTCGGGAAGAGGGCGAGGCCCTTGTTGGCGACCGCGCGACCGGTGAGCTGCATCGATGAGAAGCGCCGGAAATCGGATGTCTCGAGTCCCCGGATCACCACGTCGACCCCGTCGTACCCGCCGTAGGTCGCGCGGTAGTTGACCCTGCCATCGGGTTCGGTGAACTGCACCCACCGCGCGTCCTCCATCCCGTGTCGCTCATTGCTGACGGTTGGCCACATGACCCGCTCGCTCAGCTCGGTCGACTCGTCGAAGTCGACCTCGTAGGTGCTCTTCGCGAGGTCCCGCAGCTCGTTCACGACGTTCGCGATCGGGGTGGTGCCGCTGCGCGCCACCTGCAGGAGTTCCATGCTCACTTCCAGCTCCTCCGGCGTGAAGGTCTCCGGCAGGGTTCCGAGGACCGACTGCAGCTCGGAGGAGTCCAAGCCTCGCTCGACGGCAGCACGGCGGACCAGCCGGCTCGTGAGCGCCGTGTAGCGGTGGGCGCGGGTGGTCGCGTACCTCGACACCGGGTCCATCTCGATCTCACCGAGGGGTCCGATGAGTCCCGTCCGAAAGACGATGCTCGAGATGTGGCCCTCCCCCACCGCGCGGACGCTCATGACGAAGCGAAGGTTCCCCTTCGGCACTCCCGACTGGTCGGGGTGGGCGACCATCGAGGGATTGAAATAGGCGGTCGACTCGAAGGCATACTCCTGGGTGAAGTAGGCGCCGATGAGCGACCGCCGTGACGCCGACACGGCACTCACGTCCGGGATGAGGTGCGACACTGCCTCGAAATGCATGTCGAACTCCCGCTGCAGGTGACGATGCCGTCCCTCGAACCGGTCTATCGTGCGCGCAAGCGACTCCTCGACCTGCTCGTCGGTCAGCCAGCCGATCCGCTCGAGCACGCTCTCGGCGCGCGAAACGCCCGGCAGGTGCAGTTCGTCGCCCGGGATGAAGATGCGGCACATCACCCGGTCAGCGCTCGCAACGAGGTTGACCTCGGTGCGATGGACGAGCGTCACAGGACCCCCTGGCCGGGGTACCCCGACTTGATCAGGTGCGTCGCGGTCTGAACGACCATGAGGTAGGCGAGCGTCGACTCTGCCCCTTGATTCTCATTGCGGCCGTGCAGGTGGAGGCCGTCGTGCCCGCCGCCCGTGTACGGGTTGCCCATCGGTATCCCCGCATCGTTGTCGCCGTCGAACCACGCGACACCCCGCTCGACTCCGGTAAGCCACGAGACGTCGCCTGTCGCGGCGTGGGCTGCGACGCAGGCATCGACGAGCGCGGTCACCTCGATGGGCTGCTGGTCGAATCCGGGGCGGAGGTCCCCTGGTCCCCATCCGCCGACCGGCGTCATCGACAGGTGGCCCCCGATCATCTCGACCTCCATCAGCCACTCGAGCAGGTCCAGGCCCCGCTTGAGCATTGACGGCTCCCCGAGCAGGTTTCCGGCACGGATGAGGAGCTCGGGGATCGCGGCATTCGCGTATGTCAGTCGCGGTTCCGGCCACGGCCAGCCGATCGAGGTCGCCTTCGGCACCCGGGACGCTGCTGCGCGCAGCAGGTCCACCCCCGCGTCATTTCCAGGGAGCACGCCCACGACCGATGCGGCACCGAGCCCGGCGAACACCATTGATCTCAGGAAGGACGGACGATGCACCGCCCCGCGCTCGAAGGCCTCGAGCGCCTCATCACGCCGCATGCTCGCTGAGCCGGCCACGTCGCCGAGCGACCAGAGCGCCCGGCCCCAGTGATCCTCGGCCGCGGGGGTTCCGTACCAGCTTCCGTCGACCGCACGGCGGTTGACGAAGAGGCCCTCGGGGCTCTGCGCATCGAGGATGAACGTGAGCGACCGATCGGCGACGAGCCTCGCCTCCAGGGATATCGGCTCGCCGAGCATGTCGGCCCTCGTGAGGAGGA
>JBMOKH010000056.1:0-11462 GCA_049315365.1 Candidatus Nanopelagicales bacterium
GCGAGGGGGAGGCCGTCCGGCAGGTGCGCGACCGCTCCGAAGTCGAGCACGCACAGGCGTCCGTCCGGGGTCATGCGGAAGTTCCCTGGGTGCGGGTCGGCGTGCAGGAGCCCGGCTCGACCCGGACCGCACAGGAGGAACCGCTCCAGGAGGGTTCCGGCGAGATCACGCTGCTCCTGGGTGCCTGCGGCGATGATTGCCGACAGGGGAGTGCCGTCGACCCACTCGGTGATGATGACGTGCGGTGATGCGGCGAGGACGTGGGGGATGAGGAAGTCGGGATCGCCCTCGAATGCGGCTGCGTAGGTCCGCTGGTTGTGCGATTCGCGAAGGTAGTCGAGTTCCTCGGCGACGCGGTCGCGCAGCTCGTCGATGAGGGGCTTGATCTCGATGCCGGGAATCCAGGCGGCGAACATCTTGCCCATGCGGGCGAGTTGATTGAGGTCGGCCATGAGGGCCTTGTCGGCGCCCGGGTACTGGACCTTGACGGCAACCACTCGACCGTCGTGCCAGGTTGCCTTGTGGACCTGGCCGATGGAGGCAGCGGCCGCAGGCACGTCGTCGAATTCCGCGAACCGCGACCGCCAGTCCTCGCCGAGTTCTTCAGCGAGGATCTTGTGGATGCTGGAGGCGGCCAGTGGCGGGGCGGCGTCCTGCAGTCGGGTGAGGGTGGCGCGGTAGGGCGCTGCGAACTCCTCGGGAAGGGCTGCCTCGAAGACACTGAGGGCCTGGCCGACCTTCATGGCGCCGCCCTTGAGCTCGCCGAGGACCTTGAACATCTGCTCGGCCGTGCGCTGCTGGAGTTCAGCGGTGACGGCCTCTGCGGACTTGCCGCCGACTCGCTTGCCGAACCCGAGGGCGGTCCGGCCGGCGTAGGAAACGGGCAGCGCAGCCATCTTGACGCCGCGAGTGAGCGCATTGCGAGGGAGGTCGACCACCACTTCATTGTTCCGTGTTTGTCATGAAGCCGCACGACCTGCGTCCGGCCAGCGGCACCCGCAGAGCGGATGCGGTGGCCGCGGGACCCTGCGCTGCTCTCCGGCGGGGAGCCTGATCTCTACGGCGAGGTCGGCCCAGCGATCAAGGTCGGTGGGGTCATCGGCCCACTGCCGGATGAGGAGGGCCGACTGAGCGGCGACGAGCCGGGTGAGGAGCCGGTCGCGGGGCTGGACGGGCAGCTGCCTGACGGCGCTGGAGATCTGCAGTGAGACGGCGGGCCAGTGCGGGTCCGCATCAGCGGCATGGAGGTGGCTGCAGCGCAGGCAGCCGGTCACTCCGGGGACGACGAGCGGCCCGACGATCCCGGTGCTCCCGAAGAGGCCGGCAGCTAGGTGTGGCCCCTCGTGGGCGGGGGTGTCGACCTCTTCGACGACCCTGGGATGGGCGCTGTCGGCGAGCACGCGAATGTCGATCGAGGGGGCGTCGTGGGGAACGAGGCTGACCCCGCCCAGGGCGAGGGCCGAGGCGAGCTCGCGGGCGAGGAACCCGGTTCCCATGACGCTCACGAGGAGGGCGTTGCGGCGTTCGATGAGCTCATTGGCCTGAAGGGAGTCGCGGAGGGTCAGGGCTGCCGCGGCGAGGTCTGCCCGCGCCTGCTCGCGATCGTCGAGGCCCAGCCAGCGCCAGTGGTTGGGCATTGCGGCCGCGTCGGCGAGGGCGCCGGCGCGGGTGGCGGCTCGCAGGGCGCGCCGCGCATCCTCGTAGGAGACGGGCTCGGCCTGGCCCTGTCGCGCGCTCGACGGTGCCGGGGAGAACCCAGCGTCGATCTGATCCCACGTTCGCAGCCCATCGAGCCTGATGAGCCAGCGGGCCAGGCCCGGGGTCATGCGGTCGAGGATGGGGGCATCGTCGTCCGCGCCGAACTGAATTCGGTCGTTGCCGCGCCAGATGAGGGGGCAGTCGCGGCGCAGCTCGGGCCGCTCGATTCCCGGGGCGTGCTCGGCGAGCGATCGCGGCTCGGCTAGCGATGGCGGGGCAGTGAGCAGGGCCGGGAGGGGGCCCGGTTCAGCGGGCTGCGACTCGACGGGACTGGACGTGGAGGTCATGGTCGATGGTGGCGCACCGGGCCTGTGGATATCAGGTGGCAATGCACAGGGCATTTGGGGTAGTACGACGTGCAGCGGCCCGAGCCGGGGCGTGACCGGCTGTCAGGCGCAGGTGCGCAGGATCATCTGAATGAGCGCCCGTGCGCACGTGATGACCTCGTCGACGGGCACGTACTCGTCGGGGGCGTGAGCGCGGGCGGCGTCGCCCGGCCCGTACTGAACCGTGGGAATCCCGCCGAGGCCGCTCAGGAGGCGAAGGTCCGAACCGTAGGGTCCCCCGTAGATGAGCGGGTCAGTGCCGGTCAGTTCGCGGTGGACGGCGCCGAGTTCAGTGATGACCGGGTGGTCGAGGTCGGTGCGGCCGGAGGCGAACTGCCCGCCCCACCACTGGACCTCGACCGGGTGGTCACGCAGCCACGGATCGAGGGAGCATGCTGCGGCGACGGCCGCCTCGAGTCGAGATCGGGCATCGTCGACGCTCTCGTCGAGGGCGACGCCGAGGCGGCCCTCAGCCGTGAGCAGGTCGGGAACAGTTGAGGCCCAGTCGCCGGCGTGGATCGTGCCGATCGAGATGGGGTACGCGAGTGGCCAGCGCGCCATCAGTGGGTCGACATCGGCGTTACGCTCCGCCTCGTAGGCGGTGATGGCCTGCATGACCGGGATGAACTTCTCGATCGCGCTCACACCCTCGGTGCGGCGGGATGCGTGGGTCGCCGCGCCCCTGACGACGAGCCGGAAGGTGAGCGCTCCGCCATTGGCGGGAATGAGGTCCAGGCTCGTGGGTTCCGGGACGATGCACATGTCGGCGCTGACGCCGTGCCGCAGCAGGGCGAAGGTGCCGAGTCCGCCGTCCTCCTCGCCGACGACGGGAGCGATGATGACGTCGCCCCGAAGACGGATGCCGCTGGCCGCGATGGCGCGAACCGCTGCCCAGCCGGCGACGAGGCCGGCCTTCATATCGCAGGCGCCGCGGCCGACGATGACGTCGATGCCGCCGCGTTGCTCGAGGCGCGGGACGAAGGGGTCAGCGGACCATGATCCGAGATCGCCGGGGGGCACGACGTCGGTATGGCCGTTGATGAGGAGCGTCCGGCCGCCGCCCGAGCCTGCGAGGGTTGCGGTGACGCCGACTGCCTGTGAGCGGGCGACCTCCATGCCGGGGAACTCGGGGTCCGCCGTGATCTGCTCGAGGTCGATGTCCCATTCGTCGACGAGAAGTCCCTCTGACCGCCACTGCCGCGCGAGGTGGCGCTGGATGTCGACCTCTGCTGCCGTTCCGCCGAGCGACGGCATGGCCAGGAGGGTGTCGAGGTCGGCGAGCAGTCGGTCGGCATCGAGGTTGATCGCGGGGTTCGTCATGATGGCTGATTCTCGCGCACCCGGAATCCACGGACGCACCATGGTTGAAATGTCCTAAATGTCCAAATTATTGACGCGATATCCGTCGCGCCACGCCCTCGCATTGGGTATCGAGCCCCTGCCGTGCCTTATCGTGAGGGTGACCCGTTTCGGCGGGCGAGGTGGTATCAGCCACCGGCCGCGGTCTCCGCGGCGCGACCCAGCAACTCAGGAGGGCCCCATGGCCGAGGAAAGCTACACCGGCGAGGCATACTGCGTGAAGTGCAAGGCCAAGCGCGAGTTCACCGGCCACGTCGAGGAGACGAATGGTCGCCGTTTCGCCAAGGGCATCTGCCCGACATGCGGAACCAAGGTCACCCGAATTCTGGGCAAGGCGTAACAACGCGCGAAGCGCACTGCATTAGCGCTGGCAGAACCTGCCACGCTGACAGCGAACAGGCGGGGCACCCTCACGGGTGCCCCGCCTGCGTTTGTCGGGCTACCGTTGGGGCATGAGCGATCTCCCCTTTGGATTCGGTTTCGGCTCGGGCAACTCCGGTTCGGGAGATGATGGCCCGGGAGGAAACGGCCCGGGAGGCAACAGCCCCGGTGGTGCAGGACAGAACCCGTTCGACATGAATTCCATCGGCGCCGCGCTCCAGCAGCTCGGTGCCTTCCTGCAGAGCGCGGGCACGTCCGGCGAGACTGGCCCGGTCAACTGGCAGATGGTGCGCGATATCGCCCGCCAGCAGCTCGCCAGTCCTGATGGTGGCGGGGATCCCGTCGTCGCCGATGCCCAGTCCCGCGCTGTGTCGGAGGCGGTGCACTTGGCCGACCTGTGGCTCGACGAGGCCACCGTCCTTCCGGCAACATCGGGTGCCCCGCTCGCCTGGAGCCGATCGGAGTGGCTTGAGCAAACCCTGCCGATGTGGCAGCGCTACGTCGAGCCCATCGCCGTCCACATGCAGCAGGTGGTGGGCGGAGCAATGCCGAACGCCGCCGAGCTGGGGGGCCTGGATTCCGAGGCGCTGAACGCGGCACTGCCTGAGCAGTTCCGCGCGATGTTCCCAGGCGGGGTTCCTGCCGAAATGATGTCGATGCTCCAGCCGATGCTCGGGATGGCCCAGCAGCTCGGTGCGGCGGCATTCAGCATGCAGCTCGGCCAGGCCCTCGCCGCGCTGGCCAAGGAGGTGGTCGGCGCCGGCGACATCGGCATCCCACTGCTGCCCTCCGCGACCTGCGCGCTCCTGCCCCGCAACGTCGAGGAGCTCGGCGAAGGCATCGGCGTCGACGCGAATGACGTCCGGCTGTACCTGGCGCTGCGCGAATCGGCGCACCAGCGGCTGTTCGCACACGTGCCGTGGCTGCGGGCACGCATGATCGGCGCGATCGAGGAGTACGCGCGCGGCATCCGGGTCGACCCTGATCGCCTTCAGGAAGTGATGGGGGACGTCGACCTTTCCAATCCGCAGGCGCTCTCGGAGCTCATGTCATCGGGACTGCTCCAGCCACAGGACACCGATGAGCAGCGGGCGGCCATCGCCAGGCTCGAGACCCTCCTCGCGCTCGTTGAGGGCTGGGTCGATGATGTCGTCTCGGTCGCGGCGGGCGCCCGGCTGCCGACCGCCCAGGCGCTACAGGAGACCATGCGTCGCAGGCGTGCGGCCGGAGGCCCGGCTGAACGCACCTTCAGCTCGCTCGTCGGGATGGATCTGCGTCCGCGCGCCCTCCGAGAGGCGGCGACCCTGTTCGCAGCCGTGCGTGCATCGGGGGGCACCCAGGCCCGTGACGCCCTGTGGGCGCATCCTGACATGCTGCCGGCGGCAGATGACCTCGCCGATCCCCTCGGCTTCATCGAGAGGTCGAGTGGGCCACTTGACCTCGGGTCACCCGATGAGGGCTGACGCGACCGCCACGCTCGAAGCATGGCTGCCTCCCGACGAGGGCCAGGCCCGGCTGCGTCAGCAATACCTCGACTTCCTCGCCGAGCACGACGATGCGATGTGGCGCGAGTGCCGGGTCGGTCACCTGACCGCGAGCGCGCTCGTCATGGACGAGCACCGGGAGCGGGTCCTGCTCACGCTCCACCCGAAGGTGGGCCGATGGCTGCAGCTCGGTGGCCACTGCGAGCCGGACGACGCATCGCTACGCGAGGCAGCACGCCGCGAGGCGATCGAGGAGAGCGGGATAGCCCGCGTGCTTATCAGTGCGGCCCCGATCCGGCTGGACCGCCACCCGGTGCCGTGCGCGGGCTCGATGAGCGAGCACCTCGACGTCCAGTACCTCGCGACCGTTGGAGCGGGCGCCCGTGAGGTCATGAGCGATGAGTCCGATGACCTGCGGTGGTTTCCCGTGTCTGGGCTGCCGGCGGATCTTGATGACAGCGTGCGGGCACTTATCGATGCAGCGATCACCCCGCGTGAGCCGTGGAGCCGGATCCCGGTTGGGTGAACTGGAGGTGGACGACGGCTGCCACCCGGAGATTTCTTTTTTCCACAAGGAATTTCACGAGTTCTCCCTGCTCAGAGGGGCTGCCGATGCGGTTTTCCTCAGCAGCATCCACAGGGTCGTGCACCGCCCGTCCACAGCAGGATTCACGTCATCCCCAGCCTGTCCCCACGGTCGTCAACAGGGGCATTGGCCAACAGGACGCCATGCGTTGACGCAGGCAGGGGAGGACCGTAAGTTCCACCTTGGCGAAGCCCCCGGGATAACAGGCTCGCGTTCGCTTGGGGAAGGCGAACGGAAGCTCAGAGACCCGGGGGCCTCGGCTTTCCCGGTTCGTTCAACGACACCTGCGGACGACACCGGCGGACGAGGCTGGCGGGCGAGGCCGGCGGCACCAAGCAGTGCCGGTAATCGGCGGGGCGGAGCCTGCGAGCCGACGCCGGGGTTACCCTAGGCAGGTGTCCGCACTCATCTGGTGGTTGTTCCCCATCTCCGCGACCGTCATCGCGGTGCTCTGGGCGACCTTCAGGTCGCGGCCGGAGAAGCCCACCGAGGCGAACAAGGGAATGGCAAACCTGCGCCGCCTCGCGGATGCGATGGAGCGGCCGATGCCGCAGGAGCCGGGCCAGCCTCGGCGCCGAAATGTCGACAGCCGCGACGCCGACAAGGGCAACGAGTGATCAGACCTTCCGGGGGCTGGGGCATGTCGTCTCGGGCCCGCGTACTCGTCGTCAGCGCCTCGAGCCTGGTGGTCCTTCTGGGCATCGCCTTCCTCCTGCCGGTTCCCTTCGTGAAGATGGCACCTGGCCCGACCTTCAACGTCATCGGCACCGTTGACGACAAGCCCGTCATCTCGATCGAGGGCACCACGACCTACCCGACAACCGGCAGCTTGGAGATGACCACCGTCATGGAGTCGGGCGGGCCGCGCGGCGGACTGACCTTCATCGACGCGATGGCCTCGTGGTTCGATTCGGCCGACGCCGTGCTGCCGCGGGAGCTCATCTATCCCGATGAGGTGACCGGCGAGGAGGTCAAGCGGCGTCAGGCCGCGATGTTCAGTACCTCGGAGTCCGATGCCGTCGGCGCAGCGCTCAACTACCTGAAGATGCCGGTGAACAAGGAACTCGTCGTCACCACGGTGTACGGCGAATCCCCGTCCGACGGACTCCTGGAGCCGACGGACCACATCCTGTCCATTGACGGGAAGAAGGTCGACCAGGCGCAGCAGGTCGTCGAGGCGATCCGAGCGAAGCCGATCGGGACGAGCTTTGAGTTCGAAGTAGTCCGGCGGCTCGACGGCAAGGACGAAACGAAGCGGGTAACCGTGACCTCCGAAGCCAACCCCGATGATGAGGCCCTTCCCTATATCGGGATTGGCGTTGGGATCTACTACGCCCCGGACTTCTCGATCGACTTCACCCTCAAGGACGTGGGCGGCCCGAGCGCCGGACTGATGTTCACCCTCGGCCTCATCGACAAGCTGAGCCCCGAGGACCTCGCGAAGGGCCGGACGATCGCCGGCACCGGAACGATCACGCCGGAGGGCGAGGTGGGTGCCATCGGAGGCATTCGCCAAAAGCTCGCAGGCGCTCGTAATGAGGGCGCGGAGCTGTTCTTGATGCCTGCCGTGCACTGCAAGGAGGCGAGCGGCCATGTGCCCGATGGCCTCACGGTGGCCGCCGTGAGCACCGTTTCGGAGGCCATGACGGCTGTCGAGACATGGACCAGCGGCGGCGCGCCTGTCGGCTGCCCCGCCGGCGAAGGCTGATCGCAGCCTCTCGGATTGCGCACGCTTGGCATGGCGGGTGATGCGAAGAATGCGCCGGTGCCGTAGGTTCGTAATGTGACGTTTGAGATGCCAGAGTCAACCGACCAGCAAGCCGTGCCCCAGAGGCGCGGTGGGGTGCTCCTGCCCACGCTCATCATTCTCGGGGTGATCGTCATCACCTTCGTGATCTTCACCGGCTACTACACCGACCTGCTCTGGTTCGAGTCCGTGGACAAGACCGAGGTGTTCACCACCCAGCTGGCGACGAGAGCCATCATGTTCGTCGGATTCGGCGCACTGATGTTCGGTGGAATCGTCCTGATCATGTGGTGGGCCTGGCGAACGCGGCCCTCCTTCCGGGGCATGACACCCGAGCAGGCGAGCCTTGAGCGCTATCGCGCGTCCATCGAGCCCTACCGGGTCCGGCTCATGATCGTCGTCTCGCTCATCCTCGGGCTCCTCGCGGGCCTCACGGCGTCGGCGGAATGGGGTTCCTACCTACTGTGGCGCAATGCCACGCCGTTCGGGATCAATGATCCGCAGTTCGGGCTCGACCTGTCCTTCTACACGTTCACCCTGCCGTTTATCCGGTTCCTCCTCGGATTCGGGTTTGCCCTGCTGTTCATCGCGATCATCGCGACTGTCGTCATCCAGTACCTCTACGGTGGCCTAAGGCTGCAGCCGAAGGGTGACCGCGCCTCGAAGGCGGCGCAGATCCAGCTCTCGGCCCTCATCGCCCTGCTCTTGGTGGTCAAGGCCGTCTCCTACTGGTTTGACAGATTCGGCCTCGCGATCAAGAGCGAGAACCTCGTCACCGGCTTCACCGGCCTGAAGTACACCGACGTGAACGCGGTGCTGCCGTCGCTGAATATCCTCACGTTCGTCGCGCTCATCGTGGCAGCGCTGTTCATCGCGAACATCTTCCGCCAGTCCTGGGCAATCCCCATCATCGGCCTCGGCCTGATGATCCTCACGAGCGTCGTCGTAGGCACGATCTACCCGATCATCGTGCAGCAGTTCCAGGTGAGGCCAAGCGAGCTCGTCAAGGAGACCCCCTACATCCAGCGCAATATCGACGCGACCCGAGATGCCTATGCCATCGTTGATGCCGAAATCACCGACTACCCGGGAACGGTCGACCCGCCGACGAAAGAGGTGCTCGACGCGAGTCAGGGCACGCTGTCGAACATCCGGCTGCTCGACCCTGCCGTCGTTTCGCCCACCTACAACCAGCTGCAGCAAATCCGTGGCTACTACTCGTTCAACAACAAGCTCGATGTCGATCGCTATCAGGTCAATGGCGAGCAGCGCGGCGCCGTCGTCGCCGTGCGTGAGATCAACCTCGCGGGCATCTCGGAGGGGCAGCGCAACTGGACGAATGACCGCGCGGTCTTCACCCATGGCTACGGCTTCGTCTCGGCCTACGACAACACCGCGCTGACAAACGGGCAGCCTGACTTCTTCGAGAGCGACATCCCGCCGACCGGGGCGCTAGACGTTGTTGAGCCCCGCGTCTACTTTGGGGAGCTCTCGCCGATCTACAGCATCGTCGGAGCTCCCAAGGGCTCGACTCCTGTCGAACTCGACTACCCGGACGATGCAAGCCCGACCGGGCAGAAGACGAACACCTACCAGGGCACGGGAGGCGTGAGCATTGGCTCAGCGTTGAACCGGCTGCTGTTCGCCACCAAGTTCCAGGACACGAACATCCTCCTCTCCGATCTCGTGAATCCGGAGTCGCGCATCCTGTGGGACCGCGATCCGCTCACGCGCGTCGAGAAGGTCGCTCCGTGGCTCACGCTCGACCAGGATCCGTATCCCGTCGTGGTCGACGGCCGCATCAAGTGGATCGTCGACGCGTATACGACGTCCAACGACTACCCCTACTCGAGCAGAGTGTCGTTGTCCGATGCCACGAGCGATGCCACGACCACCCGAACCCTGCCCGGCGGATTACTGCCGCAGGATCAGCTCAACTACATCCGAAACTCGGTCAAGGCAGTTGTCGACGCCTACGACGGGACCGTCACCCTCTACGCATGGGACTCGGCGGACCCGGTGCTCCAGACGTGGATGAAGGCCTTCCCCGGAGTCGTCGTGCCGACGAGCGAGATGTCCGATGACCTGATGGCGCACGTGCGCTACCCGCAGGACGTGTTCAAGGTCCAGCGAGTCATCCTGAGCCGCTACCACGTTACTGATCCGGCGACCTTCTACAACGGCACCGACGTGTGGATCGTCCCCTTCGATCCGACAGTGTCGCCGGCGCAGGTCTTCCAGCCGCCCTACTACCTGACCCTCCAGATGCCGGGCCAGGTGGAGCCGGCGTTCTCGCTGACGACGACGTTCGCCCCCCAGCGCCGGCAGACCCTTGCCGCGTTCATGGCGGTCGACTCGGCGCCGGGAGCGGACTACGGGAAGATCCGCGTGCTGCAACTCCCGAGCAATACGACGATCCCGGGGCCGCAGCAGGTTCAGAACAACTTCGAATCCGATCCGCTCGTGAGTTCGCAGTTGAGCCTGCTTCGCCGCGGTGGGTCAGAGGTCGATCTGGGCAACCTGCTGTCATTGCCATTCAATGGCGGGTTGCTGTACGTCGAGCCGGTGTTCCTGCGCGCGACGACCGATGGGTACCCGCTGCTGCGCAAGGTGCTTGTCGGCTACGGGTCGAATGTCGCGCTTGAGGACACCCTGACGGTCGCACTGGCCAAGGTGCTCGGCTCGTCGCCAATCGCCACGCCTGAGCCCATTCCCGATGAAGCCAATGAGGGCGTCACCCCGGTACCGACGCCGACTCCGGAGGTTCCCGAGTCTTCGGGTGACCCCGCGACAGACCTCGCCATCGCGATCGCGCAGGCCCAGGCGGCCTACGAGGCCGGACGGCTCGCACTCACGACGGGTGACTTCACCGCCTACGACGTCGCCCAAAAGCAGCTCGCCGCGGCACTGGAGCGTGCGGCGGCTGCCGAGGCGGCCCTGTCCGGGACTGCCATTCCGGAGCCCACGGACGCGGGGGCTGCCGAAAGCGGTGCGGCGGCGTAGCCATGCCCGGCGACGCCGTCTACTGGGATGATCGCTACCGCACGGTCGGTCACGCGAATGCGAGTTGGTTCCAGCACCGTCCGCTGCTGAGCCTGCGGCTCATCGAGGAGCTGGACGTCACCGAGGACGCCGCGATCGTCGATGTGGGCGGCGGTGCATCGGCGCTTGTCGACTGCCTCGTCGATGAGGGGTTCGTCGACGTGACAGTGGTCGACCTGAGTCAGGCGGCGCTGGACGAGGCGCGGGAGCGAATCCCGAACAGCCCGGTCGAATGGATCCAGGGCGACATCCGCTCATGGGTCCCAACACGGGTCTACGACGTCTGGCACGACCGTGCCGCCTACCACTTCCTCACTGAGCAGGTCGATCAGCAGCGCTACTGGCAGACGGTGCGCGACCACCTGCACCGCGGCGGGCACCTCATCGTGGCGACCTTCGCCCCGGATGGGCCGGAGAGCTGCTCGGGACTGCCCGTCCAGCGCTACAGCGTGGAGGACTTGGCCGCCGTGATGGGGGAGGGATTCCGTGTCGTAGGGTCCGAGGACGAACTGCACCACACGCCTGGGGGCGGGGAGCAGCCGTTCACCTGGGTCGTCGCGACCCGCGTGTGACGCTCGGCAAGTGAGCCCGACGCATTGACTCCCCTCGATTTGGTCATTGGCCGCGGGCCACGTATTGTGTGCAATGCAAGAAGGCAACGCGGGGTGGAGCAGCTCGGTAGCTCGCTGGGCTCATAACCCAGAGGTCACAGGTTCAAATCCTGTCCCCGCTACCAACGAAACGTGCTCACGCACAGTTTGAACAAGGCCTCCCAGAGG
>JBMOKH010000324.1:0-2553 GCA_049315365.1 Candidatus Nanopelagicales bacterium
GATGCAACCTGGCTGCTCGTCGTGCCGCTTTCGGTGTTCGCGTCGCCTGCGACTTAGGCGGCTACGGGCGTGACGGGGCTCGAGGGGCCGGATATCCCCGAGCTGCCGACCTCGTTCACCGCGGTGGCCCTGACCTGGTACCTGGTGCCGTTGGCAAGCCCGGTGACGTCGCAGCTGCCTGATGCACCGGTGACCGTGCATGTTCCGGCGACACGGCCATCCACCGTGTACGCCTCAACCCTGTGAGAGGTCGGGGTGCCACCCCCTGTGCCGGGAACCACGGAGACGCTGACCTTGCCGGCGCCGGCGACCACGGCCGACAAGACGGGGGTGGCCGGGCCGCCGGGGCCGGCAGCCGGGGTGAACCGCTCCGATGCCTTTGACGAGGCCGAGGTGCCAGCCGAGTTCGTGGCAGTTGCATAGGCGATGTAGGCGACGCCGTTGGTCAGTCCGGTCACCTCACACGACCCGCGCGCGCCCGTCACCGTGCACGTGCCTGCCTTCCCGACCGAACCGAACCCACTGAGGAGCGCCCTGACCGTGTACGACTCCGGGGTGCCGCCCGATGCCCAGGGGGCCACGGTCACCGTGACCTTCTCGTTGCCCGCGACCACCGTCGGCGCGGCCGGGACCCCGGGCTTGGCGAGCGGCACCGACGCGGTCTCGCTGGCTGTCGGTGTCGCCGTCGCCGTCGCCGTCGGTGTGGCGGATTTGGTCGCCGTCGCGTCACCACGCAGGACGGGCACGCTGGCACTGGTGGCACTCCCTGCAGAACCACCGCATCCGGCGAGGACCACCATCGCGCATACGACGGCAGCGCCTGCCGCGGTGGCCCTACCTGAACCTGACACGAGGCCGGTGAAGCGACTCGATTGTGCACCCATGGAAACGACCATTCCTCACTGCGACCTCGTTCAACGGACGTGCGAACCTGTGGAGCGTAGTGCCGTTCGGGTGGCCGTACCACCGTGAAAACACGGTGACTTCATCGTCGGCTCTCGCGCTGACTGCATCCGCCGCAGGCTCGCCCGTCCCGGCTTACCGGAGTTCCGTTGATCCAGTCCACTCCTGGGTCGAAGGTTCGAGCCCGTATTCAAGGCGACGTGACAAGTTGGTCCAGCTCGCCGCCGGTCTTGCGACGACCCCGGTCCAGGTCGTGAGCCTGACGGTGGCGTACGCCGTCTTTCGGTCGGAGAATTTCCCGGTCGGGTTCGTCGACGAGGATCTCGACCGAGTGGTCACGTCCATGTCACCAGGACCCCTGCATGTCCAAGGACGCCTACGCCCGGCCGGGCGGCACAGCGCCCTTGCCTGTCTGGTCCGGGAAACGAGCGAGGCACCGACTCAGCCGCTCCGGCAACCGGAACTATCGCCTCGCCGCGATCAGGTCGTTCTTTCGCCAAGCCGCCATGAACGAGCCGGCCCACGCCGCCCAGATCGCCCGGGTGCTGTCGATCCCGCATAAGCGCTACCACGAGGCCCAGATCTCCTACCTCGATCACGACCCTCCTCACGGTCTCATGCGTCGTGCCGCAGATCTCCACGGCACCTCGATAGGACCTGGCCACCAGCGGGGGATGTTCTCACGGCCACGGACAGGCCCCGAGCGGCGTGTCGTCATGCTCCATCCCTTGCGTCGGAGAGGGCTTCGCCACGGCAAGGCCGCCCTCCGGGGCCCGACGCGCAAAGGGATGAACCCGATTAGGGCACTGGCAGCGCTGCTCCGGTTCTGCTGGGCTGGCCGAGAGGCCTTGGCCCCCCTTCAGGGGGCCAACCCCCGCCTCGTTGCGTTCCGTGGCAAGTGGATGCGCGAGCTCAGCATCCTCGCCTTCTAGCATGGGTGCTCGACACTCCGTGCGCGCATCAGGGGGATCCCGTGAGTTCCACGCTCTTCGTCGGCGGCGCCGTCTACACGATGAACGCCCACCAGCCGTGGGCTCAGTGCGTGCTTGTGCAGTCCGATCGCATCGTCTTCGTCGGCAGTGAGGCGGAGGGCCGCGCACGCGCCCCGCAGGATGCGCGGATCATCGACTTGGCTGGCGGCATGCTGTTGCCCGGATTCATCGACGCGCATGACCACCTGGCGACCATGGCGATCGGCAAGCTGGGTGTCGACCTCAGCGGAATCGTCGGCAAGGACGCGATCCTCGATGCGGTCCGCGCGTATGTGAAGGAGCATCCGGGGCAGTCGGTCTATCGCGGATTCGGCTGGTACCCGGGGTCCTTCCATGGCGAGTCCCCGCGCCGCGAGTGGCTCGATGAGATCACGGGCGACGTGCCGATGATCGTGAACTCCGCGGATATCCATGACCTGTGGTTCAACACCGCCGCGATGAAGGCGGCCGGCATCAGTGCCGAGACACCGGATCCCGAGGCGAACCAGTACTACGTGCGCGACGCCGACGGAACCCCATCGGGTCACGCAGTGGAGGGCGCCTCGATCATTCCGATCACCTCGGCGCTGGGCACGTTCACCCTGGAGGTCTTCCGCGAGGCCCAGGCGCTTGCGCTCGACAAGGCCCCCTCGTATGGCATCACCGCCTACTTCGAGGC
>JBMOKH010000057.1:0-11388 GCA_049315365.1 Candidatus Nanopelagicales bacterium
CAGATTCGCCATAATCACTCAATTTAGACCGCACCTGCGGATCTGGCAAGCATGAGTGCTCGAGAGTCAGTGGACCACGGTCGGTAGCGCTCGGCATCCCTCATCAGGGCCAATTCCGCCGACAGGCTCCCACCCGCTTCAGCCGCGGGGAGGTTTCGATCCGTGATCGTCACGACCTCTTCCATGTTCTTCAACGTGGCAAAACGAGACACATGCCAGGGCATCGCCTAGAACCGAGCTGCCGCTGATGGCGTACGGGCAAGTTCTCGTCAGTCCGGGATCAGCACCATGACCGGATAGGAGCGACTCGTCCCTGAAGCCGGGTCGTACGCGCCATCACCGCGGACGCACGTGCCGCCGAGAACGTCACCGTCATTCCAGGCGAGTTTCACGCAGACCTGATTGGCGAGCTGGCCCCAGTAGTTGGGGTGCAGCGACTCCTGCGTCCAGTACGGATGTCCGTCGTGCGCCAAGGAGAGCAGCCGAATCGCCGCGATCCACTCGGACCCGAGCACGGCGTTGTCGTCTGTCCATCGCTCGACGTCGTTCAGGGCACTCACCAGATCGACCCCCTTCTCGCACAGGCGATTCCCGACATAGGCGTCGGTGAGGTCGAGGAACCGGACATTCGGCATCTTGGACGCGGCCCCGGCGCGCTTGACCGTCGCGTTGATCGTCGCGAGCATCGTGTCGTTGGCATAGGCCAGATCTGCGTTATACATCCCGCAGCCGCCCGCCGTGACCCGAGAGATCGTCTCGGGATACCGGATCCGGCTCGCCGCTCCGGGCACCGGTGACGGGTAGTCCTGCTGGACGAGCGTCCACTCGTCCGGCGTGTACCCGGCCTCGGTCATCGCCTCGTTGATGTTGTCCAGGGCCCCAACCATCTTCGCGAGCTGCAGTTCGACGTTCGGAGTGTCGAACAGCCTGCGCACCTCCGGCAGCTTTGAGCACTTCTCCTGCCATGTCAGGAAGTTCTGAACGCAGGCTTGAACGATTCCGCCGAAGTGGAAGTCATTGCCGCCGATCGAGAGCACGACCATCTTGATGCGACCCGGGTTCGCGGACGCGAGCCGGTAGAGCTCAAGGGCTTGGCCGCGCCGACCAGCGCTCTCGCTCTGATAGAAGTCAAGCCCCGGCTTGAAGTCGGTCCCGGAGTCAAAGGTCACCGTCTGGGCCCCGGAGCACGCGAGATTGACGCTCAGGACCTCGGCCCCCGCCTGCTCGATGTGGATCTCGGCGCTGGACGACCGATGGCAGCCGGCGATCGACTCCGCGTATCCCCCCTGGTCGTTATACGTGTTCGGGTTCGTGTCGGTGCGCCACGCCTCGTCGAGGGCGAAGGCGTTCCCTGCCCACCGGCCCCCCTCGCCCGAGATGTACGAGTCGCCCATCGATACCACCATCGGCTCCGACCCGGCGTAGGTGTCGCCCGGCGGCACGATGCGGATGTCGGACAGGAAGAGTCGTCCCCCGTCGAAGAAGGCATCCCCCGAGTAGTCGACCACCATCGAATAGCCGCCGGCCGCCAAGGTCGCCGTGAACGACCCGGGGACCACGAGCACGGCCTGGCCGTTCGCTCCGAGATCCACGGAGACGGGCCCGCACCCGGTGCATGCCGGACCCCCGATGATGCTGCGGAGTTGACCGATCACGGTGCCGGTCGGGGAACGTCCGTTCGGATGATCGGACGACACGGTGACCGAGACGGTCAGCGGGAGTCCCTGCGCAGCTAGGTACGTGTCCGGGCCGGCGTTGCTGACCTTGCTGCCAGCCTCGCCGCCGATGAACTGAAACTCCTGCGAGACAGTCGGGGCTGGCAGCCACCGGTCGTCGCCCGGCTGACTCGCCGCGACGACGCAGGTCCCCGCGCCGGTCGCCAGGATCTGCTGGCCCCCGAGGAGATCCTGAAGGGCGCACGAGCCCGCAACCGAGACCTGAACCGGCAGGAGCGACGAGGCCGACGCGTCAATGCCAACAGGCCGATCCACCGTCGTGTCGGGGATCTGAGGCATCGAAATCGTCTGCGCGAACCGGCCGCTGGGGGCGTCCTCCGCCTGGACCGGGCCTGCGACCACCCCCGAACCGATGAGGCCTATCGAGATCAACAGCAGCATTTGATTTCGCATGAGCCAGCCTCCTTCGGCTCGCCGGTGCAACACCGTGAAGCCGCAATTCGAGGATACTCGCTGGCGTGGCATGGAGGCGCGCCGGAAATGAGGGGACCTGCCAGCAGGCAACCCGCATTTCTCACTCGCAAGAATGCATCCATGGGGATCACCACGTTCGACGGCGCGACCTCGAGGTCGACGTCGCTCGACGCGTTGAACCCGGTGACCAGGGGGTCGCCATTCACCTGGATCGATATCGACGTCGACCGCGCGACGGGCAACGATGAGGCCCGCACCGCACTCACGCACCTCGGCGTGCCCGCCGAACTTGTCGACGAGGCGTTGAAGCCCGATCGCGCTGGCCAGATCACGCCGAATGGCAATGGGATGACCGGCGTCACGTGGGTGGTGGCCGATGGTGCATCCGGGCTGGAGGAGGTGCACTTCTCCTGGACACCGTCCTGTTTCATCACCGTGCGCTGGGGCGGCGATACCGCGATCAAGGAGGTCCGGCGACGGGTCGCCGAGCGCCCCACGAACCTGTTCGCCCACCCAGCCTCGGCACTCGGCGTCATCCTGCAATTCATGAACGCCGGACTCGACACCCGCGTCATTGCACTCGGCCACCGAGTCGCCAGCCTCGAGGATGCCCTGCTCGAGCAGCAGACACCTGCGCTCCTCCGTCAGATTCGAGTCCTGCGATCCGAGGTCGGCGAACTGCTCACGCGACTGGTGGGGTACTACGGGGCGACGTCCGAGATCGCCATCGACTCCACGGGGCTGCCCGGGATGGACGCGGCCGGGGCCGCCCACCTGGTGCTGTACTCCCGCCACGTGAACGACACGCTGCGGATGGTCGATGCGCTTGACGGCCGGGTCCGCGACTCCGTCGTCGACTATCAGACGGGGATCAGCGGGCAGCAGTCCGCCCGCATCAATCAGCTCACGATCGTCTCCATGGTCTTCCTCCCGATCTCGTTCCTGACCGGCTACTTCGGCCAGAACTTCCAGGCCGAGATCACCGGGATGACAAGCCCCATGTCGTTCTGGCTGCTGGGCGTTGCCCTGCCCATCGCCGTGGCATCCACCGCCGTGTGGTTCCTGTTCGGCCGGCCGGCAGTCCGGCGCACCTTCAGGCCGAAGAGGATGGTGAAGTCGGCCACGTCCGGAGCCTCCGACGGCTATCTGCCGACGAAAACTCCCTGATCACGAGGGGCGGGGATCGACGACGACCGCTGCATCACCAGGGCACGCGACGCTCGCCCGCCCTCGAGGGCACTGGCAGTGCAGCCGCACTCCGCGTACCGTGAGGACACCTTCTGACCGCGCGGTCTCGAGCGAACCACTGGCTCAGGAGGGAACGCCGTCATCACTGGCCCACTGCTCGAAAGCAAGTTCCAGATTCCACGGCGACGTCCCGGCATCACCGTGGCACGTCCCCGACTGACCGAGCACCTGAGCCGCGGGTTTGATTCGGCATTGACGCTCGTCTCGGCGCCGGCAGGATTCGGCAAGACAACCCTGCTGACGCAGTGGCTCGTGGCCACCACCGAGTCTGGAACGCCGGCGGCGTGGCTCACCCTCGACGAACGTGACAACGATCCCGCCGTGTTCTGGCCATACCTGGTCGCTGCCTTGCGAACGGTGGCGCCGGAGGCCGGAGCACTCGCGCTCGGCCTGCTGTCGTCACCCCAGGAATCCGTCGACAACGTGCTCGCCACGATCCTGAACAATCTCAGTGCCTACATGGCAACGTCGTGCTTGTTCTTGATGACTACCACGTCATCGACTCCCGAGAAGTGCACGCAGGCATGGCCTTCCTGCTCGAGCACCTACCCAGCCAGGTGCACCTGGTTGTGGCCACCCGAGCCGACCCGGAGTTTCCGCTTTCCCGCCTGCGATCGCACGGCGAGCTCGTCGAGATCCGGGCCACCGACCTGCGATTCACGCCGGATGAAGCCGCGGCCTACCTGAACGGCGTGATGGGACTCGCCCTGAAGCCAGCGGACGTCTCCGCCCTCGAAACGCGGACGGAAGGCTGGATTGCCGCGCTGCAGATGGCGGCGCTCTCGATCCAGGGGCGGGATGACACGGCCACGTTCATCGCCGGGTTCGCCGGAGACGATCGCTACATCATCGACTACCTGGTCGACGAGGTCCTGCGCCGCCAGCCCGAGCACGTTCGGCAGTTCCTGCTGCAAACCTCCATCCTGACGACGCTGAGCGGGCCGCTGTGCGACGCGGTCACTGGTCGGGAGCAGGGTAAGGCCCAACTGGCCGTGCTCGATCGAGGCAATCTCTTCCTCGTCCCCCTTGATGACCGACGCCACGCCTATCGGTACCACCAGCTCTTCGCGGACTCTGGACATGGCACGAGCAGCACAACGACCCTTCGGAGGCGATCCGGCATTCGCTCGCTGCCGACGACTTCGACCGGGCGGCGAGCCTGATCGAGCTCGCGATTCCCCCCATGAGCCAGATCAGGCAGGAGGCGACGCTCCGTCGTTGGCTCGCTGCCCTCCCCGACGACGTCTTCGCGCGCAGGCCCGTACTCTGCGTCGGGTTTGCCGGGGTCATGCTCGCAGGCGGCGAGCAGGACGGCGTTGAACGCCGGCTCGGCCAAGCCGAGTACTGGCTGCAGCCGCAGGCCGAATCGGCCGAGATGGTCGTGGAGGACGACGACGTGTTTCGACGCCTCCCCGGGCTGATCGAGGTGTACCGCTCGGCGATGGCGCAGTCGCGAGGCGACTTGACCGGAGCCGTGGTGCACGCCCGGCGGGCGCTCGAGCTTGCGCCCGGAAGCGACCACCTCGGCCGTGCAGCGGATGCCGGATTCCTTGCGCTGTCGGCCTGGACGGTCGGGGACCTCGAGGGCTCGCACCGGGCATGGACCGACTGCGTGGAGGGCCTCGATCGGGCCGGCCACACCGCCGATGCCATCGGCTGCGCGATCGCCCTTGCTGACATCCGGCTGGAGCAGGGCCGGTGCATCCTTCATGTGGGTGTTGCGCGGCTTCCCACACGAACTCAGTCTTGACGCCTCATGAATTCCTCGTAAGGGTTCGCAGGCCACATCGACCAGGCAGTGGGGGAATCAGGCCGGTCCCGCCCGTTACCGGTTCCGCGGGCGCGGCGGTACCCCCACAACCGGGTTATCGTGGCATGCATTTCCCACCCAATACACAAGGAGTTCACGCGTGAAGACAGTTTCAATCGCAGTGGTCGCGTTGGCCGCCGCGCTCAGCCTCGGCGCATGCAGCAGTTCATCCAACGAAACGGCAGCGACGCCGGCCGCATCCGCATCGGCACCCGCCTCGGCACCTGCTCCAGTCGAGACGGTCACCCCATCACAGGAGGCCATGACCGGCGGCACCCTCATTGACGTGGCATCGTCGACCGAAGGCTTCGCCACGCTCACCGCAGCCCTTACCGCTGCCGGTCTCGCCGAGGGTTTCAAGGGTGAGGGACCAGTCACGGTGTTCGCACCGACCGACGAGGCCTTCGCAGCCCTTCCCGCAGGCGTGCTCGACGCACTCCTCCTGCCGGAGAACCAGGAACTGCTCATCAAGATCCTTGCCTACCACCTCATTGAGGGCAATGTCCTCGCCGCGGACATCGTCGATGGTGACGTTCCCACCGCAGAGGGCCAGAACGTGACTCTCAAGACCGGTGAGTTCGTCACGGTCAATGGGTCGAAGGTCATCGCCGCCGACGTCGTCGCATCCAACGGTGTCATTCACGGTATCGATGCCGTCCTCCTCCCGCCGGACGTCGACATCGACGCCCTACTTGCCAACTAGTCGCACCATGTTCGACTCGAATGGGGAGGGCCCTGCGCCCTCCCCATTCGTCATGGCGCAGTTGCCATGTACCCGCCCGTTCTTCCACCCTTCCCTTACACGTCACGTTGATACCGCTGACTGCTCACGCAGATGCGTTGCACTACAACCGTGCGGATTGCGATCTCAGCGGAATCGTTCCTACCTCGGACGAATGGCGTGGCAAACTCTGTCGCCCATGTGGCGCGATCGCTGCGCCTCCTAGGCCACGACTGCCTCATCATCGCGCCGGACACCTTCCGACACAGCGACTTCGAGGGCACGCCGGTTCACCGTGTCCGATCCGTGCAGATCCCCGGCGTTCACGATGTCGACATCGCGGTGACAAGCACGGCCAAGATGACTGCCGAACTTGAGGCGTTCAACCCCGATGTCGTGCATCTGGCCTCGCCTTTCGTCCTGGGCCGACAGGTCCTCGCCGCCGCTCGGGCGAGCCGGATACCCGCCGTCGCGATATACCAAACCCATGTCGCGGGCTTCGCACACCACTACGGACTAGCGGGTGTCTCGTTCCTGGCCGACTCCATCGTGCGCGCGGTTCATAGCTCAGCCGATCTCACGCTGGCTCCGTCCCGGCAATGCGTCGATTACCTGACCGGGCTCGGCGTACCCCGCATTCGCCTCTGGGGCCGCGGCGTTGACCTCGCTCGCTTCTCCCCCGCACGCCGCTCGCACGTGCTCCGGGATCGCTGGAGTCCGGACGGACGCCCAGTGGTGGGCTTCGTCGGCAGGCTGGCGCCGGAGAAGAGCGTGCACATGCTTGCCGGCCTTGCAGCCTCGAGCGATGTTCAGGTCGTGATCGTGGGCGACGGGCCCATGCGAAGCGAGCTCGGCCGGCTGATGCCGCAGGCCCTGTTCATGGATCGCCTCCTCGGCGACGCCCTCGTCACGGCCGTGGCGAGCATGGATGTGATCGTGGCACCGGGTGAACTGGAAACGTTTTGTCAGGTCGTGCAGGAGGGAATGGCATCCGGGGTTCCGGTCATCGCACCAGCCGCGGGCGGACCACTTGATCTCGTGGAGCACGGCGAGACCGGGCTCTTGTACCCACCGGGCGATCGGCAAGCGCTTGAGGAACTCGTCCGCCGGGTCGTTACGGACGAGGTCCTTACCGCCCGCCTGCGACGAAACGGCTTAGCCCAGGTTTGCTCGAAGTCGTGGCTGGCCATCACCCAGGAGTTGCTCGGACACTACTCCGACGTCACCGGACAAGCCCTCATCCCGGCTGCCTGACGTGGCCGTCATCGCCCACCTAGCGAACTTCTACACACCGACAAGCGGTGGCCTTCGCACGGCGATGGATGCGCTCATGCTCGAGTATGCGCAGGCTGGTCACGAGGTGCACACGATCGTTCCAGGCACCGGCGCTGCATCGCGGACCTGCGGATCCACGACGATCCACCACCTGCCAAGTCGGCAACTTCCCGGCTCCGGCGGTTATCGGATCATCACTTCGACCGCTCGAGTGCGCGGCATCCTTCGCGAGATTCAGCCCGACTGCGTCGAGCTGTCTGATCGACTCACCCTGCTCGGCGCGGCCGACTGGGCTCGCTCAGCCGGAGTCCCCTCGTCGCTTATCGCTCATGAGCGTATCGACGGCGTGCTGCAGGCATTCATGCCATTCCTGCCTCGAAGGCGCGTCGCCGATCGGATGAATGCATCCGCATTCGGGCGAGTCGACACGATCGTCTGCACCACGCAGTTCGCAGCCGAGGAGTTCGATCGAATCGGCCTACCAACCACGCAGGTGCCGCTGGGCGTCGACCTCCACACGTTCAATCCGGCGCAGCGCTCCGCGGATGAACGCGGAAGGTACACGGAGCAGGTGCTGTTGGTCCTCGCCAGTCGGCTATCACGAGAAAAGCGCCCAGCGTTCGCCGTCGACGTCCTCGACGCCTGCCTTCGTCGCGGCATGGACTGCCGGCTCCTCGTGTTGGGCAAGGGACCGCTGACTGAGCGCATGGTGGCACTGTCCAAGGATCGTCCGATGACCGTTCTGGGTCACGTCGCGTCACGAATCGAGATGGCCCGACTCCTCGCCAGCGCGGATGCCGTCCTCGCACCGGGACCGATCGAGACCTTCGGTCTCGCAGCACTCGAGTCGCTCGCCTGCGGCACCCCCGTGCTCTGCAATGAGGCATCCGCGATCCCCGAGGTCCTCGGCCCGAATGCAGGGTTCGCACGCCCGTTGGATCCCGAGCTTTGGGCCGACTGCATCGAAGCCTCGATCAACGATGCGGTCAACGTCCGCGCGCTCGCCCGTCGACGAGCCGAGGAGTTTCCCTGGAGCCGCACGGCGACCTCGCTGCTCCAGGTCTCCGGGATTTCCAAGGCCGCGCCCTCGGACCCGCAGTTTGTCGTTGAGGCCATGGAGGTCGGGTGACCGTTGTCGTAGCGGTCGGCGACAGCATCGCCTACGGTGTCGGCGATGCTGTCGCGCCGTACGGCCAGCACGCATGGTCCGGGCGCGTGAGTCTGCTCATCAGCGCCGTGAACGTCAACCTCGGCATGACGGGGGCCGTTCTTCGTGACGTTGAGTCACGGGTCCCCGAGGTACTCGCACAGGGTCCCGACATCGTCCTCGTGAGCATCGGCGGGAACGACATCGTTCGTGGTCCCTTCGACCGGGTGGAGTTCGGTAATCGCCTAGCCGCCTGCCTGGCCTCCTTTCGATCGGCTGGCGCAGAGGTCGTCCTCCTCACCGTGCCGGATCTATCGCGCATGGTTCGGTTGCCCGGGTTCATGGGACGCGCGTTGCACGCCCGCACCCACGCAGTCAACGCCGCGCTGGTGTTTGCCGCTGAGAGCACCTCAACGATCATCGTGGACCGGTGGCATGACCCTCACACCTACCTCCCCACGCACCTGCACATGGATCGGACGCATCCCTCGTCGGCGGGTTTTCAATACCTTGCTCACCGCACCCTCGCGTCACTCGGCCTCGGCGTGGTCCTCACCCCGATAGCGGCAGGCCCCGCCCCACGCCGCAGGGCATATTGGATGGCAACATCTGGTCTCTCCTGGCTCATTCGCCGGTTTCCGCTCGTCGTGCGCAATGTCGTGACGCTCCTGCGTGCTCGCCCCCAACCCGGACGTGACTGCACTCGCTGTGACGCCGTGTTCGGATGGATGTCGCCGTCGATGGCGGAATGACCTCCAACCGGTCATTCACAAGACCCTCCCGGGCCATTGAGTTCCTCGTGGTTGCATCGAGAGCCACTATGGTGATCAACCATGGGAGTACCCATCTTGACCGACACCCGGGCTCGACTGCGACAGCCCGCCGGGCTCACGACCCTGGCCATGATGGAGATGTGGGAGCGATTCTCGTTCTACGGCATGGTCTCGATCCTCGTCCTGTTCTTCATCGCCCCACCAGACGGTGGCAGCCCACCGGGGTCGGGGTTTGGTTTCTCGAATGCTGATGCCGCTGCTCTCTTTGGTTGCTACTCAGCACTGATCTTCGCGACCCCCCTGATGGGCGGCTGGATTGGCGACCGCCTCCTTGGCCCGCGTCGCACCCTGGTCATCGGAGCCGTGGTCATCGCAACCGGCCATTTCGTCCTGCTCATCCCAGGTGCCGGATGGTTCTGGACCGGGCTCCTGCTCGTCGCCATGGGCACGGGCCTGCTCAAGCCGAATATCTCCGCAGTTCTCGCCGACCTCTACACCGATGGCGACCCGCGCCGCGACGGTGGCTTCTCCTTCTTCTACATGGGGATCAACATCGGAGCCTTCTTCGCTCCACTCATCTGCGGCTACATCGCGATGCAGGTCTCGTGGCGACTGGCCTTCTCCGTCGCAGGTTTCGGCATGGTGCTCGGCTTGATTCAGTACGCGTGGGGACGCCGACGTCTGGGCTCCGCCGGCGTGGCGGTGCCGAAGCCCGCTGACGTAGGCCAACTCCAGCGGATCCTCGCCCTAGCAGGCGCCTCCGTCGCAGGAATCGCTCTCCTGTTCTGGGCCGTCACCTCGACACTTGGGTTCTCCGCTTCGGTCGTGACGGCCCTCGTCACCTTCCTCGTCATCGTCGTGTCGATCCTCGCCTTCAGCCGGCTTCTCACCCGGCCCGGTTTCACTCCCCTCGAAAAGGCCAACCTGCGGGGATTCCTCGTTCTGTTCATCACGAGCGCCATCTATTTCGTGCTGTCCTCCCAGGCCGGCTCGACCATCAACGAGTTCACCCAGCAGTGGATCAGGCGGACCGTCGGATCCTTCGAGATGCCGTCAAGCTGGCTGCTCAGCCTCAACCCCGTGCTTGTCGTCGCGTTCGCTCCCCTGTTCGCCCTGATGTGGACCAAGCTCGCGCAGCGTGCTCCATCGACCCCGCTCAAGCTGGCCCTGTCGCTCATCGGGGTCGGGCTCTCGTTCCTCATCATTGCCGTGCCGGGGTTCTCGGCGGACCAAGGCCAGTCATCAGCACTCATGTGGGTGCTCGCGACATTCCTCGTCCTCACCTGGGCCGAGCTCCTCATCGTGCCGATCGCCCTGTCAACCACGACGAAACTCGCGCCCCCCGGCCTCGCCGCCCAACTCCTCGGCCTGTGGTACCTCGCCGCCGCGGTTGGCGGCGCGGTGGGCGGGCAGGCGGCGCGCCTAGAGGAACCCCTCGGCACGGGCTGGTACTTCCTCGCCTCGGGCCTCTTCGCGATGCTCCTCGGGCTGGTGTTCGTCCTCCTCCTGCCCCGGCTCCGCCCGCTCTTCGCCGCGGACGCGCATTCATAGGCTCACCCGTTGATGCGGATGAGCTTCCGGTTGAGGAACTCCTCGATGCCCAGGGTGCCGAGCTCGCGACCGAAGCCGGATCGCTTGGTCCCGCCGAACGGCAGTTCTGGCGCGTCCAGGCCAACCCCGTTGATGAAGACCATGCCCGTGTCGAGCGCATTCGCGACCCGAAGCGCCTGCTCCCCATCGGTGGTGAACACATATGAACCGAGGCCGTAAGGGGTGTCATTGGCGATACGGATCGCATCGGCTTCGTCCTTGGCGCGATACACCTGGGCAACGGGGCCGAACAGCTCCTCGTAGTACACCGGATTGTCAGGAGCGACATCGCTGAGCACGGCCGGCGGGAAGAAGGCCCCGTTGCGCTCACCCGAGGTCGCCAACGTGGCGCCGCCGGCCACTGCACGCGAGACCTGGTCCGCGAGATTCTCCGCCGCGCGCTCCGAGCTGAGCGGAGTGCCGAGGTCGAGCGCAAGCATCCGTGCCTCGAATCGTTCGACGAACGCGTCATAGAGCCCGTCGATGACGACCATCCGCTTTGCTGCATTGCACGCCTGGCCCGTGTTGTCCGTTCGTCCCGTGATCGCCGCGTCAACCGTGGCGTCGAGGTCATCCGAGCTCAGCACGATGAACGGGTCCGAGCCGCCGAGCTCGAGGACGCACTTCTTCAAGTTGCGGCCGGCAATCTCGGCGACCGCGGCGCCGGCCCGCTC
>JBMOKH010000325.1:0-2540 GCA_049315365.1 Candidatus Nanopelagicales bacterium
CGCTCTCCGTATCCATTCGCGGTGCACTGAACATGACTGGCACCGGCCTCCACTGCCGAGATCGTGTTGGCAACGGCGCAGCCGGTGTCGTTCTGGCAGTGGATCCCGATCCGGACACCCGAGCGCTCGCGGACATCGCCTACGGTCGCAAGGATTCCGCTCGGCAGCATGCCGCCGTTCGTGTCGCACAGGACACCGACGCTCGCCCCCGCCTCGAATGCCGCGACGAGCAGCCGGACCCCGTAGTCCGGATCGTGCTTGTAGCCGTCGAAGAAGTGCTCCATGTCGACGAACACCCGCCGGCCCTCGCCGACGATGAAGCGCACCGTGTCGCTCACCATCGCGACGTTCTCGTCCAGCGTCGTCTTGAGTGCCTCGAAGACGTGCCTGACATCGGACTTCGCCACCAGCGTGACCACCGGCGCCAAAGAGTCGAGCAGGGCGCGCACCTGGAGGTCATCCTCCACTCGGATCCCTGCCTTGCGGGTCGCTCCGAATGCCACGAGCTGGGCATGGCGCAGGCTCAGCTCGGACTGTGCCCTTGCGAAGAACTCCGTGTCCTTTGGCATGGCACCGGGCCAGCCGCCCTCGATGAACCCGACACCGTATTCGTCGAGGAGCCGCGCCACGGCGAGCTTGTCATGGACCGAGAACGAGATGCCCTCCCGCTGGGCGCCATCGCGCAGGGTCGTATCGAAGACATGGAATCCATCGGGACGACTCATGACGTGCCTTTCCTGCGATGCTCTGCCGGCTCACGCGACCTGAGCTTCAGGCTGCGCGACCGGCCAATGAAAAAGCCCCCCGCGGATGCGAAGGGCTGCGCGTCGACCGGTGGTCGACGCGCTACGAAATAATGAAGGTGAGGTGCAGCACATCCTGAACCTAGCAGATGGTGTGGGCTAGCAGATGGTGTGCATCCAGTTGTGGTGGTCGGGCGCAGCGCCGGTCTGGATATCAAGGAGCGCCTGGCGAAGCTGCATGGTGACCGGGCCGGTCTGGCCGCCCGAGATCGCCCAGGCGCCGCTCTGCCGGGACTTCACCTGGCCGACCGGCGTGATGACCGCGGCCGTCCCGCAGGCGAACACCTCGGTGATCTCGCCGCTGGCGCAGCCATCGCGCCAGTCGCCCACGCTGATCGGCTCCTCGTCGGCACGGATGCCGTGATCGACCGCGACGGTGAGGAGCGAATCGCGGGTGATGCCCGGCAGCAGGGAGCCGGTGAGCCTGGGGGTGACCAGGCGCGCGGAGTCGCCGGACCCGAGCACGAAGTACAGGTTCATCCCGCCCATCTCCTCGATCCAGGTCCGTTCGACCGCATCGAGCCAGACGACCTGATCGCAGCCATGCTGCGCTGCCTCGGCCTGAGCGACGAGTGACGCCGCGTAGTTGCCACCGCACTTTGCCTCGCCGGTGCCTCCGGGCGCTGCCCGAACGTAATCGTCCGACAGCCACACCGAGACTGGCTTAACCCCGTTGGGGAAGTAAGCGCCGGCGGGCGAGGCGATGAGGAGGTACTGGTAGGCGTTGGCGGGCCGCACCCCTAGGCCCACCTCGGTCGAGATCATAAACGGGCGCAGGTACAGGGAGCGCTCATCCTCGCCGGAAACCCAGGCCGCGTCCTGTCGGACAAGGGCCTCGATCGACCCGAGGAACAACTCCTCCGGCAACTCGGCCATCGCAAGGCGACGAGCCGAGGATGCGAACCGGGCGGCGTTGCGCATCGGCCGGAATGTCCTGATGGACCCATCCGCGTGGCGATATGCCTTGAGCCCCTCGAAGATCTCCTGGCCGTAATGCAGCACGCTCGTGGCGGGATCCAGACTGATCGGCCCGTATGGCACCACGGCGGCGTCCTGCCAGCCATCGGCCGCGGTCCACTGCGCCGTGACCATGTGGTCAGTGAAGTACCGCCCGAACCCCGGGTCGGCGAGGATCTCGGCCCGGCGCTCGGCAGTGGCCGGCACCTGGTTCTCGGTGATCCCGATCGGCCAAAGTGCCGTGCCATGCTCGGCTGTAGCGCTCATGCCCTGCTCCTCATCGACAAATTCCTGGAGTGCCTATGACGTCCACCACGTGTGCACGGGAGAGGACTGGCCTGCGAGTCCTGAAGCCGTGCGATCAGCCTAGACCTGCTTGCGCGACAGCGCCCGCAGCGAGCGCATCACCGATCTCGCTGGTCGACCGCACCGAACTGCCCCGGGCTGCCAGATCGGCGGCCACTGCTGCCTCGACCCATCCCGAGGCATCTGCGAGGCCGACGTGGTCGAGGAGCATCGCGAGCGACATGACGGTCGCGGTCGGGTCAGCCTTGCCCTGCCCTGCGATGTCGGGCGCCGAGCCATGCACTGGCTCGAACATGCTCGGATTCACGCGGCTCGGGTCGATGTTGCCGCTCGCTGCCAGGCCGATGCCCCCGCCAATCGCCGCGCCGATGTCAGTGAGGATGTCGCCGAACAGGTTGTCGGTCACCACGACGTCGAAGCGCTCCGGGTTCGTGAGGAAGAACATCGACGCGGCATCAACATGGCAATAGTCGG
>JBMOKH010000326.1:0-2537 GCA_049315365.1 Candidatus Nanopelagicales bacterium
TCACGAAGTCGATGAGCTCCTCAACCCGGCCGAGCAGTGCCGGCTCGAGGTCGGCGTACGACCGCACATGGCCAAGAATTCGACCCCATGCCGCTCCGGTGTCGATATTCCATCCCAGCGCCGCGCAGACCCCCTCTTTCCACGGCTGTCCCTTGGGGATAACGGGCCAGGCCTCGATGCCGAGCACTGACGGCCGAATCGCCTGCCAGACATCAACATAGGGATGACCGAGCACGAGGACATCGAGGGCGAAGGCTCCGGTCACCGCATCGGCAATCCGGGTCTCCTTCGAGCCGGGCACGAGGTGGTCGACGAGCACGCCCACGCGATGGTCGCCGTCAGGCTCGAACTCCCGGACCCGCTCCATGAGATCGTCGATACCGCCGAGATGCTCGACAACGACCCCCTCGATGCGCAGGTCGTCGCCCCACACCTTTTCGATGAGCGCGGCATCCTGCGAGCCCTCGACCCAGATGCGAGATCCACGCGCGACCCGCGCTCGATGCTGCGAAACCGCAACCGACCCAGATGCCGTACGAATCGGACCGCCTCCCAGTGGGCCTGACCGACTCGGCGGTGTGACCGGGCGAACAAGGGTGACGGCCTTCCCCTCGAAGAGGAATGCCGCTGGCCCGAGTTCGAATGGACGACGGCGACCGTGCCGATCCTCGAGGATGACGGCCCAGCCGGTGGCTCCCCTGTCCCAACCGACGACCGCTCCGCACCATCCCGAGGCGGCGCACTCGACGACGAGATCGGGATCGGCGACCATCTTCGGTATCGTCCGCTTTCGGCCACGGGGGTCATCGGCGAGGACATCGGCGCCGTAGAGGTCAGCCAACGGCGAGACCAAGCGATGTGAGCTTGGCGACCAGCGCCGGATCCGATGGCTCGGTCAGGTGCGTGCCGTCGGAGAACACGATGACCGGAATCGACTGAGCGCCACCGTTGATGGCCACCGCCGTATCCCGAAGGCTGTCGTCCTTGTCGACCTCGAGGTACTCGAATTCGACACCCAACCGCGTGAGCAATCGCTTCGATCGCAGGCAATCGCCGCACCAGTCGGCGCCATAGAGCGAGATCATCAGCTGTCGAGGCTCGCCATGACGTGCTTGATCCGGGTGTAGTCCTCGAATCCGTACATCGACAGGTCCTTGCCGTAGCCCGAGTGCTTGAACCCGCCGTGCGGCATCTCGGCCACGATCGGGATGTGCGTGTTGATCCACACCGCTCCGAAGTCCAGGCCCTTCGCCATGCGCATCGCGCGGCCGAAGTCCTTCGTCCAGACCGACGATGCTAGGCCGTAGGGCACGCCGTTCGCCCAGCGCAGGGCCTCGGCCTCGTCTGAGAACTTCTGGATCGTGACGACCGGACCGAAGATCTCGTTCTGGATCATCTCGTCGTCCTGGCGCAGGTGCGCCACCACGGTCGGCTCGATGTGGAAGCCGCTCCCGCCCTGGTGCTTGCCTCCTGCGACGACCTCGGCGTGCGACGGCGTGCGCTCGATGAAGCCGAGGACACGGGCCATTTGGTTGGCATTGTTCACGGGGGGAACGAACCCGTCACCGCCGGGACCTCCCTCGAAAGTCGTCGCGGTCGCGCGTGCCTGCGCCGTGATCGCTGCGACGAAGTCGTCGTAGATCTGCGGAGCAACGAGCATGCGGGTCGCCGCCGTGCAATCCTGGCCGGCATTGAAGTAGCCCGCAACGGCCAGCCACTCGGCAGCGGCCTCGATGTCGGCATCCTCGAAGATGACGACGGGGGCCTTACCGCCCAGCTCGAGGTGCACCCGCTTGAGATCGCGCGCGGCGGACTCGGCGACCTGCATGCCGGCGCGGACCGACCCGGTGATCGACACCATTTGGGGCACCGGGTTCTCGACGACGAGGCGGCCGGTGTCGCGGTCGCCGCAGATGACGTTCATGACTCCGGGCGGGAGTGCGTCGGCCTCGGCGATGATCTCTGCCATGCGGACGGTCGACACCGGGGTCGTGTCGCTGGGCTTGAGGACTACGGCATTACCGGCCGCGATCGCCGGAGCCCACTTCCAGACAGCCATCATCATCGGGTAGTTCCATGGCGTGACCTGGCCGATGACGCCCACGGGCTCGCGCCGGATGATCGAGGTGAAGCCCTTCATGTACTCACCTGCTGACCGGCCCTCGAGGACTCGCGCAGCCCCGGCGAAGAAGCGGATCTGGTCGATCATCGGAGGCAGTTCCTCGGTCATCGTGACCGCGATCGGCTTGCCGGTGTTCTCGCTCTCGAGGGCGACGAGTTCCTCGCCGTGCGCCTCGAGGGCATCGGCGATCTTCAGCATGGCCATCTGCCGCTCGGACGGCGTGCTCTCACGCCAGGTCTCGAACCCCGCGGCCGCCGCCGCGTACGCGCGGTTGACGTCCTCCGCGCCCGAGACCGGAGCCGAGGCGAAGACCTCGCCCGTCGATGGGTTCACCAGGTCGCTCGTCCGGCCATCGGCCGCCTCGACGCTTTGGCCGTTGACGAAGTTCTTCAGGGTTCGCTGAGCACTCAACTTG
>JBMOKH010000058.1:0-11333 GCA_049315365.1 Candidatus Nanopelagicales bacterium
TCTCCATCTGCTCGAACTCACGGGTGCGGAAGATGAAGTTGCCCGGGGTGATCTCGTTGCGAAAGCTCTTGCCGGTCTGGCCGATGCCGAACGGCGGCTTCTTGCGGGCAGAGTTCATGACGTTGAGGTAGTTGACGAAGATGCCCTGCGCGGTCTCGGGGCGGAGGTAGTGCACGGCTCCCGCGTCCTCAACGGGGCCAACGGTCGTGCGGAGCATGCCGTTAAAGTCACGCGGCTCGGTGAAGTCGCCCTTCGTGCCGCAGTTCGAGCACACAATGTCGGCCAGTCCATTTGCCGGAGGCTTCGAGTGCTTGTCCTCATAGGCGTCAATCAGCTGATCGGCGCGCCACCGCTTATGGCACTTCTTGCACTCGGTGAGCGGGTCGGAAAAGGCGCCGACATGTCCGGAGGCCTCCCATACCTGGGGCGCGAGGATGACCGACGAGTCCAGACCGACGACGTCGTCGCGTCCGCGAACGACCGCCTGCCACCACTGGCGACGAACATTGTCCTTGAGTTCGACGCCATTGGGGCCGTAGTCCCAGGCGGAGCGGCTGCCGCCGTAGATCTCGGACGACTGGAACACGAAGCCCCGTCGCTTGCACAGGTTGACGACTGCATCGACACGATCGGTTGCCATGACGCGCTCCTCTTCTTTGAGCGCAACGTGCGCTCCACTCCGGCTGGTTGTCGGCGGATGTCCCCAGTCTACGAGCCGCTATTGACGATCGAGCAATCGCTGCGCGGTGTCGTCGTCGATCGTGTCGAAGTCGGCGTAGTGCCATGCGAGCGACCTGCGTCCGAGCGGCATGTCGACGGCGATGATCTGGTCGTACAGGTGCGCGAGTTGGGCCATGGCCTCGCGGGAGCAGACCGGCACGGCGAGGATGAGGCGGCTGGGAGAGGCATCGCGCAGGGCAATGGCCGCCGCGCGGGCAACTGACCCGGTCTCGACGCCGTCGTCAATCACCACCACGACAAGCCCGCTGACCTCGGGGGTCTTGCCGATGACAGGCCCATCGTCGGTTCGCGTGATCGGCAGCGCGATCGCCATGCCACCCAATGCATGTGCCACCGGGATCGCGACCGGGACGCCGTTGGGGATCGCCGCGAGGACGATGACGGGGCCGGTGACGTCCAACTTCTCGATCACGCGGACGGCGAGCACCCTTCCGGCATCAGCGAGGTTCTCGAAGGAGGTCATGACGTGACCGCTGCGATATCGGGGCCCGACGCGAAACCGAGCCCGATCGAGCCGGCATCAGCAGCTAGGCCGCTCATGCCCTCGCGCGTGCCCCCTGGCGTGCGCGCGTGGACGATCTCGAACGCCGATGGCTCGTCGATCGCTAAGGAGAGGAACGGGATGGCCGAGAGCTTCACCTCGTATGACGATAGTGCGCGACGGTAGGCACCGATGCCCTCCCATCTCGTCGTGATGACGCGCAGCGACTCGTCGTCGGTCGACTGGCCGAGGTCGGCATCGACGAATCCGGGGCGCTCGGCGAGGACCGCTATCGCGGCTCGCGCGTCCAGCGCGAACTGCTGCGCCCGGTCCGTCGGGACGACGAATCGGGAGATCACGACGAGGCCGGGAGCGGACGCATTAGAGTCGAACACGGGATGGACGCTAGTCCACCTCACTGGAGCGCGGTGGACGCTGGTCTGCCTCGCTGGAGCGCGGGCGCCAGCGGCGCACGCCGGGAATCGCGGAGGATCAATGGCCAAGCAGGGCAACGACCAGCCGAGCGGCGTGCGGGGTCCCGGGGGGCCGCCGCCGATCCCCCCAAAGGGCACCGCGAAGCCCGCGGCCCGTGGCGCGTCGTCAGGCGGTTCACCGAAGCCTGCCCGCTCGCCCAAGCTCAGCAACCCGGCGAGCCCGACCCGCTCGGCCCTCGAGAAGAAGAGCTACCCACTCCTCGTGACACTGCAGCGGGTCCCGCGCTGGGTCATGGTGATCCTGCCTGCCGCACTGCTCTTCCTCGGCCTCATCCAGACCGGGGGCCTGGCGTGGCTCGGCGGGATCCTGCTCCTGCTTGTCGCGGTCTTTCTCGCCTGGCTCCTCGTGCTGTCCTGGCCGGTGCTCACCATGGGCTCGCGCACGCTGCGGCTGGTGACCGTCGTCGCCGTCGTCGGGATCGCGGTCTTCAAGTTCATGGGCCGCATCTAATCTGAATTGACATTCATTTTCATTAGTGTCAGGGTCCTGCCATGACACGCCTCCTCATCGGCCTTGCCTCCGCGTCCCTTCTCCTTGCCGCCTGCGCCACTTCCACGGTCAGCCCGGCATCCGAGCCCTCAGGGAGCGCCCCCGACGGCTCCGCGGTTGCACGGCCGACGATCGTCGCGGCCTTCTACCCCCTCGAGTACGCCGCCCGCGCAATCGGCGGCGATGCAGTCGACGTCGTCGGCCTCACACCTCCGGGCGCCGAGCCGCACGACCTCGAGCTCAGCGCTGCCCAGGTCGCCGAGATCGCCAGCGCCGACCTCGTCCTGTACGTCAAGGGCTACCAGCCCGCTGTCGACGAGGCCGTCGCCCAGCAGGCGCAGGACCACTCCCTCGACGTCTCGACGGGCCTGACCCTCCTGCCGGCCGAACACGCAGACGGGCACGAAGAGGAGCACGCTGGCGAGGAGGGCGCCACGGATCCGCACGTCTGGCTGAACCCCCTCAACATGGCGGGCATCGGCACGGCGATCACCGAGCGGCTCTCCTTGAGCGCCCCCGACGGCTCCGCGGCATTCGCCGCCAACAACGAGCGCCTCGGCTCGGAGATGGCATCGCTCAACGGGCAGTTCACCGCAGGGCTCGCCTCCTGCCGCTCGCGCATCATGGTCGTCAGCCACGAGGCGTTCGCCTACCTCGGCTCCACCTACGGCTTCACCCAGGTCGGCATCTCAGGCCTCTCGCCCGACGCCGAGCCAAGCCCTGCCCGAATGCGCGACGTCGCCGACCTCGTCACCCGTGAGGGCGTCACGACGATCTACTACGAGACCCTCGTCGATCCCAAGGTCGCCAAGACCCTCGCCGACGAGACCGGCGCCACGAGCGCGGTGCTCGACCCGATCGAGGGTCTCGTGGCAGGATCTGCGGAGTCGTACCCGACGATCATGGCCAGCAACCTGGCCACCCTGCGCACCGGGCAAGGATGCACGTGAGTGCTGGCACCGTTGTCACGGTCAACCGTGCATGCGTCGAGTTCGACGGCGAGCACGTGCTCGAGAACGTCGACCTGTGCATCGATCACGGCGAGTTCATCGCCCTCCTCGGGCCGAACGGCAGCGGCAAGACCACGCTCATCCGGGCGATCCTCGGCCTCCAGCCACTTGAGCACGGCAAGGTCGCCCTCTTCGGCACCCCGCTCGCGCGCTTCCGTGACTGGCACCGGGTCGCGGTCGTCCCCCAGCGCCTGCCCGGCGCCACGAGCATCCCGGTCTCCGTCTGGGAGGCTGTCCTCTCCGGGTCCATCACGCCGAGGGGGCGTTGGCGGCCATTCCCTCGCTCCTCGAGGCAGGCGGCCCAGCGAGCCCTCGAATCGGTCGGCCTGTGGTCCCGCCGGCATGACCGGCTCGACACCCTCTCGGGCGGCCAGCAGCGCCGGGCGCTCATCGCCCGGGCGCTCTCGACGTCACCGGATCTCCTCGTCATGGACGAGCCCACGGCCGGACTCGACACGGCAAACCTCCAGGCCCTGACCGCACTCCTCTCCGATCTCCACGCGGCCGGCACCACGATCATCGTCGTCACCCACGAGCTCACCGGCATCAGCGACCTCGTCACCCGCGCAGTCGTGCTGCGCAACGACCATCACGAGTCCGTCAAGTACGACGGGCCGCCGCCCGTACCCGCCGACTTCGACGACGACGTCCACCCCCACCACGACGACCTCCCAGAGCCGCCGCCGCCCGTCGAGCTCGATCCCGCATGAGCATCCTCAACTACGACTTCATGCAGCGGGCCCTTGTCGCCGCAGCGCTCGTCGGACTCCTCGCCCCGCTCATCGGCGTCTTCCTCGTCCAGCGCCGCCTCGCCCTCCTCGGCGACGGGATGGGCCACGTGGCGCTCACCGGAGTCGGCCTCGCGTTCCTCCTCGGAACCGCGCCGATCCCGACCGCGATGGCCACCGCTGCGCTCGGCGCCTTCCTCATCGAGTTCATCAGGTACCGCAGCCGCACCGCGGGTGATGTCGCCCTCGCCCTGCTGTTCTACGGCGGGATCGCCGGCGGCGTCCTGTTCGCCTCGCTCGCACCGGGCAAGGCTTCATCCTCGCTCAACGCCTATCTCTTCGGTTCGCTCTCCACCGTAGCCAGCGGCGACGTCATCGCGCTGCTCGCGCTCTGCCTGCTCGTCATAGCCCTGCTCGCGATCTTCGGACGCGAGATGTTCGCGATGAGCCTCGACGTAGAACTTGCTGCGGTGCAAGGGATTCGCGTGCGAGTGATGAGCACGCTCCTCGCCGTGCTCGCGGCGGTGGTCGTCGTCGTCGGCATGCGCGTCGTCGGGCTCCTGCTCGTCAGCGCGATCATGATCGTCCCCGTGGCCGCAGCGCAGCAGGTCACCCGATCGTTCAGGGCGACGGCCGCCCTCGCCGTCATCCTCGGCCTCGTCGCCAGCGTGAGCGGCCTGGTCACGTCCTTCGTCGTCGAGGTCCCCCCGGGACCGACCATCGTCCTGGAGGCCCTCGCCCTCTTCGCGGTGCTCGCCGTGATCGCCGTGCCACTGCGCAGGCGCCGCGGTCGGTCCGAATAACGGCCATCGCCCGCTCGCTGACGCGACTTCAGTCGTAGGGGTTCGTCGGCTCCTCGATCACCACAAGCCCGGTGACTTCGACCAACGGGATCGTCTCCTCCGTGCCAACTCCTTCCGACGGGATCCACGTACCCGTGAGGGTCACCCAGGACCCCTCGGTCAGCAGGCCCGCATCGGGCGGGGTGTTGACCGGCCGCACCTTCGATGCGAAGGCGTCGGCGGCGCAGCAGTTGAGCTGCATCCGGGCGAGCAGCCATGATCCGTCCGGCTGCGCGAGGACGAAGCCGGTGAGGGAGACGGAGCGGCCGACCAGCGTTCGGCCCCCGTCCCAGACCGCACGCGTCACGTAGTCCGAGAGGTAGAGCGTCACCGGGTCGCCCGGCGGCAGCGGTGCCATGGACCGGTCCGTCGCGATCGAATTCGTCGTGTCGCGCGAGGCCGAGTACGCCCCCAGTGCCGGCGGCGCGACGAGGAAGATCGTGAGCACCGGGATCAGCAGGAGCCAGGCAGCACGCGGTCCGGAATGGGCATGGCCATCATCGGCGCCCTCCGTCGGCGTGCCAGGTTCATCGCCTTTCGCGCCGGACGCGGGCCTTGCGCGCATCGCGTCGATGAGCAGCCAGGCCCCCAGCACGACAAGGATCACGCCGGATACGAGCAGCCACGGCCGCATCGACTCCTTCACGTAGTTGAGGTAGGTCGTGCCCCAGGAGATGCGAAGGGTCGCGATGCCGACGAGCAGCAGGATGATCGACTGGACCTCGCGCGTCATGAGAGCAGCCACCAGCCGACGAGACTGCTCACGGCCACCGCCACCACGAATGTCGTCGGCGCGAACCGCACTGCGAACGCCCGGCCGAAGATCCCCGCCTGCATCGACATCAACTTGAGGTCGATCATCGGCCCGACGACCAGGAACGCGAGCCGAGCGGTCAGCGAGAAGGACGTGAAACTCGCCGCGACGAAGGCATCGGCCTCGGAGCAGATGGAAAGGACGACGGCCAGGAGCGCAAGGCCCAGGACCGCGAGCACCGGATTGCCCGAGATCGCCTCCATCCACTCCGATGGCATCGCGACATTCATCGCGGCGGCGGCCAGCCCGCCGACCACGAGGAACCCGCCGGCGTGAAGGAAGTCATGGCTCGCGGTGAGCCGAAAGGTATGGAACGGGGTACTGCCCTCGAGGTGCGTCCGCTCGGGCATCCGCAGCCATTTCGCGCGGCCGAATCTCAGCCACAACCATCCCATGAACACGGCGGTTGCGAATGATGCGACGAGTCGTGCCAGCACCATCTGCGGCTGCCCGGGGAAGGCCACGAAGGTCGAGACGAGCACGATCGGGTTGATCGCCGGGGCCGAGAGCAGGAATGCGAGGGCCGCGGCAGGGGTGACGCCCCGTGCCATGAGCGATCCCGCGACGGGCACGGATGCACATTCGCAGCCCGGCAGCAGGAGCCCGGCCGCTCCCGCAACCGGAACCGCGATGACGCGATTCGACGGCAGTGCGCGCTGCCAGAACGATTTCGGGACGAACGCTCCGATGGCTGCCGACAGCAGTACTCCGACGACGAGGAATGGCAGGGCCTGCACGATGATCGACACGAACACCGTGGCCGCGGTTTGGAGCGCCGGGTTGTCGAACATGCTGACCAAGCGGGGCTGCGCGACCACTAGCACCACGGCACCCACCGCAAGGATCTCAAGTGCGCCGAATCTCAGGCGCCGTCGAGTCGCCGTCGGCTGACCGCTCACGTGAAGTCCGGTGCTTGATTCGGGACGGCTCCCCCGTAACGGCGATCGCGCGAGGCATACAACTCGCAGGCGTGCCACAGGTGCCGCCTGTCGAAGTCCGGCCACAGGGTGTCGAGGAACACCATCTCCGCGTATGCCGACTGCCACAGCAGGAAGTTGCTCGTGCGCTGCTCGCCGGATGAGCGGAGGAACAGGTCGACGTCGGGCATGTCGGGCTCGTCGAGGTAGCGGCTGATCATGCGCTCGTCGATTTTCTCCGGATTCACCGTGCCGGCCTTGACGTCGCGGGCGATCGCGGCGACGGCGTCGGCGATCTCGGCCCGGCCCCCGTAGTTCACGCACATCGTGAGGGTGAGCCGGGTGTTCCTAGCCGTCAGCTGCTCGGCCTCCTCGAGTTCCTTGATGACGCTTCGCCAGAGCCTGGGTCTGCGCCCGGCCCAGCGCACGCGTACGCCGAGCTCGTTCATTTCGTCTCGGCGCCTGCGGATGACGTCGCGGTTGAAGCCCATGAGGAAGCGGACCTCGTCCGGTGATCGCTTCCAGTTCTCGGTTGAGAAGGCATAGGCCGAGATCCAGCCGATGCCGAGCTCGAGGGCCCCCTCGACGCAGTCGAACAGGCTGGCCTCGCCCATCTCGTGGCCGGCGGTCCGCGGCAGGCCGCGCTCCTTCGCCCAGCGTCCGTTGCCGTCCATGACGATCGCGACGTGACGGGGCACGAGCTCCGCGGGGATTGCCGGCGGCTGGGCCCCGCTCGCATGCGGGGTTGGCTGACGAGGCTGGCTGATTGGCTCAGGTGCGCGCTTCATCCGCCACTCCGCTCGGGTCTGTCGTTACGGTCGACGAGCGGGAGGGATCGCAGCCCGCGCTCGAGGTGCCATTGCAGGAATGCGGCGACGAGCCCGCTCGCCTCGCGTCGCTGCCTAGGGTCACTGCCATCGGCGACCTGCCAGTCGCCGCTGAGTAGGGCGCCCAGAAGGAGGAGGGTCTCTGGCGCGGGGGCCACGGAGCCGGCAACCCGGCAACCGGGGCAGACCACGCCGCCGCCTTGGACTGAGAATGCCCGGTGGGGGCCGCGTTCGCCACATTTCGCGCAGTCGGCGAAGGACGGGGACCATCCAGCGACGGCGAGTGATCGCAGGAGGTAGGCATCGAGGATGAGGCTGGCCTCATGCTCCCCCGCGACGAGGGACCGCAGGCCCGAGACGAGCAGGGCGAACTGCTGCACCGCCGGCTCGCGCTCCTCGGGGGTCATCCGTTCGGCGGTCTCGAGCATCGCGGTGCCGGAGGTCCACTTGGGGTAGTCGGACGAGAGTGACGCGCCGTGAGCGGCGATGGACTCCACCTGGTTCACCGAGTCGAGGGAGCGACCCTCGTAGAGCTGCACATCGACGTGGCTGAAGGGCTCGAGCCGTGCGCCGATGCGGCTCGAGGTCTTGCGGACCCCGCGCGCGACGCCCCTCACTCGGCCGTGGCTGCGGGTGAGGAGGGTGACGATGCGGTCGGCCTCACCGAGCTTCTGCGTCCGCAGGACGACGGCTTCATCACGGTAGAGGCGCACGATTCATTCTCCTACTGTTCCGGGCGAGCGATGCCCCACCACGCACGTGAGGCGCCCCCACTGCCGCGGCTCGAGTGAACTCATGGGCATTCGTGGACTATTAGACTTATATGTTCACTTTAGTAGGGCGTAGTTCACGGTTATTCGGGTGGGCGCACGGGTCGCCACCGCCGCCCAGCAATGACGGGGATGACAAGCACCGCGAGTGCGAGGAGGTCCCACGGGTCGGCGACGATGCCGTTCGATCCGGTCGACGATGGCAGCGGGAGCCAGGCACCGGCCCACGTGGTGCCGGCAACGTAGACCTCCTGGCCCGCTGGAGTGAACTTTATGAGGATGAACGCCATGCCGGTTACCGCAGACGACACGGCGAACCACCGACTGGTGGAGTATGGGCGCCCGGGCAGTAGGCGCCCGATGATCTCAGCGATGGCCACGAGGAGGATCGGGAAATAGCACAGGCCCGCGACATCGGACAGGATGCCGCTGACCGCACCGGGGTGGCGCGCCTTCACGTAGTGATCGTTCACGATGAGGACGGCAAGCGGCACCAAGAACACCCACGAGACGAGAAAGCCCCCTCGAACCACTCCTAGCCGATCACCACGATCGCCTCGATTGCTCACCTAGATCGTGCAGTACCAGCCAAACGGACCCCACACTGCGTACGCCGGCGGGGTGCAGCTGTAGCTTCCGGATCCACCACCGCCGCCATCCGTGCCGGGACCGGACGCGCCGGAACCGGACGGGCCCGACGGTCGCGGAGCGCCGAACCCGGCGATCTTGAAGGCGACGGTAACCGAGCCGCTCAGTGCACGCGCGGTCGCCGCAGCCGTCGCGGTGACCGAGCACACCCCATTGGCGCCGACGACGATGGACACGCCGTCCAGCGCCATCCGGCACGAGGTGGCGCCCGCATCGCTCACGGCATAGGTGATGGCCCCGTCGCCCGACGAGTAGGCCCCCGCGGACGGGGTGAACTGCTCGCCACCCTCGCTCGACTGCGTCAGGGACGAGATGACCGTCCCTGCATTCCAGGTCACCCTCTGCGGCTCCGCGGGCAGCACCGCGAACAGGACGGTCGTCGAGCCCGAGAGGAACGTGTCCGTCCTTGCAGCCGTTGCCGTCACCGAGCAGGTGCCTGCGCCGGACACGATGATGCTGTTCTTCGCATCCAGCGTGCACTTCGACGAGCCGGCATCGCTGATCGCATAGGTGATCGCGCCGTTCCCCGACGAGGCGGCCCACACCGCCGGAGTGAACGAAAAACCCTCCGCCACCGGGGTCATCGCACTCACGCTGACCTGCAACGGCAGACCCCACGTCACCGTCTGCGGCAACCGGTCCGACACCGTGAACGTCCTCGTCACCACCGCCGGCGGCTGTCCATCATGGGAAGCCTGGACCGAGCACGTGCCGGCCGACGAATACGTCAACACCATCGTCGACACGTTCAACGAACAACCCGCCGAATTACCTAGCCCACGCACCTCGAACACCTGGTACTTGATGGGAATTCCCGCGCTTGACGTCGCACGCGCCAGCTGAGCAGCACCCGCGGCCAGACTTAAATCAGCAACCGGGTTCCACGAGATCTCGTTGCCATTCACGTAGCGGGTCAATGTCATCCGCGCGTCAGTCTGGGTGTACGGAAGCGCTTCCCTCCAGTCAACCCTGACTTCGCACGAATTTGGGACAGCCGTCACACGCCAGGCCGCTTTATTGAGCACGCATGGGTCAGTATTCCGTGAATTTGCCCCAGACGAACCCAGGTCGGAAGGCATCGTTGACGGGAAGGACGCGTACTTAATCCGAACGTCGCTTTTCAATTGGCCCGAACTATCAAAATCCTGAGGACCGACCCAATCTCGTCGTTCCCCGTTAACGGTCGTCCAGACTTCGACGGAGCGCTGAACGGCAGACCGAACGACAAATGCCTTCGTTACGCTCATCGATTCGGTAGTTTTCTTACCGTTCTTCAAGCCGTCATTCGACACCTTCACCGCAATCTGGCAATCGGAATCGCCCGGAGTGACGTAAAGCCCATTTCCCGATGGCCTAATTGACCAGCCCTCGCAACCCTGCGGCGTATAACTAAATTTGCTGACGTCTTTGACGAAGGATCCGGTTGGAGCCGAAAGCGTAGTGCCGTAGAGAGAAAAGAGTTCGGTGCCGACGTCCCACGCGAGAGTGGGGGTGTCCTGGTAGATGGGTTCACTCGACACACTCACCCCGGAAAGCCAGGGCGCCTGCTCATCCGCCGGCACGACGAGCCTCACGACGCAACGTCCATCATTCGGCGTCTTCCAAGTGACGGGCACCGTGCCGGTCCATTCAGTTTCCGAGGATCGAGTCCAGGTTGCGAGCGCTTGATTGACCAGGCAATTGTCCTCGGTCGTGGTCTGCCACTCCTCGCGGGCGAATGAGGCCTCCGTCTGGAGGTCTCCCGCAACCGCGACCTTGGCGGTGAGTGATTTCCCTGAACTGTTGTATGTCAGTTGACTGACGCTGCGTGCGGGGCCACGGAATTCAAGGACCGCATCCTTGTATGCACCGTTGTGGCTCTCGCTCGCCGCGCGTTCCGCACGGATGCCGCATCGCCCGGGACGCACATACGACACGGTCCCGTTGCTCGCGTCGACCATCCCGCAACCAGCCGTGTTCAAGCCCAGCGAACCATCGGCCGGATTCAGTACGCGATAGGTCAACGGGTTGCCCCCGCGGGGAGAAACCGAGGCACTCGGCAACCCGCCCTGGCCCACCTGTGCCGAGAACGCCCCGCCACTCGCCGATCCCATCTGAACAACTGCATCCGCGATTGTCCACCTGACCTCGGAGTTGGCCTTGTTGGGATCAGGACTTGCGCTCGAGTTTCCGCCAGTCGTGCCGGAACTCTCTCCAGACTCGCACCCCGCTCCCAATGCAGCCATGAGCACGATGCCGACAACCACCGTGCGCACGGCGCCTTTCAGCGAGGAACGGCGCACGTCGGACAGCATGACAAAATTTCTAACACCTTTCCGCACTGAATTCAAGGCACCGCTCCACAGTGCCCGCTCGCCACGATACGAGTCAGAAGCCGAGCCGGCGCAGCTTCTTTGGGTCCTTCTGCCAGTCCTTCGCAAGCTTCACGTGAATGTCGAGATACACCGGCGTGCCGACGATTTCCTCTATCTCCTTGCGCGCCCTGGTGCCCACCTGCTTCAGCCGGGCGCCGCCCTTGCCGATGACGATCGACTTCTGGCTATCGCGCTCGACGAACAGCTGCGCCCTGAT
>JBMOKH010000327.1:0-2527 GCA_049315365.1 Candidatus Nanopelagicales bacterium
ACTCCGTGGAGTCAAAGTTGATCAGTCCGCGGGCGATCGCGTGACCCTTTTCGTCCAACAAGTCCACCGGATCTCCTGCGCTGAACGTGCCCTCGACGCTCGTGATGCCCGCCGGGAGGAGCGACATCCGGCGTCTGACGACCGCATCGGCCGCCCCCGCATCGAGGTAGACCCGGCCTGATCCGGTCGTCGCGTGCGCGAGCCAGAGCATCCGGGTCGAGGAGCGCTCGCCCGTCGCATGGAACACCGTGCCCACGGAGGCATCAGCGAGTGCCCTCGATGACTCCGAGGCAGCAGCGAGCAGCACCGGGATCCCTGCTGCGTTCGCGATGCGCGCGGCTCCGACCTTCGAGGTCATCCCGCCGAGCCCGACACCGGCCTCGCCCACTCCCCCGATCCGCACCCCGGCGAGGTCATCGCCGGCTTCGACGGTCTCGATGAGGGTGGCCCCCTCGCGGCCCGGAGGGCCGTCGTAGAGCCCGGCAACATCGGATAGGAGGATGAGGGCGTCGGCCTGGACGAGGTGCGCCACGAGCGCTGCGAGGCGGTCGTTGTCGCCGACCCTGATCTCATCGGTGGCCACCGTGTCGTTCTCATTGACGATCGGGACGATCCCGAGCTCGAGGAGCTTGAAGAGGGTGCGCTGGGCATTTCGGTAGTGGGTGCGGCGGGTGACGTCGCCAGCGGTGAGGAGTACCTGGCCGACCGTGAGTCCGTGCGTCGAGAAGGCCCGCGAATAGGCCGCGATGAGGATGCCCTGCCCGATGCTCGCCGCCGCCTGCGCCGTCGCGAGGTCGCGGGGCCTGCGGGTCAGGCCCAGGGCAGGCAGGCCGGTCGCGATGGCGCCGCTCGACACGAGTACGACCTGATGGCCGGACCGCACCCGGGAGGCGATGTCACCGACGAGGGCCTCGACCCGCTTATCGTCGAGGCCGCCGGACCGTTTCGTGAGGGAAGAGGACCCGATCTTGACGACGAGCCTAGGAGCCTTCGCGATCGAAGCGCGCGCCGCAGACATCAGGCCTCGCCATCAAGTCGAACATCGACACGCACATCCGTTCCGCGCGGGCCTTGATGGGGGCCCTCGCCCGCCATGATCGAGGGCTGCCAGTCGAAGACGACCGCGTTCTCCTCGCCACCGATCATCACGGTCGCGCCAGGGGTGGCGCCCGCCTTGTAGAGGGCCTCCTCGATACCGAGGCGGGCGAGCCGGTCGGCGAGGTAGCCGACAGCCTCGTCATTGCTGAAGTCGGTCTGCCGCACCCAGCGCTCCGGGCGCTCCCCGCGGATCCGGTAGCCCTCCGGCTCGGTGATGACCTCGAACCCGATGTCGTTCACGGCCCGGGGGGTGATGACGATCCTCGGCTCCTCATCAGGGATAGCAGCCTTGCGCGCCTCCATGACGAGCGCGGCCATCGCGAATGAGAGCGGCCGCAGCCCCTCTCGGGTGGCAGCGGAGATCTCGAAGACCTCGAGCCCGCGCTCCTCGAGGATCGGGCGCACCATGTCGGCCAGCGTCCGGCCGTCGGGAACGTCGATCTTGTTCAAGCAAATGAGGCGAGGCCGGTCGAGCAGGCCCCCGTAGGCAGCGAGCTCCGCCTCGATGACATCGAGGTCATCGATCGGATCGCGGCCCGGCTCCATGGTGGCGCAATCGAGAACGTGGACGAGGACGCTGCAGCGCTCGACATGGCGCAGGAACTCCAGTCCCAGGCCCTTGCCCTCGCTCGCTCCGGGAATGAGCCCGGGAACATCTGCGACGGTGAACACGGCCTCGCCTGCCGTCACGACACCGAGGTTGGGCACGAGGGTGGTGAAGGGGTAGTCGGCGATCTTGGGCCGCGCCGCGCTCATAGCCGCGACCAGGCTGGACTTGCCGGCACTCGGGAAGCCGACGAGCGCAACATCGGCCACGCTCTTGAGTTCTAGGACGACGTCGCGGTGATCACCCGGCTCGCCGAGAAGCGCGAACCCGGGTGCCTTGCGACGCGGTGACGCAAGCGCGGCGTTGCCGAGCCCGCCCCGGCCTCCACGGGCGATGACAAAGCGCGTGCCCGCGCCAACGAGGTCGGCCACGACATCGCCGTCAGGGGTGAGGACCATCGTGCCGGGTGGCACGCGCAGCACGATGTCGTCGGCCTCGGCGCCATTGCGGTTCCCGCCCTGGCCGGCTTTGCCGTTCGAAGCCTTGCGGTGGGGACCGTGGTGGAACTCCAGGAGGGTCGTGACGCTGGAGTCGACCTCGAGGGTGACATCGCCGCCGCGGCCGCCATTGCCGCCGTCGGGGCCGCCGAGCGGCTTGAATTTCTCACGCAGGACGGAGGCGCAGCCGTTGCCGCCGTCACCGGCCTGCACGTGCAGGGTGACGCGGTCGACGAACGTTGCCACCGGATGCTCCCGTTCTCACTCGTTTGGGGCTATTGGTTTGGGGCTATTGGTTTGGGTTATTGGTTTGGGCTGTTCACTCGGGCCGAAATGCGAGACGAGGCGGACCCAAGCGGGCCCGCCTCGTCCACCAGCCTTGTGG
>JBMOKH010000328.1:0-2519 GCA_049315365.1 Candidatus Nanopelagicales bacterium
TGCACAGGGCCAGCCGCGAGTCATCCTTGCCGCGCTCATAGGGGGATGCGTTCACGACGAGGAGGAGGCCGGCTTCGGCATCGCGGGCCCATTCGACCGGCCCGCCCTCCTGCCAGAGGTCCTCGCAGATCGCCACGGAGACGGTGACGTCGTCGATGCGCAGCAGGAGCGGCTCGGAGCCGCTGCGAAAGTAGCGCGCCTCGTCGAAGACGCCGTAGTTGGGGAGGTGGTGCTTGACGTAGGTGGCGACGACCGCGCCGCGGTGCATGACGGCCACCGCGTTCACCGGAGCGGTGTCGAAGGCCAGGTAGCCGACGACGCAGACGACCTCGCCGTTTCCGTCGGCGTCGATATCGCGAGCAAGCTGCTCGGCGGCAGCCGCCGATGCGCGCTGGAATGAGGGCCGGAGCGCGAGATCCTCGACCGGGTAGCCGGTGAGCATCATCTCCGGAAAGGCGGCGAGTTGGACGCCCCGGGCCGCGGCCTCGGCAACTCGGGCGCGAACCTCGCCCGCGTTGCCGGCGATGTCTCCGACCTTCGCGTTGACCTGGGCCAGGGCGATTCGCATGATGGGCACGAAGCCGAGGCTACCGAATCACCCGGGCCCGAACGCCCCATCATCCGCCGATGAAGGCGTAGGGTTGGGGGGCACAGGCATGTTGCCGGCTCTTGCCCCGTGACGGATGCGTCGACCGGCGACCGCGTGGGGGACGTTGAAGGAGATCGCATGAAGTTGTTCATTGCAGGCGCAGGCATCGCTTTGGCGTTCGCCGCCATGTCAGCCCCCCCAGCGCAGGCGGCAACCCCCGTGGAGCCCACCAAGTCGAGCGTTGCCTCCTGGATCGACATGGCATCGAAGGCATCGATGACGACGCGCGCGACGAGCGTTGGGGACACCACGGTCACCTGCACGATAGACGCCTCCCAGGCGTCCGATTGCATCGTGAAGATCCCCGGCAACCCGGACACCCAGACCGTCACCAATGCCGACGCCACCCGTCAATGGTTCCGCGACCTGCCGAGCGTCAAGTGGAAGACGAATAAGTTCGCCGCCGGCGTCAACCCCGTCAGCGACGTGGATCGGTTCTACGACTACAACCCCTACACCCCTTGGACAGCAGACGGCGGCCTCGGCGTGAAGTGGAGCATGAAGCAGGTCGGCGGAAACATCGTCATCAACTCGTCGATCGCCAGCCCTGGCGACGACCAGCCGCCGAGAACGACCGTCATCATCGCGAGCAACGGCGAGAAGTTCTCGATCACCGGCAAGGGTCGTGATGGCGCAGTGCTCGATAAGACGACCGGCGTGATGAAGGCCGTCACGGTGACCGTCCCGCCGGCTGGCGCCTGACCCTCGCGCACCAGGCGGTTAACCCGGCCGTAACACGCGAGGGGCCAGTATTGGCTTGTCAGCGATGGGCATGATCGGCATGCCCGCGGCTGGCAGGGCAGTTCGGCGAGAGGGTGGGCGATGGACAAGCAGTCTGAATTCGTGCTCCGGACCATCGAGGAGCGCGATATCCGCTTCGTCCGACTCTGGTTCACCGATGTGATCGGCACCCTGAAGTCGGTGGCGATCGCGCCGGCCGAACTCGAGGGCGCCTTCGCCGAGGGCATCGGCTTCGACGGCTCCGCGATCGAGGGCTTCGCCCGGGTCTACGAGTCCGACATGCTTGCAAAGCCCGATCCGTCGACCTTCTCGCTGCTCCCGTGGCGGAACGAGGGTCCCGGGGTCGCGCGGCTCTTCTGCGACATCCTCATGCCCGACGGCTCGCCCTCCTATGCCGATCCCCGCTTCGTACTCCAGCGGACCCTGACCAAGGCAGCCGATCTCGGCTTCACCTTCTACACCCACCCCGAGGTCGAGTTCTACCTGTTCAAGGAGGCGCCCGTTCCCGGACGCCAGCCGATACCTGCGGATAGCTACGGCTATTTCGACAACACCCCGCATGGCGTCGCGCAGGACTTCCGGCGGCAGGCCATCACGATGCTCGAACAGATGGGCATCTCGGTGGAGTTCTCCCACCATGAGGGGGGCCCCGGCCAGCAGGAGATCGATCTGCGCTACGCCGATGCGCTCACGACCGCCGACAACCTCATGACCTTCAAGCTCGTCATCCAGGAGGTCGCCCTCGAGCAGGGCCTGTTCGCGTCCTTCATGCCCAAGCCGTTCCGCGACCACCCGGGCAGCGGCATGCACACGCACCTGTCGCTCTTCGAGGGCGACCGAAACGCGTTCTTCGAGGCTGGCGCCGAATACCAGCTTTCGAAGGTCGCCCGGTCCTTCATCGCCGGGCTCATCACGCACGCTCCCGAGATCACTGCGGTGACGAACCAGTGGGTGAACTCCTACAAGCGGCTCGCCGGGGGCGCCGAGGCGCCGGCGTGGGTGTGCTGGGGCCACAACAACCGCTCGGCCATGATCCGCGTGCCGATGTACAAGCCGGCGAAGGGCAACAGCACCCGCATCGAGGTGCGCTCCCTCGACAGCGCGACGAATCCATACCTTGCCTTCGCCG
>JBMOKH010000329.1:0-2515 GCA_049315365.1 Candidatus Nanopelagicales bacterium
ACCGCGTGATCCGGCACCTGGAGTTCGAGCCCGGGATCACCCGCGGCGCCGTGGCCACGTCAACGACCCTCAAGCGGGTCTGGGGCAATGGTCGCCACCACCTCATCGACCCGCGCACGGGTGACATCGCGCGCGGCGACCTCGTGCAGGCGACCGTGGTCGATGACATGGGCTGGCGGGCCGAGGCCGCCGCCACCGCGGCCCTGCTGATGGGAGCCGGTCGCGCGGCCGAATGGCTGAGCGAGCATGATCTTGTATCAGTTCTGCTCACCAGCGAGCAGTTGCTCACCGACGACACGCGCATAGGAGACACCAGTGACTGAGGTTCCATGGACCTGGTTTGCGATTCGCGCCAGCGGCATCACCGCGTGGGGCCTGCTCACTGCGGTCGTGCTGTGGGGGATCCTCCTGCGCACGAGGCTGCTCGGGCGCCTCGCCTCACCGATGCGCCTGCTCGACCTGCACCGGTGGCTGGGGGCCACCGCGCTCGCATTCCTGCTCATTCACATGATCCTGCTCCTTGTTGACCCGGCAGTGAAGTTCAGCGTGGCCCAGCTCCTCATCCCGGGCCTGGCACCTTGGGAGCCGCTCGCCGTGGCCTTCGGAATCATCGCCTTTTGGCTCCTCATACCCGTGTCGATCATCGGCCGCCTGCGCCCCCGCCTAGGCAAGGTCGGCAACACCTGGTTCAAGCGGAGCCACCTCATCGCCTACGCGGCGTGGCCCCTCGCGACCGCCCACTACGTGCTCGCCGGCACCGATGCGCTCTCGGAGTGGTCGATCGCCCTCATCATCGCGGGGTCCGCCCTGCTGGTGTTCGGGCTCCTTGCTCGAGGGTTCGTGCCGGCGCCCGCGCCCGCTCGCCCGGTCCGCAGTTAGGGAAGCACTGATTTTCCTATCCATCCTCATCCCCAAGGTTTTCACCTGAGTCAGATGCACCCCGAATCCCGATGAGTTGTGCTCTCACGAGGGACTCGTCCGGATTCGGGGTGCATCTGTCCGAAACGGCGCCCGCTCGACTCACCGCGCAAGTCCGAAGACATCCTGCGCGGCAAACAGCCTGATGATCAGCGCTTCCTTAGATGAACATGACGGCCATCGACACGAACAAACCGGCGGCGGTCAGCACGGCGACGACAACAACGAGGGTGCGCGATCGGAAGAAGGCCATGCCTCACATTGTCGGGCAAGGGTGCACGAGACGTGCGTGCGGTCCCGAGACATGCTCGATCACCGATCTCACAGCATGATGAATGAGACGATGTCGCCCTTGATCCCGGTGCCCGGAGGCACGATTGCGATTGCGTCAGCATTGCCCCAGCCGATGAGCCCTGCCGGCCCGCTGTCGAGCATGGGCCTGGCGAGGAGGCCGTCGGCACCGTCGTCCTCGAGCCGCACGGGAGCAAGGCGCGTGTCGTCGGCGAAGTCGGCGCGGGGGGCATCATCGACGAGGACCGCGGTGGGGTAGTCATCCCGCGGCACTCCCCGCAGGGCGCGGATGATCGGGGAGACGAGAGTGACGAGCCCGGCGAACGCCGACTGGGGACTGCCCGGGAGCCCCACCACCATGCGGCCATCAGGGAGCCGGGCCAGGAGCATCTGCGCTCCGGGGGTGACGGCCACGCCATCGATGAGCCAGCGGGCATCGAGATCACGGAGCACGTGCCTCACGCTGTTATCGGAGTCGGGGGCGGTGGAACCGGTCGTGATGAGGACATCGACATTGGCGTCTTCTATCTCGGCCCGGATCACCTCGTGGATGTCGGGTGCGCGAACCGCAGGGTTGGCCCTGGCTCCAAGCGCGGCGACGAAGGCCGGGACGCTGTCGCCGAGTGCGTCGCGCACCCGGCCCTGCCGCGAGCCACCCGAGGTGAGCAGCGAGCTGCCGAGCACAAGGGTGCCGACGATCGGGGGCCTCACGATGGGGACGTCGTCGTGGCCGGCGGCCGCCATCAGGGCGAGCACCGCGGCAGTGACGAGCCGGCCGGCCGGCAGGATCTGCGTGCCCTGCGGAGTGCGGCTGCCCCGGAGCATGACCCCGTCGCCGAAGGCCGGCCTTACCCGCTCGTCGGCGAGGCCGGAGAGGATGTCGCGGCCAGTGACCGTGATGACATTGCCCCGCCCCTGCTCGGAAACCGCCTGTTCGAGGGGCATGACCGCATCGGCATGCTCTGGCATTGGGGTGCCTGCCCGAACCATGAAGCACTCGCCCGGTGCCAGAGTCTCCTCCGGGGTGCGACGCCACGGACCCTGGCCGCACAGGGCGTAGCCGTTGACTGCGGCGATGTTCTCGGCCGGATCGTCTTCGAGCATGAGGATCGGCTGAGCGAGCAGGCTTCCGCTCGCCTCAGCGAGCCGTGCGCGCACCCCCGGCAGGGGCTGCGCGCACGTGTTCGCGATCTGGTGGGCAACAGACCAAGGGAGCACACCCTCGAGACCTTCGGTGCTCACAGTGGGGTACCCCGCCTTCCGTGCCCGTCGCGCGCCTTGGCGATGGGATGAAGGATACGCAGCG
>JBMOKH010000059.1:0-11231 GCA_049315365.1 Candidatus Nanopelagicales bacterium
GATGCCGCGTACCTCGACGTCATCCACGAGGACGACGACGACTTCAACCCGAGCGACCTCGCCTACCACCTGACCCGGCGGGCACGCGGAATGGCGCTGTGGTTCTCGATGGCCGTCAACGGCCTCAACGCCTACCGTGACGCCGTCGACCACGCGATCAGCATGGCGCGATACGCGGCCGACCGCATCGAGGCGCACCCGGACCTTCACCTGCTGCGGCGACCTGATCTCTCGGTCGTCCTCTTCCGCCGGGTCGGATGGCTCCACGCCGACTACGAGGAGTGGGGTCACCGGCTGCTGCGCGATCAGACCGCCTTCGTCACGCACAGTGCGTGGCGGGGGGAGACGGTCGCCCGCCTCGTCTTCCTTCACCCGGGCACGACCACCGCGATGGTCGACGAGGTGCTCGCCACCCTGCGCTAATGTCAGACGCGCTCACATCGGGTTAGATGTGCCCGTGGGTGAGTTGCTGTCGAAGGTGGTGCCGCTCGGCATTGGCGCGGCATTCAGGCCGTCGCTGCTCGCCCTGCAGATCCTCGTCGTGTCGGGAGACCCGTGGCGTCGAAGGTCGCTCGCGGTCGCCGCCGGAGCCGGATCCGCGTTCGGCATCGTCGGGCTGCTCGCGCTGCTCGGCTTCGCGCAGCTCCCAACCGACACCGCAAGCGCGGGCGGTGGCGACATCATCGGTGGCCTGATCCGACTGGCGGCGGCAGGCATCCTCGCCGGCGTGACCGTCTTCATGTTCTGGCCGCATCCCGTGCTCCAGAAGCGGGTCGAGGCGGGCATCAGTGCGCGCGCCGCCCGCGCCTCGCTCGTCGCCTTCTTCGTCATGCCGTTCCTGCTGAGCATCAAGGATGTCTCCTCGTTCGTGCTGCTCATCCCGGCGATGCATGACATCGCAGTGTCGCCGGCTGCCCTGTTCGACCGGGTGATCGCCTTGGTCGTGCTCTATTCGCTGGCGCTCATCGGGGTCCTCGCGCCGCCTGCTGCCCGGCTCGCGCTCGGCCATCGAGCGGAGCGGCCGATGCAGGCGATCTACCGGTTCACCATGGACAACCAGTTCAGGATCGTCGGCGTGGTCGCGCTCGTCATGACCGGCTACCTCGTCGTCTCCGGCATCGCCGAACTCAGTTAACCTCCCGGTCTGATCGGTCGTCAGTCGGTGAGGCCGGCCTTGCGCAGGGCCTTCCACGCGAGGGGGAGCAGCCCGGCCGCCGCGAGGATCTTCAATGCGTCGCCGACGAGGAAGTCGCGAACGCCGTACGACCAGGCTGACTCCAGGCCGAACCAGGGAAGTCCGGTCGAGTACTTGAGCCAAGCGGTGCCGATCACATAGATGATCGCATTGCCGATGACCATGAGCGCGACTGCGCGCCAGAAGGTGCGGGTCGAGCCGTTCTCGGCAATGCGACCGACGACGAAGGCGGCGACGATGAAGGCGACGATGTAACCATAGGTTGCTCCGCCGAAACCAGAATCACCCAGGCGGAAGATGGGGGCGCCAAGCGAGCCGACCAACGCGTACAGGACCATTGCCGCGGTGCCGCGCCATTGCCCGAGCACGCCGGCGCTGAGCACTACGGCGAACGTCTGCAGGGTGAGCGGGACGACCGGGTTCCAGGGCAGGTAGAAGGCGAATTGCGCGCTGGCAGCGACGAACGCTGCGCCGCCCACGACGAGTACCACATTGCGCACCCAGGCGACAGGGACGACGTCCGCGATGACGCGGGGTTGCGGTGCGGCGAATGCCATGGGTCCTCCTCGGAAGAAGCGCGCGAGCGTTTCGCGCGTCCGAACACTATCGGGTTGCGATGGTGCGGCCTCCAAGGCCATACTTGAGCGGAAACAAGTCGTGTGCCAAGCCGAGTCGTTGGGGAAGACGAACTCGACGATGGAGCGACGATGGCAACGTACGTGACGGTCAAGAAGGCCCAGAACCACGCCAGCGATGCGCATGGCGTGGTGTTCATCCATTCCACGAGCCGGGCGCTATGCCCGCACCTCGAGTGGGCGCTTGCCCGCGTATTCGGGGTTCAGGTGGCCGTCGACTGGGCGGAGCAACCGATCTCCCCGGGCGCACTTCGGGCCGAGATCGTGTGGCAGGGTCCGGTCGGAACCGGGGCCCGGCTCGCGAGCGCCCTCGTTGCCTTCACCCCGGTGCGACACGAGGTCACCGAGGATGCAGCGCCGGGGAGCACCGGAGAGCGGTTCAGCGCGACGCCGAGCCTCGGCCTTTTTCGCGCCGACATCGGCCCGCACGGCGACGTGATGGTCTCCGAGGACCGCTTGCGCAACGCCGTCGCGCAGTCGTCCGGTAGCGGTACCTCACTCACGGATGCCATTGCCCGACTCGTCGGCGACCCCTGGGACGCCGAGCTTGAGCCATTTCGATTCGCCCACGAAGGCACGACCGTGCGGGTGCTACCACAGGTGGTGTGATCGGCCGAGGGCTCGGCAAGTCTCGGCAGCGTCAGAATTTTCTTGCCCGCCCCCGCCTACAGCGGGATGTTGCCGTGCTGTCCGCGCACGCCAGGAGTGTCGAGCAGCACGAGGGCGACGGCCCGCCGGGTCAGTTTGGGATCGACGACCTCGTCGACAACGCCGATTTCGACTGCCCTCGCGACGCCACCGGAGATGACCTCGTGCTCGGCGGCGAGCTCGAGTTCTACCTGAGCGCGCGCATCCTCAGGCACCTCGGCGAGGCGCCTACGGTGCAGGATCCTGATGGCCGCCACCGAGCCCATGACGGCGACCTCGGCATCTGGCCAGGCGAAGACCCGGGTTGCCCCGAGCGATGAGGAATTCATGGCGACGTAGGCGCCGCCGTATGACTTGCGGGTAACGACGGTGACTCGGGGCACGACGCACTCGGCGAAGGCGTGGAGAAGTTTCGCGCCACGGCGTACGACGCCCTCCCATTCCTGACCGAGGCCGGGCAGGTAGCCGGGGACGTCGACGAGCACGACGAGCGGGACGGCGAACGCATCGCACATCCGGACGAATCGGGCTGCCTTCTCGGCACTCGAGGAGTCCAGGCACCCGCCGAGGCGCATTGGGTTGTTCGCGACGATGCCGGTCGTTCGGCCGCCGAGCCGACCGAGGCCGACGACGATGTTCGGGGCCCAGCGCTCGTGAAGTTCGACGAACGTGCCCTCATCGACGAACGCCTCAACGATTGGATGGACGTCGTAGGCACGGCGGGCCGACTCGGGCATGAGCGCCCCGAGGTCGACGTCGGCGATGGAGTCGATGTCGAGTGAGCCCTGATGGCCGAGGAGCGAGGCTAGGCTCCTCGCGCGATCGAGTGCCTCCTGCTCGCTCTCGGTGGTGATGTGGACGACGCCGCTGCGGCGTCCGTGCGGCTCAGAGCCTCCGAGGGTCTCCATGTTGACGTCCTCGCCGGTGACGGACCGGACGACCTCCGGGCCAGTGACGAAGATCCGGCCGGCCGGCGCCATGATGACGATGTCGGTCAGCGCAGGGCCGTAGGCGGCGCCGCCCGCGGCTGGGCCGACGACCACTGAGATCTGCGGCACCTTGCCCGAGGCGCGGGTCATGGCGGCGAAGACCCGCCCGACGCCATCGAGGCTCAGCACGCCCTCGCGCAGTCGAGCACCGCCCGAGTGCCAGATCCCGATGACCGGCGATGAGTCGGCGAACGCGCGGTCGTAAGCGGTGATGATGGCCCGGCAGCCGTCATTGCCCATGGCCCCGCCCTGCACGGTCGGGTCGGTCGCGAAGGCGACGATGTTCGTGCCGTTGGCGCGGCCGACTGCGGCGAGCACGCCTCGGTCGTCCTCGGGGGTGATGGTCGTGAAGACACCGCCGTCGAAGAGGTTGGTGAGCCTAGCCCGCGGGGATCGGGGGTCGAGTTCGGTGTCGCTGGCGGTGGCTGCGGTCATGTCAGGCGCTCCTGAAGATGAGGGCGACATCGTGGCCGCCGAAGCCGAATGAGTTGTTGAGGGCGGCGATATCACCGGAAGGCAGGGGGCGAGGGGATCCGGTAGCGACGTCGAGCTCTACGGCAGGATCCTTGTCGATGAGGTTTGCGGTCGGTGGCACGACCCGGTCGCGCAGTGCCAGGAGCGTGAAGATGGATTCGATCGCACCCGCCCCGCCGAGCAGGTGGCCCGTCATTGACTTGGTACCGGTGACGACTGCCCGGTCGGTATCGGAGCCGAGAGCCCGGCGAATCGCGACCGCCTCGGCGATATCACCCTGCGGCGTGGAGGTGGCATGGGCGTTCACGTGGACGATGTCGGCTGCGGTAAGCCCGGCCTCTTCAAGGGCAAAGGCGATCGCCCGTGCGGCACCCCTGCCTTCTGGGTCGGGCTGGGCGATGTGGTGGCCGTCCGACGTGAGTCCGGCACCCGCGTAGACGCCGTAGATCTTCGCCCCGCGCGCGGCGGCGAATTCGGCTGATTCGAGGACGAGCATGCCGGCGCCCTCGCCCATCACGAAACCGTCGCGGCCTAGGTCGTAGGGACGGGACGCGGCGAGGGGATCGTCATTGCGGGTCGACAGCGCTCGCATGGCGGCGAAGCCGGCCATGGTGATGGGGTGAATGCAGGCTTCGGTGCCGCCGGCGATGACGACGTCGGCTCGGCCGGTCTGGATCATCCTCGCGCCGTAGGAGATGGCCTCTGCTCCCGAGGCGCAGGCGCTCACCGGGGTATGGACTCCGGCGCGTGCGCCGACCTCGAGGCCGACGATCGCCGCGGGCCCGTTCGGCATGATCATCGTGACCATGTGGGGGGAGATGCGCGATGGCCCGCGCTCGAGGAGGGTGTCGTAGGAATTCATGAGCGAGGTGATGCCGCCGATTCCGGAGGCCACGACCGCGCCGAGTCGATCCGGGTCGATGGACGTGATGCCTGCATCCGCCCAGGCCTCGCGCGCCGCGATGAGCGCGGCTTGCTGCGAGCGGTCCATCTTGCGGACGTCGACGCGATCAAGGACGTCAGCCGGATCGACCGCCATGATGCCGGCGATCTTCGAGGGCTGGTCGGCGACCCACGGCTCGTCGATGACCCGAATGCCTGGCTGGCCGGAGAGCACGCGCTGCCAACTCGAATCGACGTCGCCACCAACGGGGGTGGTCATGCCGAGGCCGGTGACGACAACCTGACGGGTCATTGCTTCTCCTGCAGTCATGACGGGATGGTCGGGTGGTTCAAGGGCCCTGATGCGAGGCGGGGACGCTGGTCGAACGCGGCCCCGCCTGCGCGGATCAGGAGTTCGCTGCGATGAAGTTGACGGCGTCGCCGACGGTCTTGAGGTTCTTGACCTCACTGTCGGGGATCTTCACGCCCCACTTGTCCTCGGCTGCCATGACGACCTCGACCATCGACAGCGAGTCGATGTCAAGGTCATCAACGAAGGACTTGTCCGCCTGGACGTCCTCGACCGGCACGCCGGCAACCTCGTTAACGATGACGGCAAGGCCGCTCAGAATGTCCTGGCTCATGATTCCCTTTCGTGTGCTTGATATGAAATCGGCGATGTTGATGTCGTGCGGTGGCGCTTAGGTCTTGCTTTCGTCGTGCGATGGTGCATGTGACGCCCGGTAAAGCCTGATGGTGATGCTGAGAGGGTAGTGCTAAGGGAGCGTGACGACCTGCGAGGCGAAGACGAGTCCCGCCCCGAACCCGATGAGCAGTGCCGTGCCCCCGCTCTTCGCCTCGCCGGTTCGTAGCATGCGCTCCATCGCGAGCGGAACCGAAGCAGCCGAGGTGTTGCCCGAGGTAACGATGTCTCGGGCGACCGGAACGTGCGCGGGGAGCTTGAGCGCCTTCACCATGGCATCGGTGATGCGGTTGTTCGCCTGGTGCGGGATGAAGGCATCGAGGTCGCCTGCATCGACGCCGGCTGCATCGAGGGCGCGCTGAGCGGCCTTGGCCATCTCGCCGACCGCCCAGCGGAAGACCTGCTGCCCCTGCATGGTGATGACGGGGAAGATCGGCCCACCGTTGTCGCGGTACTCGATGAGCGACTGCGACATGTTGATGGCGTCCTTTTGGCCGCCATCGGCGCCCCAGACGGTCGGGCCGATGGCTGGGACGTCGGATGGGCCGATGACAACTGCTCCGGCTCCATCGGCGAAGAGGAAGGCGGTGCTCCTGTCCCGGGGATCGATCCAGTCGGTGAGCTTCTCGACACCGATGACGAGAACGTAGGCGGAGCTTCCGCTTCTCACCATGTCGTTCGCCAGCGAGACCCCGAAGCAGAACCCGGCGCAGGCAGCCGAAATGTCGAATGCGGCGGCCTCGGTCGCGCCGACGCGCGCGGCAACCTCCGTTGCGGCGGAGGGGGTCTGGTACGGGTGCGTCACGGTGGCGACGAGCACCATGCCGATGTCGGTGGGCGCGAGGCCGGCCCCCGCGATCGCCTTGAGCGCGGCAGAGGAAGCCATGTCGACGACGGACTCGTCCTTCGCTGCGAAGCGACGCTCGGTGATGCCGGACCTCTCCTGGATCCACTCGTCCGAGGAGTCGATCAGGGTGCAGATCTCGGCGTTCGTCACGACACGATCAGGACGATGGACGCCAACGGACATGATGCGGGCGAACTCGGCGCCGTGCTGGGTGCGGATGACGGCGGTCATCCGGTCGACTCCTGTGACTCCGGGTGGAGCCGGACGATCGGCTGGCCGGGGGAGACCGGGTCGCCGTCGTGGACGAGCCACTCGACGACGACGCCGCCGTGGGGAGCGATGACCGGGGTGCTGTCGCGCAGGGTGTCGATGGTGCCGACAGTCGCGCCGATGTCGAGCGACTCGCCCACCGGCGTCGTGAGGGTCTGGGCGAACGTTCCCTTGACCGGGGCGATGAGCAGGCGCCACGTGGGCTGGCTTCCGATTGGCGTGTGGGTCGTGTGGGCAGCGATCATGTCCCACGCTTCGTCGAGGTCGTCGGGCGTCTTGACCGCGAGGGTCTGGACCCCGGGGAGGGCCCGCTTGATGAGTCCGGTGAGGGTGCCGGCCGGCGGGATCTCGATGACCGCCGTCACCCCGAGTTCGCCCATCGTGCGCATACACAGGTCCCAGCGGACGGGGTTGCTCACCTGGGTGACGAGGCGCCGCAGGACGTCGCGGCCGTCGTGGACGACCTGGCCGTCGGCGTTCGAGATGAATCGCAGGCGAGGGTCATGGGTCGAGATGGATCGCGCATAGCCGCCGAGGACGCCCATGGCCGGGGCCATGTGCGAGGTGTGGAAGGCGCCTGCGACCTCGAGGGGCCGCACGCGGGCGCCCTCCGGCGGGTCTGCCGCGAAGGCGGCGAGCTGCTCCATCGTGCCGGCGACCACGATCTGGCCCGCACCGTTCATGTTCGCGGGGGTGAGGCCGTGCTCCGTCGCCTTGGCGACGACGGCATCGGCATCGCCACCGAGCACAGCGCTCATGCCGGTCGGCGTGAGCGCCGCTGCTGCAGCCATCGCCTTGCCGCGCTCGCGCACGAAGACCATGGCCTGCTCCGCGCTCAGGACGCCGGCCCCGACAGCGGCGGTGATCTCGCCGACGGAATGCCCGGCGCCGGCCGCGACCTGGCTGAAGGCCGAGCCGGGGTGCGGAAAGAGGGACAGGAGGGTGACGAGCCCGGCGCCGACGATGAGTGGCTGGGCGATCGCGGTGTCGCGGATGGTGTCGGCATCGGAGACCGTGCCGTGGGTGATGAGGTCGATGCCGCTCACCGCCGAGAGCCAGTCGAGGCGCTCGCGCACGCCCTCGAGCTCGAGCCATGGGGCGAGAAAACCGGGGGACTGGGCACCTTGGCCCGGAGCGACGACGACGAGCATAGGTTGAGCCTTCCGGTAAAGAGGTCCGGCTGCGGTACCGCGGCTGCCAACGTCTCGGGGGATGAACTTGTAGGAATCCTACAAGACTCTCAAGGTGACAACTGCCGTGACGAGCGGCGAACGCCGGGATGAAATGACCAAGAACACCCTCAAATCCCCACATTCCTAGTCACTTCATCCAGAATCCGGACGAAATGACTGGGGGGTGTCGGGAATGTCGGGTTTAGTGGTCAGTTGAGCCGGCCGAGGGTCAGGCCGATTCGCAGGGCGTATGCACCACGCGGATCAGTGGGGCTCCAGCCGGTGACGTCGGCGATCCGCCTGAGCCGGTAGCGCACGGTATTCGGGTGGATGAACAGGGCCCGCGCGGTGGCCTCGAGGGACGGCATCTGTTCCAGGTAGGTCGCGGCGGTTGCAAGGAGCGCGGGATCGGCGCTCAGCTGCTGGTGCACCTGCTCGACGAGTTGGCGGACGGCTCCGAGATCACCGGCGAGCGCGCGCTCGGGCAGCAACTCGTCGGCGCTCACCGGGCGGGGCGCGCGCTCCCATCCGGGCGCAGCGTGCAGGCCGAGCAGCGTTGACTGCGCCGCGGCCGGGATCTCGGCGAACGACCCGATGAGCCTGCTGAACACGACCGCGCCTGCACCGAAATGCGAGCTGAGCAACCGGGCGGCCCGCGCCGGATCACTTGCCCGCCCGACGAGGGCGAGCACCGTTGTGCCGTGGACACCGGCGAGGAGATCGAGATCGTGGTTGGCCGCCGCGCGGCGCATGACCTCAAGGCCCCCCTCCGGATCGCCGCCCGGAACCTCGCCCGCGACAACGACAATGCCCTCGCGCCCCGTCCATCCCAGTGCCGCAGCGCGACCGAGTACGAACTCATCGAGATCATCGCGCAGCAGCGAGTCGATGATGAGAGCCTCGAGCCGGGCATCCCAGGCGCCGCGGGCCTCAGCCGCCCGCGCGTAGACCTCGGCCGCCGCGAATGCGATCTCGCGCGAGTACATGAGGATGGCCTCGCGCAGCGCGGGCCGGTCGGCTGGGTCAGACAGCTCCTCAATCGCCGATTCGACCACGGCGATGGTCGTGCGCACGAGGGCAACGGTCTGCTCAAGGCTGAGGATCCGGGCGAGCTCCCGTGGGGCAGCCCCGAAGACGTCGGTCGTGAGGGTGCGCCTGCTGCTCGGCGCGTTGTACCAGTCGACGAAGGCGGTGATGCCGGCCTGGGCCACGAGCCCGACCCAGCTGCGCTCGCGTGCCCCGAGGTCGCGGTACCAGGGCAGGCCCTCCTCCATGAGCCGCGTGGCCGCGGTCGTGAGGGCGCCCGTCGACTGCGGGAGCCGGGGGGAGCGCTGGTCTGCCACCGATCAGCCGATATTGACGCCGATGATCCGGCCCACGCCGAAGGTGACAACCGCAGCACCGACACCCCACGCGAGTTGCCTGGCCGCGGAGAACGCCATGCCCCGACCCGAGAGCCGGCCGACGACGCTCCCGACGACGACCATTGAGATGAGCGAGAGGGCGATGGCGAGGATGAGGGGAATGCTCGTGCTCGCGGTGGGGCCGGTGAAGAACAGGTATGGCAGGACGACGACCGACGCCCCGATCGCAAAGGCGATGAAACTGGAGACTGCCACCTTGATGGGGTTCCCGAGCTCGTTGGGATCGAGGCCGAGCTCCTCCCTGGCGAGGGTCTCGAGCGCTGTCTTCGGGTCCGTCATGATCTGCGCTGCGACCATCGCCGACTGCTCCCGCGAGAGACCCTTCGCCCGGTAGATGAGCTCGAGCTCCTTTTGCTCCTCGTCCGGCTTCTCGCGCAGCTCGGTCGCCTCCATCTCGATCTCGCGCCGGAAGAGATCGCGCTGGCTAGCCACGCTCACGTACTCGCCGGCCGCCATCGAGAACGCTCCGGCGAGCAGGCCCGCCAGCCCCGCGAACAAGATGGTGCTGTTGTTCGGAGCGGCCCCGGCAAACCCCATGACGAGGGCGGTGTTCGAGACGAGCCCATCGCTCACCCCGAAGACGGCGGCCCGCATCGACCCTGAGCGATCGACCCGGTGCCAGCTCTCGCCGCCGACCGCGATCGCCTTGCGAGGGGCCATGACGGCCCTCGCCTGGTCCGTGCGCATCTGTCGGAAGGTCTCCGCATGTTCGCGCTCGTCGGTCGACATCGACGGGAGCGCCTCCGGCTCGGCGTCGTACATGCCCTCGGCCGCGGCCTCGGTCTGCTCGAGGGTCTCGAGGATGCCATCGATGCCGAGCGCACGGGCGCGAGTGAGAAGCTCGGCATCTCCCGGGTCCAGGCTTCCGGGCGGGTTCGGCGCATCGATGCCGTGCTCGGCGAGCTTGGCGGCCCAGTGCTCGGCGTGCCTGTCCTCGATGTCGGCGAGCTCGAGGAGTGCCTCGCGCCGGTCGCCCTCGACGGTGTCGGCGAGTGCGCGGTACAGGAGCGAGGCGTTGCGCTCCGCCGCGAGGTAGTCGAGGAACCGTCGTGGGTCGTCCGTTGCCATGGCCTGCCTATCCCGAGCCCTCGGTATTGCCCGCATCGGCTGCTGTCGGATCGCTCAGCTGGTACTGCTCGATCGCCCCGGCAAGCCTGCCACGATCGAACTCGCCACGCTTGGCGAGCATCGTGAGTGCCTGGACCGTGATGGACTCGGCGTCGACGAGGAAGTGCCGCCGCAGGGCGCCGCGCGTATCCGACATCCCCCAGCCGTCGGTCCCGAGCGAGGTGAAGTCCTGCGGGACCCACTCGCTGATCTGGTCCTGCACCGCGCGCATCCAGTCGGAGACCGCGACCACCGGGCCGGAGCGGCCCTCGAGCCGCTGCGTGACGTAGGCGGTTCGCTGCTCGCCCTCGGGGTGTAGGAGGTTGTGGCGGTCGACGGCGAGGCCGTCGCGACGCAGCTCATTCCAGGAGGTCACGGACCAGACGTCGGACTGCACTCCCCAGTCATCGCGCAGGAGCTCTTGCGCACGAAGGGCCCAGTTCACCCCGACGCCGCTGGCGAGCAGCTGTACGCGGGTACCCTCGCCGGGCCCTTCGCTCACCAGGTGCATGCCGCGCAGGATGCCTTCGAGATCGATGCCGTCCGGCTCGGCGGGCTGCGGGTAGGGCTCGTTGTAGAGCGTCAGGTAGTAGAAGACGTTCTCGGGATCCTCGCCGTACATGCGGCGAAGCCCGTCCTTGACGATGTGCCCGAGCTCGTACCCGTAGGCAGGGTCGTACGCAACAACGCCTGGGTTGGTCGAGGCGAGGAGCAGCGAGTGGCCGTCCTCGTGCTGCAGGCCCTCGCCATTGAGGGTCGTGCGGCCCGCCGTGGCGCCCAGCACGAAGCCGCGTGCCATCTGGTCCATCGCGGCCCAGAAGCCGTCGCCCGTGCGCTGGAACCCGAACATCGAGTAGAAGATGTAGACGGGGATCATCGGCTCGC
>JBMOKH010000003.1:0-40929 GCA_049315365.1 Candidatus Nanopelagicales bacterium
CGTGCGAGGCGAAGTCGTGCGAGGCGAAGTCGTGCAAGACGAGGTGGGGATCCATGTCACAGAGCGGTGCGTCGTCGATGAGTGCGCCGAAGTGAGCCTCGAAATCGGCGTCGAATTCGGGGTGGAGTTCAAGGCGTTCGAGCGTGCACGAGCAAACACACGCGCATGAGCAAACACACGCGCATGAGCAAACACACGCGCATGAGCAAACACACGTGCACGAGGTGGGCGCATCCGGCAGCTCGGCGATCGCGGGGCCGCCAGTGCGGAGCTGAGTGCATGATTCGAACACATGTTCGAATATACCGTCCCCGGGTGAGCGGCGCAAGACTCGCTCAAGCCCTGTGAATGTGCGCATTTGCAGAACCTCTGGCACACTTGATCACGCTGCGGACCATCGAAGCCTCGTGACGTCTGCCTACTTCCCGATCCACCTCCAGGAACAGACCTATTCACGAGGAGTTTTACATGACTGTGTTCAAGTCCGACGGCACCCCTGATTTCAAGGTTGCTGACCTAGCGCTGGCCGACTTCGGTCGTGATGAGATCCGCCTTGCCGAGCATGAGATGCCCGGCCTGATGTCCATGCGTGCCGAGTTCGGCACCAGCAAGCCGCTCACCGGTGCGCGGATCACCGGTTCGCTGCATATGACCGTCCAGACCGCAGTGCTCATCGAGACGCTCGTTGATCTCGGTGCCGACGTCCGCTGGGCGTCCTGCAACATCTTCTCCACTCAAGACCACGCCGCTGCCGCAGTCGTCGTCGGCCGCGAAGGCACCGTGGCTGCGCCGAATGGCGTGCCGGTGTTCGCGTGGAAGGGCGAGAGCCTGACCGAGTACTGGTGGTGCACCGAGCAGATCCTCATGTGGCCGGACGGCAAGGGCCCGAACATGATCCTCGACGATGGCGGCGACGCCACGATGCTCGTCCACAAGGGCACGGAGTTCGAGGCTGCAGGTCTGGTGCCGACTGCCGACGAGTCGACCTCCGAGGAGTACGCGGTGGTGCTCGAGACGCTGCGGCGCACGCTCACCGAGGATGCGACCCGCTGGACGAATATCGGCGCGGGAATCATGGGAGTCACCGAGGAGACGACGACCGGAGTGCATCGCCTGTACGAAATGATGCGCGAAGGTCGACTGATGTTCCCGGCGATCAACGTCAATGACTCGGTGACGAAGAGCAAGTTCGACAACAAGTACGGCTGCCGTCACTCGCTCATCGACGGGATCAACCGCGCGACCGACGTCATGATCGGCGGCAAGGTCGCCGTCGTCTGCGGCTTCGGTGATGTCGGCAAGGGCTCCGCGGATTCGCTCCGGGGCCAGGGCGCTCGCGTTATCGTCACCGAAATCGATCCGATCTGTGCGCTGCAGGCGGCGATGGACGGCTACCAGGTTGCACGCCTTGATGACGTCCTCGACATCGCGGATATCTTCATTACGGCAACGGGCTGCTACGACGTCATCACCGCCGAGCAGATGTCGAAGATGAAGCATCAGGCAATTGTCGGCAACATCGGCCACTTCGACAACGAGATCGACATCGCTGGTCTCGCTGCAACGCCGGGCATCGTTCGCAAGACGATCAAGCCGCAGGTTGACGAGTGGACCTTCGCCAATGGCAAGTCGATCATCATGCTGTCGGAAGGTCGATTGCTGAACCTCGGCAACGCCACCGGGCATCCCTCCTTCGTGATGTCGGCATCGTTCACCAATCAGGTGCTCGCGCAGATCGAGCTGTACACCAAGCTTGATCAGTACCCGCTCGGCGTGTACGTGCTGCCCAAGTTCCTCGACGAGAAGGTCGCGCGGCTTCACATCGACGCGCTCGGCGTTCGCCTGACGGAGCTCGATAAGAAGCAGGCCGAGTACCTGGGTGTCGACGTGGCCGGTCCGTACAAGCCGGAGCTCTACCGCTACTGATCCAGCCGCATGCAGATCGTCGAGAGGGCCGCTCCCAATTGGGGTGGCCCTCTCGCCTGTTTGATTGTTCGCGAGCTGATTGTTCGCGAGGGCCTACAGTGCATGGAGCGCCACATCGGGGATCGACGAAGGCTGCACCGGCATGGGTAGTGAAGGCAGCGACTGACAGACCCGAGACTGACAGACCCCAGACTGACAGACGGTGGCGGTAGCGTCTGGGCATGGAGGCAACAGAAGCCGTTGACGCGGGCGACCGCTATCCAGCCGCGGACTATGCAGGGTGCCCGGTTACCGTCCACGAGGCCCTTTCTGAAGGCCGTCACCTGCGGCCACCGCGATGGGGTCTTGGTGATGTGTTCATCACGCTCGGGCTCACCGTGGTCATCGCACTCGTCGCGTCCACCCTGCTCGAGGCCGCTGGGGCGTCATTGGGGGTCATCGTCATCCTCGGCGGGCTCATCGGCTGGACGAGCCTTGCCGGCTGGCCGATCCTCATCACCAAGCTCAGGGGTAACGGGCCCCGCATTGACCTCGGACTGAGGCTGACGTGGCATGAACTCGGCTGGGGTGTGGTGACAGGCGTCATCGCACTCGTGCTGGCAGCGGTCGTGACCCTCATCAGCACTGCCATCTTCGGCGAATTCGACTCCGCTGCGGGTGAGGTGGCCCGCGAGATTCTGGCGGAGGACAACCGTCTCACTCTGATTGGCTTTGGGCTCATGCTCATGGTTGGTGCCCCGATTGCCGAGGAACTGGCCTTCCGCGGGCTCCTGTTCGCCGGCCTGATGAAGCGAGGCATGCGTCCGTGGCTGACGGTGGTCATCACGACCTTGGCGTTCGCCCTATTCCACTTCGAGCCCGTCCGGCTCGGGGTCCTGATCGCAATTGGGCTCGTCCTTGGCATAGCCCGAGCGCGCAGTGGTTCCCTCGGAGTATCGATCGTCGCGCACGGGGTGAATAACGCCCCTGGCGCCATTTTCGTCATGCTCGGGTTCCCAGGGTGACACGATACGGTCATGACCATCCCTGCAGGCATGGCGACACGTGGCCGGGTGCTCGTCGTCGATGACGACCTCGCACTCGCCGAGATGCTCGGAATCGTGCTGCGGGGGGAGGGTTTCGAACCGGTGTTCTGCGCTGATGGCGCGTCTGCAGTGCAGGCATTTCGTGAGACTCAGCCCGATGTGATCCTGCTCGACCTCATGCTTCCGGGCATGGACGGTATCGACGTGTGCCGGGCAATCCGCCTGGAATCGGGTGTTCCGATCGTCATGCTCACCGCGAAGAGCGATACCGTCGATGTCGTCGTTGGACTGGAATCCGGTGCCGACGACTACATCGTGAAACCATTCAAGCCCAAGGAACTCGTCGCAAGGATCCGCGCGCGGGTCAGGCGGCATGACGACGCCTCGTCCGGGGCGCTTGCGATAGGCGACGTCGCGATCGATGTGGTGGGTCACAATGTGTCGCGGGCGGGTCGGGTCGTGGCGCTGACCCCCCTCGAGTTCGATCTGCTCGTCTGCCTGGCCAGACGTCCGGGTCAGGTCTTCACCCGGGAGATCCTCCTGCAGGAGGTGTGGGGCTACCGTCATGCAGCCGACACCAGGCTCGTCAACGTGCATGTGCAGCGACTGCGGGCGAAGATCGAGCATGACCCGGAGAGGCCCGAAATTGTGCTGACCGTTCGGGGCGTCGGCTACAAGGCCGGCCCGGCCTGAGAACTCGTCATTCGATGCGTTGGATGCACCCCATGCATGCTTGGACCGAGTTGCTCGCAGGCCCGAGATGGCTGCTGCACCTGTGGCGCCGTTCACTGCTCCTGCGGGTGACATCGACGACCCTCGTGCTCTCGATGGTCGTGATGATGGTGCTCGGTTTCTCCCTGCTCTCCCGCGTTACCACCGGGCTGCTGAGCTCCAAGGACCGCATCGCGGTTGGCGAGGCGGCCGCCGGGCTGGGGGAGGCGCAACGACTGCTCGATGCGGCGGACACCGGCATTACGACCCCGTCCGCCTCCAGGCTCGTCGACTCGGTGGTGAGCGCGCTCGCCGGCCGCGCCGGCTCTCCCGGGCAGTTCGACGTACTGCTCCTCTCATCGGGTGATGCGGCCGACGCTCCGGAGCGTGGGACGAATCTCGTTGCCGTCTCGAGTGTGCCGGTTGCGCTGAGGGAGGCAGTGGTCTCGTCTCAACGGCAGTCGTGGACCTACTCGGAAATCCGTTTCCTGGACGGCCCTGGGGTGCCGGGACTGGTCGTTGGTGCCCCCCTTGTCGTGCCGACCGTGGGCCTCTACGAGCTCTACTACCTGTTCCCGCTGGCACAGGAGCAGGAGACCCTTGACCTCGTTCGCGGTGCCGTCATCCTCACGGGCGTCCTGCTCGTCGGCCTGCTGGCCTTCGTGGCATGGTTCGTGACCCGGCAGGTGGTCGCCCCGGTGCGAGCCGCGGCCCAGACGGCCAGCCGGTTCTCGGCCGGCTTTCTTTCGGAGCGGGTTCGGGTGAAGGGCGAGGACGACCTTGCGCAACTGGCCGCCTCGTTCAACGACATGGCCGCCAGCCTGCAGCGCCAGATCAAGCAGCTCGAGGGCCTGTCCCGGGTGCAGCAGCGGTTCGTGTCTGACGTCTCGCACGAGCTTCGAACGCCGCTCACGACGATTCGCATGGCCGCCGACGTGATGTTCGAGAATCGTGCCGATTTCGATGCGCCTACTGCGCGGGCAGCGGAGTTGCTGCAGGCACAGTTGGATCGATTCGAGGCGCTCCTCGTCGATCTCCTGGAGATCTCCCGCTTCGATGCTGGCGCCGCGGTGCTCGAGGCCGAGCATGTCGACGTGCGCGAGCTTGCACGCCGGGTCGTTGAGCGCTCATTGCCCCTTGCCCACCGGCTTGGGACCGACATCCGGCTGTTGGACGATGCGGGCCTCGCTGGTGAGTGGGGATCGGCGCGAGCGGACGCCCCTGACGGCGAGGAGGACACGTCCGGCGTGAGTGCAGGCGCTCAGGCCGACGCGCCGGTGGAGGTATGGGGCCAGCGCTCGCCGGAATCAGGGGGATCACGTGAGGCCCTGCCCGATGATGACCTGCGCTATGCCGTCAATGGCGACGCGCGTCGAATTGACCGCATCGTCCGCAATCTCATCGACAATGCCGTGGAGCATGGTGGTGAGCGAGGTATCGATGTTGAGGTCGGGCAAAACGACAAGGCGGTCGCCGTGACGGTTCGGGACTTTGGCGTCGGGCTGCGTCCAGGGGAGTCGTCGCTGGTATTCAACAGGTTCTGGCGCGCTGATCCTGCGCGAGCGCGCACGACGGGCGGAACAGGTCTGGGCCTGTCGATCTCGCTCGAGGATGCCCGGCTCCACGGCGGCTGGCTCGAGGCCTGGGGCGAACCGGGGCGAGGGGCCTGCTTCCGACTTACCTTGCCGCGTCAGGTCCGAGGGCCCATCGGGGAATCGCCCCTCCTGCTGAGCGCCGCGGAGCAGGGCGCTCCCCGGGAAGCGCGGGCGGAAGCACCAGCGGCACGCGAGCTGGGCAGGCCGGGGGGTGACTTGTCCGCGAGGGGGCTTTCGCAGAAGGGTCGATGGGGACTGCCGGAGGGGACCGGCAAAGGCGGGACGCCCGACCGATTCGATCCCGGGAGCTGGTCGTCAGCCGACCCGGTGCGTGACGGCCCCGGGGAGCCAGGATGATGCGCGGCTCACTCGTGGGCCGGCTGGGCCTTGTCGGCGCTGCGGTCCCGCTCATGCTTCTCGCCGGTTGCGGAACCATGTCCTCGTCCATCGTGGCGCAGGTTCCAACCTCGGGGCCGATTCAGCAGGGTGACCAGATTTCGACAGATCGCGAGGACCAGTTCATCCGCGTCATCGCACGGGGCCCGAGCCCCGGGATGACGCCCGCGGACATCGTTCAGGGCTTCCTTGACGCCTCAGCATCATTCGATGGCGATCATGCGGTCGCACGTCAGTACCTGACCGATCAGGCGAATCTTCGCTGGGACCCGTCCAGCGGGGTCGCGGTGTACGAGGGCGCGGGTGCGGTGTCGGCGTTTGGCGGCAGGGCAACGCTCTCCGCAAGCGAGGCGGGCCGAATCTCGGCCATCGGTCACTACGACGTCTCAGCTCCAGGGTCGGAGCTGAGGAGTGCCTTTGACCTCGTGCGAGAGGATGACGAATGGCGGATCAGCCGGGCGCCGTCGGGACTCATCCTCTCCCTGGCTGATGTCGATCGCTCATTTCGCTCGCTGTCCGTCTACTTCTTCGATCCAACGTTCAGCACGCTCGTTCCGGATCCTCGGATGGTCCCGGTCCTCGGCCCGGGGCAGGCCACCACACTGGTGAAATATCTCGTCGACGGGCCAAGCGAATGGCTGCTTCCGGCTGTCCGCACCGGGTTTCCCGATGGCGTTGGCCTCGGAATCGAGTCGGTGCCGATCGAGTCGGGCGTTGCGGTGGTTGACCTGACGCCGAATGCGCAGCTGGCCGGTGACAGCGCCCGCCAGGCGCTCTCGCAGCAGCTCATCTGGACACTGCGTCAGGTGCCGGATGTGGCGGCGGTGAGCATCACGAGCCTGGGCCAGCCGCTGAGTGTTCCCGGAGTCGCGTCCCCGCAACCGCGCGATTCGTGGCCGGGGGTGGATCCGGGCGGCGTGCCACCCGGATCGAGCGGCTATGTGGCCAGGTCATCGTCGGTGGCCCGGCTGTTCGCCGGAACCACGCGACCCGTGCTCGGCGGAGCGGGTGATGGTCAGGTCTCCTTCGTCGACATCGCCGTGTCGAGGGCATCGGACTTCATTGCGGGGATTGATGCCCAGGGCGGACTTTGGCGGGGACCGCTCGGGCCGGGGCGGCCATTGACCCAGCTCGTCGCCGGGGCGAGCCTGTCCAACCCGGTATTCGATCGCTCGGGGGTGCTGTGGGTGATCGATGCAGATGAGGGACTCGGCCTCGTGCGACCTGATGGTACGCGGGCGACTATCAGGGTGACGGGACTGGAGGGGCGGACGATCATCCGATCGGCGACGCCGTCGCGGGATGGGACGAGGGCTGCGCTCGTCGTCCAGAGCGGACCGCGCACCTCGCTCCTGCTCGGGCGAATCGTTCGATCCGGGCCCGGGGGCGAGATCAGCCTCGATGACCCGATCAGGGTTGAGTCGAAGCTGACCGAGGTGATCGATGTCGCGTGGTCGGGCGCCGATTCGATCGCGGTGCTCGGGAGCGTCGAGGCGGGGGCGCTGGAGGTGTTCGACATCGATCTGGCCCGGGGGTCGGTGGCGGCCCTTGGCTCCCCGGAGGCCCCGGTCTCGATTGCTGCGGCGCCGGGCCTGCCGATGCTCGTCGGAGGTGCAGACGGGCAGGTCTACGAGCTGAACGCCGGGTCTTGGCGGAGCCGTGCGAACGGGACGTCACCGGCCTATCCGAACTAGGCCCGTGCCTTGTCCACAGAGGTGACCGCAGCGCTGGCGGCGGCTCGCCGGATCCCGGCATGCTCGGTCAATGGCGCGGTGGGGGGCGGCGGGACGCGGAACCGCGGGGCGAGGAAAGGCCCTGGGGGTTGCGCTGCGCCATCTGTTGGAGGCCCTGTTCGCGGATGTCGCGGATCTCACGCTTTCGAGGGCCTGCGTTGCATGCGGTGCGGTTGGGTCCCTGCTCTGCTCGATGTGCGAAGTGTCGCTGATCGAGGTTCGCAGGCACGAGGTTGGGCGACGAGGACAGGCTCCGGTCGGCAGTGCGGCGAGCATGCCGCCAGTGATTGTCGCGTCGACGTATGACGGGGCGGCGCAGCGCGCCATCATCGCGCACAAGGAGCACGGGGTGCTCGGACTGACGCCTGTTCTTGGTTCAATGCTCGCCGCGTCGGTCGCGGTGCTGGGCGATGGCCCATTCGCGATGGTGGCCATCCCTCCCCATGCTGATGCCATCCGGCGCCGCGGAATCGACACCCTCGGCGCGATCGCTGATCGGGCGGCGGGCGAGCTACGGACGGCCGGTTGGTCTGCCCACGTGATCCCGGTCCTGAGGCGGCAGGCGGACGGTGGACGCCATGTGGGCAGGTCAGCGAATGAGCGCCGCGCCGCTGTGCATGGAACATTCGCCGTCGATGAGCGCATGCTCCGGCGCATCACGCGGGGAGTGGCGCTCATCGTCGTTGATGACGTCGTCACGACCGGCGCGACCGTGCGGGAGGCCGTGCGCACGCTGCGGGCATCGGGGCTCGTGGTCGAGGGCGTTGCGGCGGTCGCCGGCACCGAGCGCCTCAACCGAGCGTCGTGAGGCCCTCGTGCACCCCCCTGATCACGGCATCGACCCGAGACGTCGCCTGGAGTTTCTCGAGGATCTTGCGCACATGGTTCTTGACGGTGTTCTCGCTGATCCCGAGCGACACGCAGATGGCTCGATTGGATTGGCCCGCTGCGAGCTGATCGAGGACCTCCCGCTCCCGCGGGGTGAGGCTCGGTCCGGTGAACGGCGAACGCCGAGCCGTGACCTCGACGAGATCCGCGGGGAGCAGGTCGCCGATCCAGCCGTTGACTCGTTCGCCTCGCTGGACGAGTCCGAGCCGCAGGACATCGCGGTGGATCCGAAACCCGACCTTTGTCGCGACCGTGCGTGAGGGGTCATTGCCGACGCCTGCGTACCACCTGATTACCTCGAGGCGCAGGGCCATGAATGCCCACCCGCAGGCGAGGCGCAGCGCACGGGTCGCCACTTGATTGCCGCGGAGCCAAGGGGCCACGAGGTAGCCGACCTCGGCGCCGCCCATCCCGTCGAGCCGAAGGTCCACGGTGCCGCCCCACCGAGCGCCGTTGTGGGTGACAGCCCAGGTCGGGGCAGCCCACCACTGATCGCCTGCCTCGTGGGCGGAGATCCAAGCATGCGCGTCCTCGAGGGAGTACGGGGTGGGGATTGTCGTCCAGCGGACGATGTCCGGGTCTTGGCAGGCCTCGGTGATGTCGGGCGCATCGGCCGCGGTCGGGGGCCGCAGGAGGACAACGCCGTCGCTGAGGATTGGCGGGGTCAAGGCCTGCTCCGCGCCGGGCGAGGAGGTAGCCATGCGAGCAGTCTCCCAGCCCGTCTGGAAAAACCGTATGACCCCTCTACGATGGAGTGTTGCGTCGCGCGTCCGTCATGAACGGGCGGCGAATGCAGCGAGCCCGAATGCTACGAACCCGAATGCCCCGAACCCGAACGCCCCGAACCGAAAGGTCGCCCACTGTGGGACTCCTCGACAAGATCCTCCGCGCCGGAGAAGGCAAGATTCTGCGACGATTGCACGCGATCGCCGAAGCGGTCAATGCCATCGAAGAGGACTTCGTCTCCCTCACTGATGCGGAGCTGAGAGAGCTCACGCAGGAGTACAAGGACCGATATCAGGCCGGGGAGACACTCGACGACCTCCTGCCGGAAGCGTTCGCGACCGTTCGCGAGGCGGCGCGGCGAACGCTCGGCCAGCGCCACTACGACGTCCAGATCATGGGTGGGGCCGCCCTTCACATGGGGAATATCGCTGAGATGCGCACGGGTGAGGGCAAGACCCTCGTTGCGACCCTGCCGTCCTATCTCAATGCGCTGTCCGGCAAGGGCGTCCATGTCGTCACGGTCAACGACTACCTTGCCGAGCGCGACTCGGAGTGGATGGGACGCATCCATCGGTTCCTTGGCCTCGAGGTAGGCGTCATCCTCTCGGACATGACTCCTCCGGAGCGTCGGGTCGCCTACGCCGCTGACATCACCTACGGCACGAACAACGAGTTCGGCTTCGACTACCTGCGCGACAACATGGCGTGGTCGCGCGATGAGCTCGTCCAGCGGGGTCACAACTTCGCGGTGGTCGACGAGGTCGACTCGATTCTCATCGACGAGGCGCGCACGCCCCTCATCATCAGCGGCCCGGCCGACCAGGCGACGAGTTGGTACGCGGAGTTTGCCCGGATCGTGAACATGCTCAAGCGCGATGACGACTACGAGGTCGACGAGAAGAAGAAGACGATTGGCGTCCTGGAGTCGACCATTGACAAGGTCGAGGACCAGCTTGGGATCGACAACCTGTACGACACGGTGAACACCCCGCTCGTCGGATTCCTCAACAACGCGATTCGGGCGAAGGAGCTGTTCAAGAAGGACCGCGACTATGTCGTCATCAACGGCGAGGTCCTCATCGTCGATGAGCACACCGGGCGAATCCTGTCGGGCCGCCGGTACAACGAGGGCCTTCATCAGTCGATCGAAGCCAAGGAGGGCGTGGAGATCAAGGCTGAGAACCAGACCCTTGCCACCGTCACCCTCCAGAACTTCTTCCGCCTGTACTCCAGGCTCGGCGGCATGACCGGTACGGCCATGACCGAAGCCTCGGAGTTCTCGCAGATCTACAACCTCGGCGTCGTGCCGATCCCCACCAACCGCCCGATGGTCCGTATCGATAACGCCGACCTGGTCTATCGCACCGAGGCAGCGAAGTACGACGCTGTGCTTGCCGACATCGTCGAGCGACATGAGCAGGGGCAGCCGATACTCGTGGGCACCACGAGCGTGGAGAAGTCCGAGCACCTGAGCAAGCTGCTAAAGCAAAATGGTGTCCCACATGAGGTCCTCAACGCGAAGCACAACGACCGCGAGGCCGCGATCGTCGCCCAGGCCGGTCGTCGCGGGGCCGTGACCGTGGCCACGAACATGGCGGGTCGAGGCACCGACATCATGCTCGGCGGCAACCCTGAGTTCATGGCGGCCGCGGCTCTTGCCCAGCAGGGCCTGTCACCGATCGACGATCCAGAGGACTACGAGGCGGCCTGGCTGCCGTCGCTCGAGCAGGCGAAGGCGTCGGTGCAGTCCGAGCACGATGAGGTCGTGGGCCTCGGGGGCCTGTACGTGCTCGCCACCGAGCGCCATGAGTCGCGCCGAATCGACAACCAGTTGCGTGGTCGATCGGGCCGCCAGGGTGACCCCGGCGCGACCCAGTTCTACCTGTCCCTCGAGGACGACCTCATGCGGCTGTTTAAGGCCGACATGGTCGATGCATTCCTCCGCCGGTTCAACGTGCCGGACGATGTCCCGATCGAGGCCAAGATGGTGTCGAACGCGATCCGCTCGGCCCAGTCGCAGGTCGAGGCGCAGAACTTCGAGATCCGCAAGGACGTCCTGAAGTACGACGATGTGCTCAACCGCCAGCGCCTGGTCATCTACGACGAGCGCCGCCGTGTGCTCGAGGGCGAGGACATCGAGGAGCAGGTTCGCGAGTTCATCGACTCGACGGTCGAGGGGTACGTCACCGCTGCGACGAAGGACGGCTTCCCGGAGGACTGGGACCTCGACCGGCTCTGGACCGCGCTCAAGCAGCTCTATCCGGTCGGCGTGACGGTCAGTGAGCTCGAGGACTTCTCAGGTGGTGGCCGCAGCGGACTCACCGGCGAGTATCTCGTGGCTGAGCTGAAGGAGGACGTCCAGCGGGCCTACGACGTCCGGGAGGAGACGCTGGGCGAGACGGTGACGAGGGAGCTCGAACGCCGCGTCATCTTGTCGGTACTGGACCGTAAGTGGCGCGAGCACCTCTATGAGATGGACTACCTGCGCGACGGCATTGGCCTGCGCGCGATGGCCCAGCGCGACCCGCTCATCGAGTACCAGCGCGAGGGTTTCGACCTCTTCACGGCGATGATGGACTCCATCAAGGAGGAGACCGTCGGGTACCTGTTCAATGTCGATGTTGAGGTCGCGGCGCCAGTCTCGGATGAGGCCGAGGAGGCCATCGAGGCCCTCGTCGACGCAACGAAGGCGCCTGCAGTGGCGGGACTTGCCGCGGCGGCGCAGAGCGCTGCGCCGGCTGCCGCCCCCAAGCTGCTCGCGAAGGGCCTGGCCCCGTCGCGACCGGCTCACATGGAGTACTCGGCGCCAGATGAGATGGGCGGCGTCCAGCGTGGCGAGATGGAGCTTGAGGACGGCGGTATCGTCGAAGTCGATCCGAACGCCAGTCGTGCTGAACGGCGCCGGATCGAGCGCGAGAACCGTCGCCGGGGCAACTAACCGGGTCGATTGACCGGGTGTTTCTTCGTGCGCCGCTGCCCCCCGCGCAGCGGCGCACGAAGTGCTAGCCGAGGCTGAAGGCGGTGAGAAGCCAGCGCTCGGTGATGAACTCGAATCGCATCGCCACGGCTCGTGCGCGCTCAGTCCCAACGAGGACGGCGGACGTCTCCACGATGCCAGGCGCGATCGGGCAAAGACGAATGGATCGCACCTGCTGGAGGGCCCGCGGCTTGCTCGCGACCGTTGCGCGCCCTCGGGTGCTCGGATGGCGCACCACCGCTGCGCCGCGGGCAGCCAGCAGCCGTAGCTGATCGCGCTCGACCCACCTCGTGAGTTGACCCGGGGGCCGCTCGCCCGCCCCAACCTCGGCAACGGCGCGTGCCATTCGGGCGACCCACTCGACTGCCGGCAGGTCGGCTTGTGGCTCACCGGTGACGTGCGGGTCGCAGGTGCCGACGACGCGCAGGTGCCTAGGTACCTGCGGGACGGCCGGCACGCCGGGGGACACTTCCCAGGACAGTGGCAGGGGAAGTTGGCGGGCAGGTGCTGCAGCCTCGGCTGACGCCGACGTGTAGCGAGCGGGAGCGAGCGTTGAAATGGACACGGCGTTCTCCTCGGAGGACGACCGCGGTCGGGGGGGCGCGGTGACGGGTGGTTGCATTGGATGGTGAATAGGTTCGTTTACTTGTGTTTGCGTGCGTATGCATCGTATGTCCACCGATGGCTGAGCTGTCAAGGGTGGGTGTGGACAAGTGACTCCCCGAGCCGACTTGGCCTGATCAATGTCCACGGGTTCGGTATGGCCGGGCTCATGGCGGGCCATACCCAACCTGAACGTGATCTAGACCACCCGACCGAAAGGCAGGCAAATGCCCGTCCATGACCAGGCGTCGAGCGCCGACAAGATGCCCGAGGACCTCCTTGCGGAGGCAGCGGCAGGACTGCAATCCGACATCGATGCCGATGTGCTCGCCGAGGCGGCTGAGATCCTCACCGCCGAGCGCGTGAGCCTTTGCATCGTCGATCGGCTGTCGGCAGCGCCGAGGCCGGTCACGTTGACGCTGCGGAGCGGCTGCGTGGTGGAGGGGATGGTCCGGGAAGTCGGCGATCGCGTGGTGGTCCTCGCCGACGGGGCTGGAGCCGAGCACTGCATTGCGATCGCGGGTGTCGTCACCGCGCGAGGGCTGCCGGCCGCCCTGTCGAACGCTGACGTGTCGAACGCGGCCGAGAATGTCCACGGTGTTCATCGACGATCAGCGGTAGCCACCACGTGGGGTTCCTACCTACGAGCGTCGACGGGAGTGGAGGTCCGGATCATCCTGTTCGACGGGACTTCGCTCACCGGGCTTGCGGCCCTCGTGGGCGCTGATCACATCGACCTGCTCATGGCGGACGGTGCGGTGACGACCTGCTCGCTGGCCTGGGTCAGTCGAGTGGTTCGACTGTGGAGCCGGGGCTAACCGCGGGCTCGGAGCCAAACGGGTGGGATTCGACGAACTCGCGAGTCTGCACGTACATCCGGCTGATGTAGTTCTCGAGCTCCGCGGCCTCCACCCGCCACTGGCCCCGGCCGCCGACCTTGATGGCCGGCAGGTCACCGCTGCGAACGAGGGCGTACGCCTGGGCGGCGGAGATCTGGAGGGTTTCCGCGACGTCGGCGAGGGTGAGAAAGCGTGATGTCACCCGCCGATCGTCCCAAACTGGTGCTCGAGCGGGGACGCCGACCCTCGGCCTGTGGATAACTATTTGGCGACTGGGCCCTCGTGGGTGATCCTTGGGCTCCAATCATCGAACTGACCATCGGGGAGAGCCCATGAACGTCCTCACCAGACCACGTGACAAGGCCGCGGGCCAATTGCCGCTCGCGAGCCCGCCGAGATCCGAGAGGATGCGCCAGGTCAGGTGGCGTGACACACGGCTGTGGCTCGGCCTCGGGTTCATGATCGTGGCAATGGTGTGGGGTGCGAGCCTGATGTCCGGTTCGGAATCGACGGTGACCGTCTGGCGCGCGAGCCGCGACCTGCTGCCCGGCGCTGTCCCGGTGGTGGAACCTGTTGCCGTGTCCCTTGGGGCCGCGGCTGAGAGCTACCTGACCGCTGATCGCCCGCTCGAGGGGCGCATGATCCTGCCGGTCACGGCCGGCTCGCTCGTTCCTGCCGCGGCGGTCGGTGGCGTACCCTCCCTGGGGGCGCGGAGGGTGACATTCCCGGTGGATCCGCTCCATGCGCCGGTCGACCTCGCGGCCGGTGATCGGGTTGACGTCTGGGCGACCTTGACCGACGGCGGACAGACACCCGCGGCCCCGCCGGTGCTCGTCCTTCCCCGGGTACTTGTCGTGTCGGCTGATCGCGAGTCGGTGGGCGTCGGCGGCGAGATCGCCGTGGTGGTCGAGGTGCCCGAGTCCGAGGTGAGCACCGCTGTTTCGGCGATCCGGTCCGGTGTGGTCGATCTCGCAGCGGTGCCGATCACCGAGGCTGATCCGCGTGAGGCGGCGAGCCAATGATCAGCGTGATCCTCGCGGCCCCTGACCTGAGCGACGAACCGGGCCTTGTCGCGGCCGCGACTTTGCACGACCTCATCATCTCGCGCCGTTCGCTCGATGCGGCGGACCTGCTTGCCGCGGCTGCGGCCGACACCACGATGGCTGTCGCAGTGAGTGCTGGAGTGCCGAGGCTCAGCGGGGATCTCATCGGCCGCATCATGGCCGATGAGCGCATCGTTGTCGGGATCGCGGTGAGCGACGACGATGAGCGACGCCTCAGTGCATGGAACGTGCCGAACGTCATCCGGCATCACGGCGACCCGGTTACGACGATTGCGACGATCGCAGCGCTGGTGAGCGGAGGTCCTGATCGCACGACATCGGACTCGGCCGCGCGGATAGCGGGCGGTGCGGGAGGCCGTGACGCGAGGGGCCGTGATCAGGCGGTGCCCCCTGCGGCCCCGGACGCGGGAGCCAGGCCCGCCAGCCTCGTCGCGGTGTGGGGGCCGACGGGGGCACCCGGCCGGACGACCACGGCCCTTTCGGTCGCCGAGTCGCTCGCCGCCAACGGGCATTCGGTCTGCCTTGTCGATGCGGACACCTATGCGCCGTCACTGGTAGCCCAGGTTGGGGTCAACGCAGAGGCCAGCGGCCTGGTCGTCGCCTGCAGGCAGGCTGACAATGGCACGCTCAATGCCCGCACTCTGGTCGCGGCCACGCGGCTTCTCTCGGACCGACTCTCCATCCTCGGCGGCCTGGTGAGGGCCGAGCGGTGGCCCGATCTGCGAGAGGCTGCGCTGCGCACCGTGTGGATGGTGGCGCGGGAGACCTTTGATGTAGTGGTCGTCGACATCGGCTCCTGCATCGAGGAGGAGGGGGCGATCGCCCATCTCGCGGGGAGTCCGCTGCTCGCTTCGAGGCGCAATGCCGCGGCCGTCACCGCCCTCGAGGCCGCCGATCACGTGGTTGTCACCGCGAGGTCGTCGACCCTCGGCCTCACGCGGCTGCTCAACGAACTTCCGGCCGTCACCTCGGTGAATGCTGCTGCTGGCCTCACCATCGTTCTGACGGGAGCGTCCGGATTGATGGCGCCAACGTCAATCAGCGACCGACTGCTGCGCCGACTCGGGCTGAGAGCGGAGGTCGTCCGGCTGCCTCGCGATCCCGAGCGGCTCGAACGGGCGATACGCGACGGCCTCACGCCCTACGAGGCGGCGTCAAGGCGCGAGCGCCGAATGCTCAGTGCCCTAGCGAGGGGGATCGCGCCAATCCCGACAGGATCGCGAACGTAGGGGAGCGGCGCCGGCCATTCGTCTAGGGTGGCGGGGGTGAGGTCGGGAATGGGAACGGCGCTGCTGTGGCGCGCCGGGCTGAGTGCATGAGGGAGGCGCCGGAATGAACGAGAGGGTCAGTGCCCTTGACGCGTCCTTGCTCTACCTCGACCACGCCACGACGCCGATGCATGTCGGGAGCGTGGCGATCTTCCAGACCCCGGATGAGGGCTTCGACCATGCCCAGCTCGTCGAGCTGATCTCCCAGCGGATCGCGTTCGTGCCGCGATACCGACAGCGCATTCGTCAGGTGCCGTTCGGCATCGCCCGGCCGGTCTGGGTTGACGACTCGAGCTTTGACATCACCTATCACGTGCGCCGGTCCGCGCTTCCAAGGCCAGGCTCCCGTGATCAGCTCAATGAGCTCGTCGGCAGGCTCATGGGCCGGGCGCTGGACAAGGATCGGCCGCTTTGGGAGATGTACCTCATCGAGGGGCTGGAGGACAACCGCTTCGCGCTCGTGACGAAGACGCATCAGGCCCTTGTCGACGGCCTCGCGGCAATCGACCTCATGCAGGTCATCATGGACATCGAACCGGGCCGTCGCCCGCCGACAGGGGGGAAGTGGTCGGCTCAGGCCGAGCCCTCGGCAATCGAGTTGGTGTCCTCGGCGCTCACCGAGTCAATTGTCCATCCGGCGGTTGCGCTCGAGGCCGTCAAGGCGGGTGCCTCGCAGGTGCTCGCGCTGGCCGGGGGCATCGGCGGTCGGGCGCTCGGCATCGCGACCTCGGCGCTGTCCTTGGCCACCCCCGCGACCACGACCCCCCTGAACGTCGAGATCGGTGCGAGCCGGCGGCTTGCCACGGTCGACTACGGTCTTGAGGAGTTTCGCAGGCTGCATCGGACATTGGAATGCTCAGTCAACGATGTCCTGCTCTGCACGCTCACCGGTGCCCTCAGGATCTGGCTCCTCGGCCGGGGCGCGTCGGTCTCGAGCCGGTCGCATCTGCGTGCCGTCGTGCCGTTCAGTACCGCCGATGCCGGATCCCCGGTGTCGGCGTTCCTCATTGACCTACCGACGGGCGAGCCGGATCCGATCGTCCGACTGCGCCGCATCAACTACGAGACCTCGCGGCTGAAGGATGTCGCCCAGTTGCTCGGTGCGGAGACCATCATCAACGCGGCGGGTTTTGGCCCGCCGACCCTGCACGCCCTCGGCGCCAGGCTCGCATCCAGGCTTTCGAGCCGGGTCTACAACCTGGCCATAACGAACGTGCCGGGACCGCAGGAGCCACTCTTCCTCGCGGGATCGCGACTCCTTGCGACCTACCCGGTGATGCCGCTCACCAAGAACCAGGCGATCAGCATCGGGGTGACCTCGTATGACGGCCGAGTCTTCGTCGCGGTGAACGCGGACTTCGACTCGGTACCTGACCTTGCCGATCTCGTCGGCGGCCTCGATGAGGCACTGGAGGAACTGAAGCAGGCGGTGAAGGCTTCCGGGGGCCGGCGTGGGCGGTCCGCCAAGCCTGCGAAGTAGTGCAGGAGTCCTCCCTCGTGCTGGATAGCCATTCGCCCGGGCCTAGGCGGGGCATCGTCCTCGGGGGAGGCGGGGTCCTCGGCGGAACCTGGGCGGTTGGCGCGCTACTCGCGCTGGAGGAGGAGTTCGGCTTCGCCGCCGGGTCAGCGGATGTCCTCGTCGGCACCTCGGCCGGCGCGGTGCTTGCGGCAATGCTCGGAGCGGGGGTCACCCCGGAGCAGTTGCGCCAGCGGTACAACGACGAAGTAGTGCAGGGCGGCCCGCTCGCCGGACTCTCGTGGAATCCGGACGCGGCGATCGGCGGTCATCGTCCGGGCCTTCCCCGAGCGCTGGCACCGGGCTCGATGAAGCTCATCGGACGGAGCCTTCGCCATCCGGCGCAGGTGCCGGGGACGGCGCTCGTGGCAGCGCTCATGCCCGAGGGTGCGAAGACGATGGCGGGGGTCGGCAGGCTCATCGACGCAGTGTCGCCGATGGGCGGGTGGTCACGGCATGGTGCGTGCTGGATCGTGGCGATGGACTACGAGACAGGTCGGCGCACCGTCTTCGGCCGATCGGGGTCTGTCGTGGCGCCGCTTGCCAGCGCTGTCATGGCATCCTGCTCCATCCCCGGCTGGTTCGCCCCCGTGGAGATCGGTGGCCGGCGGTTCATCGACGGCGGGGCGATCTCGGCGACCTCGGTCGATGTAGTGGAGCACGCTGGCCTCGATGAGGTCTACGTCATTGCCCCGATGGTCTCCTTCAAGACGGATCACCCATCATCAGCTGCGATGCGACTCGAGCGCCGGTGGCGCGAGGTGGTCACGAAGGCCTGCCTGGCTGAGGCGAAAGCTGTTGCCCGAGCCGGAGCGACCGTGCGGGTCATCGGCCCCGGACCCGAGGACCTCGAGGCCATCGGCGCGAACATGATGGATGCCTCGCAGCGTCGGGCGGTGCTCGCCACCTCGGTCGGGACGAGTTCGGCGGCATGGCGGGCGGCCACGGTGATTACCGCGGCTGATCCCTCGGCTGATCCCGTGACCTTGATAGACCCGTGAGATCCGGGTTAGCGCTCGCCCGTGAGCCAGCCGCGTCCGATCTCCTGCTCCTTGGCGAGGTAGCGAAGGGTCTGCTCCATGGCCATCTCCTCGACCTTCCCGCCCACGAACGGAATGCTTGCCTTGTACTCACCAAAGGTGCGGACCGTCGTGACGCTGCCGTCAGAGGTGATCGACATCGACCCGGTGAACGCAATGGGGGCGGATAATGCGGCGGTCGCGACTGCGGTGCCGGTGCCGTCAGCCTCCGGCACAGACCACTCCTGACGCTCGGTGACGGTGAGGGTCTCGCCGACGAAGGACTTCGCGTACGAGGGGACGTTGGCCGGCATGGTGCGCGTGACGACGACGGTCGTTCCGCCGCCGGGCTCGGCAATGACCTCGGAATCGACCGTCGTAGCCCCAGTTCTCATCGCCCGCTTCGTGATGAAATCGGCGTCGGTGATCATTGCGCGGACGGCGGACGGCTGGGCGTCGTAGGTCTGCGAGAAGTCCAATGTCGTGGCCATGGCTACAACCTCCAAATTTTTGGCTAGCGTAGCGGTGTGCAGCACGTAGTGGACAACCTGATCTCGGCTCTTGACGGCGACGGGGACGAGGAGCTCCGGCTCCTCCTGCCCCGCTTCTACCGGTACGTCGCGTTCGAGGACGTCGGCTCGATGAGCGTCCCCGCGCTCATCGGTCAGGTGGCCCTCGTGTCCGATCTGGCGCGACGGCGCCTCGTTGGGGAGTCCAACGTCATGATTCAGCGTGATGACGAGGGCCTCGCGACGATAGCCGCCATCGTCACGGACGACATGCCATTCCTCGTCGACTCCGTGACAGCGGCCCTCACCGAGGAGGGGCGGGTCATCAGGCTCGTCATGCACCCGCAGCTCGTCGTCGAGCGCGATTCGGAGGGCAACCTGGTGCGCGTCCTCGACCTTGATGTCGATGACCCTCGTCCGGATGGTGCCATCGCGGAGTCGTGGATGTGCTTTCGCATGGACCGGGACTTCGCGCACGATTGCGAGCCGCGGATAGCCGAGCATGTCGTGCGGGTGCTCGATGACGTCCGCGCGACCGTCGCAGACTGGGCGCCGATGGTCGCCCAGGCCCGACGGCTTGCCCGTGAGCTCAGGGCCGGGCCCCCGGTGAGCGTGCCCGATGTCGAGGTGCGCGAGGCGGCAGACCTGCTCGAGTGGCTGTGCGACGACCACCTGACGTTCATCGGGTACCGCGAGTACCTGCTCGTCACTGGACCAGACGGCGTCGAGGCCCTGCAGGCGGTAGCTGGTTCGGGTCTGGGAATCCTCCGGGACGAGGAGGATGAGGTGGGATCGGCGGACGGTTCCCCGCGCTCATCGTCCAGTTTCGCAATACTGCCGCCGGCCGTTCGGGCCAGGGCGCGGGAGCGGAGAATCCTCGTGCTGAGCAAGGCCAACTCCCGCTCGACGGTCCACCGCCCCTCGTACCTCGACTACATCGGCGTGAAGATGTTCGATGGTGCGGGCGAGGTCATCGGCGAGCGACGGTTCCTCGGCCTGTTCACCGCGTCCGCATACAACGAGAGCGTCACCGAGATCCCGGTGCTCCGCGAACGCGTCCATCAGGTCACCGACAGCCTCGGCCTTGTGCCCGGGTCGCACAGCGCGAAGGACCTACGCCAGTTCCTGGAGACATACCCGCGGGATGAGCTGTTCCAGACCCAGGCTGACCAGCTCATCGAGGTTGCCGAGTCCGTCATGCACCTACTCGAGCGCCGGCAGACGAAGCTCTACCTGCGGGTCGATGACTACGGCCGATTCGTCTCCTGCATCGTCTACCTGCCGCGCGACCGATACACCACGCCCGTCAGGCTTCGCGTCGAGCGGCTGCTAAGGGACGCCTTCGGTGGGGTGTCCGTCGACTACACGGCTCTCGTCACCGAGTCGGTGCTCGCTCGACTTCACTACGTCGTGCATATCGAGCCGGCCGCGACGGTGCCCACCGTTGATCACGCTGAGCTCGAAGGCCTCCTTGCGCAGGCCACCCAGAGCTGGGAGGACCTCTTCACCGAGGCCGTGGTCGCGAGTGTCGGAGAAGCCGAGGCGCCGGCCTTCCTTGCGGAGTACGCCGCCGCCTTCCCGGAGGGCTACAAGGAGGAGTTTCGGGCCAAGGTCGCCGTCGAGGATGCCAGGACCATCGAACGACTCGAGCCGTCCGAGCTGGCCCTGGACTGGTACTCGCAGGAGGGTGACGAGCAGGATCGCATGCGATTCAAGGTGATCCGGGTCGGGCCCGCCATGTCCCTTTCCCGGATTCTCCCGACCCTGCAGGTCATGGGGGTCGAAGTCCTCGATGAGCACCCGCACGTGATCGAGCGGGCTGCGGGCGCTCCCGCGTGGATCCTGGACTTCGGACTTCGGCTTCCGGAGGGCGCGGTCGAGGAGCGTGACTCGCTGCCGGGCCGCGCGACCGAGGCGTTCCGTGCCGCGTGGTTCGGCGAATGCGAGACGGATCCGTTCAACGCACTGGTCGTCCGGGCCGGGCTCACCTGGCGGCAGGCCGCGCTCATCCGCGCCTACTCGCGGTACCTCAGGCAGATCGGATCCTCGTTCGGCCAGGAGTACATCCAGCGGGTCATGACCGGAAATGCAGCGATCGTGCGACTTCTCGTACGGCTCTTCGAGACGCAGTTCGACCCGAGCCTTGAGATCGACGGTTGCGGCAGCGCGGCTGGCGCAATCAGCGGGGCCGGTCGGGAGGCTGCGGCAGGGGTCATCATCGACCGGATAGAGGGCGAACTCGAGTCCGTCCTCAGCCTCGACCACGACCGCATCCTCCGGGCTTTCCTCACCGTCATCCGAGCGACCCTGCGAACGAACTACTTCGAGCAGGGCCGCGGCCCGCGTCAAGCCCTCGCCTTCAAGGTTGATCCACGCGCGATTCCCGACATGCCGCTTCCGCGGCCGATGTTCGAGATCTGGGCCTACTCCCCGAGGGTGGAGGGCGTGCACATGCGGTTCGGCGCGGTCGCCCGGGGCGGCCTTCGGTGGAGCGATCGTCCCGAGGACTTCCGGACGGAGGTACTCGGACTCGTGAAGGCCCAGGCGGTCAAGAACGCGGTCATCGTGCCGGTCGGGGCAAAGGGAGGGTTCTTCGCGCGGAACCTTCCTGACCCCTCGGTCGATCGTGACGGGTGGCTGGCCGAAGGCAAGGCCGCGTATCGGGAATTCGTGTCCGCGCTCCTAGACGTCACCGACAACCGGGTCGCAGGGAGCATCGTGCCGCCCGCTGGCGTCGTTCGCCGTGACGGCGACGACTCCTACCTCGTCGTCGCCGCAGACAAAGGCACGGCGACCTTCTCCGATCTCGCGAACGGCATTTCGGCCGAGTACGGGTTCTGGCTCGGGGATGCATTTGCCTCCGGCGGATCGGTGGGATACGACCACAAGGCCATGGGCATCACCGCCCGTGGAGCGTGGGAGTCGGTCAAGCGCCATTTCCGCGACCTCGGGATGGACACCCAGCGCGAGTCCTTCACCGTGGTCGGAGTCGGTGACATGAGCGGCGACGTATTCGGCAATGGCATGCTGCTGAGCGAGTGCATCCGTCTCGTCGCGGCATTCGACCACCGCGACATCTTCATCGATCCGGGCCCGGATGAGGCCGCCTCCTTCCGGGAGCGCCGCAGGCTGTTCGACCTGCCGCGCTCGAGCTGGGCGGACTACAACACCGGGCTCATCTCGCGGGGCGGGGGCGTGTTCTCCCGTGCGGCGAAGGCGATCGAGCTCTCCCCCGAGGCCTTGACAGTGCTCGGCCTGCCGGAGACAACCGGCCCGCTGACACCGGCTGAGGTGATCCGGGCGATCCTCGTCGCGCCGGTCGACCTGCTCTGGAACGGCGGTATCGGCACCTACGTCAAGGCCCGAACCCAATCGAATGCCGATGTCGGCGACAAGGGCAATGACGCGATCCGGGTCAACGGCGATGACCTTCGCTGCCGAGTCGTGGGGGAGGGCGGCAATCTCGGGCTCACCCAGCTCGGACGCATCGAGGCGGCCCGTGCAGGAGTGCGACTCAACACCGACGCGATCGACAACTCGGCGGGCGTCGACACGTCCGACCATGAGGTGAACATCAAGATCCTGCTGGACGAGTTCGTCACCGCTGGCACGATGCTCATGGATGACCGCAATGCACTCCTTGCCGAGATGACCGAAGTCGTCGGTGAGAACGTGCTCGTTGACAACTACGCCCAGAACGTGGTGCTTGGCATCGCCAGGGCCGGTGCGTCGAACCTCATCACGGTGCACCAGCGGATGATCCGCGATCTCGAGCGGCAGGGGCTGCTCGACCGTGCCCTTGAGTTCCTCCCTGATGACGAGGAGCTCAACGTGCGCCGTATGGCCGGCCACGGGCTCACCTCGCCAGAGCTCGCGGTGCTGCTCGCGTACGCGAAGATGTCGCTCACCGCAGTCCTCACGGCCGCCGGACTCGGCGAGGATCCGTGGTACGAGGTGATGCTCAGGCGCTACTTCCCGCCCGCGCTCACCGATCGATTCGCGGACTCGCTATGGCACCACCCGCTCCGCGCGGACATCATCAGCACCGTCACGTGCAACCGCCTCCTCAACATCGGCGGCATCACGTTCGCCTTCCGTGCGATGGAGGAGACGGGGGCCTCGGCCCTCGAGGTGGTGAAGGCCGCCACGGTCGCTCTCGAGGTGTTTGGCATTCAGCGGATGTGGGATGACATCAACGCACAGGACAACCTCGTGCCTTCGGCCGCTCAGGATGCACTCCACCTCGAAACCCGGCGACTGCTTGACCGCGGTACCCGCTGGCTCCTCCAGACGCGTGGCAGCGACCTCGATGTCGGCGCCCAGATCAGGGGATTCGAGTCCGTCGTTCGAGAGTTCGCTGACGGGGTACCCGCCGAGCTGCACGGCGCGGAGGCGGAGCGGTTCGAGCGGACGCGGTCGCGGTTCTTGGAGTTGGGCGCGCCGCAGGACCTCGCCCTGCGTGCATCGGCGGCGCTTGATGCCTTTGCCCTCCTGGACATCACGGAGGTCGCGAGCCGAACTGGCGAGGCGCCCTCGAGCCTCATCCCGCTCTACTTCGCGATCTCAGAGCGGTACGACGTCGATCAGACACTCATGCGGATCACGGCATTGCCCCGGGGCGACCGCTGGGGTGCGCTGGCCCGTCAGGCGCTGAGGAGTGATCTCTACGGGGTGATCGCCGGCCTGACCGCCCGGGTCAGCCGAGCGACCGACCCCGGCCTGGCCCAGAGTGATCGAATCCTGCAGTGGGAGCAGGCGCACGCTGCGGGCCTCGGCCGGGCGAGGGCGACCCTCGATGAGATCGCCGGCACCGAGGATGTCGATCTCGCCACGTTGTCGGTGGCACTGCGGGTCCTGCGCAACCTGGTGGCCCAGGGGGCAGCATCGACCCTCGACTAGCAGGGCTGTTGCGAAGCATGTGCAGGTGAGTGGTTGGAGGAATCCCGTTGGGGCCGGGAGGGTTAGCATGCACAAGATCCCTTCATCGGCCCTGACACTGGAGTGAACCGTGAGCCTGCCTCCCCTCGTGGAGCCCGCCGCAGAACTGACCGTCGATGAGGTGCGCCGCTACAGCCGCCACCTGATCATCCCGGATGTCGGCATGGCCGGGCAGAAGCGGCTGAAGAACGCGCGGGTGCTGTGCGTTGGCGCAGGGGGCCTCGGCAGCCCGGCACTGATGTATCTCGCCGCGGCCGGCGTCGGCACGCTCGGCATCGTCGAGTTCGACACGGTCGACGAGTCGAATCTTCAGCGCCAGATCATTCACGGCCAGAGCGATATCGGACGGTCTAAGGCCGAGAGCGCTCGCGACAGCGTCCGCGAGATCAATCCGCTCGTGCAGGTGAACGTCCACGAGGTTCGGCTCGACTCGACAAACGTCATGGATCTCTTCGCGCAGTACGACCTCATCGTCGACGGCACTGACAACTTCGCGACCCGCTACCTGGTGAACGACGCCTGCGTTCTGCTCGAGAAGCCCTATGTGTGGGGATCGATCTACCGGTTCGATGGGCAGGCGAGCGTGTTCTGGGCCGAGTACGGCCCCTGCTACCGCTGCCTTTACCCCGAGCCCCCGCCGCCCGGCATGGTGCCGAGCTGCGCCGAGGGTGGCGTGCTCGGCGTCCTGTGCGCGTCGATCGGCTCTATCCAGGTCACCGAGGCCATCAAGCTGCTTGCGGGCATCGGCGAGCCGTTGCTCGGACGGCTGATGATCTACGACGCGCTCGAGATGACCTATCGCCAGGTGAAGATCCGCAAGGACCCGAACTGCGCGGTCTGTGGCGCCGAGCCCACCGTCACCGAGCTCATCGACTACGAAGCCTTCTGCGGTTCCATCTCGCTCGAGGCAGCCGAGGCGGCGATGGACTCGACGATCTCCGTCAAGGACCTCAAGGTACTGCTCGATGCCCGTGACCGCGGAGAGGACGACTTCGTGCTCATTGACGTGCGCGAGCCGGGCGAGTTCGAGATCGTGCAGATCCCCGGGGCGATCCTTATCCCGAAGGGCAAGTTCTTGGACGGATCCGCGCTCGCCGACCTGCCGACCGACAAGCGCGTGATCCTGCACTGCAAGGTGGGCGGACGATCGGCTGAGGCGCTGGCCGTCGTGAAGGGCGCCGGGTTCACCGACGCCGTGCACGTGGGCGGCGGGCTGCTCGCCTGGGTGAACCAGATCGAGCCGGAGAAGCCGACCTACTGAGAGGCCTCGCCGAAGACCGTACGTGCGCGATACTGTCGTGAAATCCCCTTGGCGGGGCCCTTTCACGACAGTATCGAGCATGTGGGCGCGTTGAGGCGCCGTTATGGACGCCGGAGGCCTCGATGCTGGCGGCCGAGAGCCTCCTGGATGCGCCGAACCATGATGGTGGGCGCCACGACCGCCTCGAACCAGTTCCAGCGGATGACGAGCCAACCCGCGCGCTCGAGGGATTCCTGGCGGCGCTTCTCTGCGATGAGGACGTCGCGAGTCTCGTACTTCACTCCGCCGTCGGCCTCGCCGATGACCTTGGCATCCGGCCAGACGAAGTCCGCCCAGTAGGTCTTGCCGTCATCGCCGGTCACCGGCACTCCGCATCGGGGCGGGGGTACTCGATGCCGGTGCATCTGCCACCGGGACAGGGATTCTAGGTGCGACTCGGCCGCGGGATCAGCGAATGGGATGAGCGTCGACAGGCCCGCAACTCCCTTGCGCGCGCTCATCTGGCCCAGAATCCGGGCGAGATGAGCGGTGGCGGTGGCGCGTGATGCCGCCGACTGAACCGCCTGCCTCACGTCGATGCCACGATTGTCATCGGACACGAGTCGCCGAAGGCCGACGTCGAGGATGGCGATCGCCTGTCCCGGCGGCAACTGGAGGGCAAGATCCAGACACGTACGGGCGACCGAGGTGCCCGGCATTCCGAGCGAGAGCGTGCGCTGGTCGTCAGGGATGATTCCTGGGTACAGGCGTATGCGCGGTTGACGCCGTCCGACGCCGGGCTGGGTCAGTTCGACAATCGCTACGCGCCCGAGGCGCTGGTCGAGGTACGTGGCGATCGGGTCGTCGTTCCACGGAAGTTGCAGGAGGAGCGCAGCGGAGCGATGGCTGGCGATCGCGCTTGGATGGCGGAGCAGGGCGGATTCGAGGGCAAGGTGGTGCCGGCCGGCTTCGTCAGCCTGGCGCCACACGTGATCTGGCAGCAGGGTTCCTGGCTGGAGCGACACTAGGCCACCGGCGGCCAGCGCCGCGCGCACCTTGCCCTCGGTCAGGCCGTGGGAGAAAGCGGTGCGTCGGGTGATGGGCCGAAAGAATCCGAGCCGGGAGATCTCCTGGGACGTGCTGGCGATTCTCCGGGGATCGGGCATCGGGGAATTGTGCCTGCAGCCGGTCGCGGCCGGCAAAACTGCCGTCCACAGGCTGCCCTGCCACGAACATGCACGTTGCTGTCGCGAAATAGCCGGAATCTGCCGGGAAAGCGACAGTAACGCGCATGTTCAGGCGGTTGGCACGGCCTCCGGGGTTGGAAAAGCCGCGCGCTCAGTCCCCGGGACCGGCGGTGCCCTGCGGGTGCTCGCCGGCGGCGGCCCGAAGCTGTGACTAGCTGCCGAGACCGGCGTCAGTGAAGCCCTCGCGCTTGTGGGCGCCGTCGCAAAAGGGCTTGTTCGCGGAGTGTCCGCAGCGGCACAGGTACGCCTTGCTCGTCTCGCGCAGGACGGTACCGTCTGCCGCGATGATCTCGACCGGGCCAACGACCTCGAGGGGGCCGTCGGCTCCCACTGTGATGGTGACGGATGGGCTGGCCGGCTGACTCGTGGATTCGCTCATGCGAGCATTGTGCCGCCCGCCGCAGGATGCCGCACTCTCGGGCCAGCGGGCCCAGGCACGAGACTAGAGGGCGCCCTTCTTCGTCAGCCAGTTGAAGGACCAGTATCCCGGCAGGGTCGGCAGCCAGAAGGTGACGAGCCGGTAGAGGAGAACGGCCGACACGGCGACACCGCCGTCAAGGCCGGCTGCAGTGAGACCGGCTGAGAGGGCGGCCTCAACCGCGCCGAGTCCGCCGGGTGTCGGCGCCGCCTGGCCGATGGTGGCGCCCGCGAGGTAGACCACCGCGATGACCGCGATGCTCAACTCGCCCCCGAAGGCATGAACGCATGCGATGAGAACCCCGATGTAGGCGAGGTTGAGGACGAGGATGCCGCCGATGCCCTCGAGCAGCTTGTATGGCCGCTGCGCCAGCGTGACGAGCCGGGGTACCACCTCTCGCAGCGTTGGCCGGACCCGGTCGGTAATGAGACGGCGTATCGCGGGAACGGCCAGGAGGGCAAGGACGAGTACCGCGACCGCAGCGATCGCGATGACGACGAGGCGAGGGGGGTTGAAGGTGAAGTCGTGCTGGGTGCCGGCGGCGATGCCGAAGGCGAAGAGCAGGAGGATGTGGAAGACGAAGGCCATGACCTGCGAGACCCCCACCGAGGCAGCGGCGAGTGCGGGATGCAGGCCCGCGCGCTGGAGGAATCGCATGTTGATGGCGACGGCGCCCAGGGTTGGAGGGGAGACGAGGGTCGCGAAGTCGCCGGCGAGTTGCGCGAGAATCGTCCGATGGAGCACGAGCCGCTCGGGAACGAAACCGGAGAGGGACCAAGCGGCGCCGACGTAGGTGATGAGGCTCAGGACCAGGGCTGCGAGGACCCACCAGCCGTTCGCGGATGTAATGAGCGTCGCGAGGTCGACCTGGGCCAGTTGGGAGAGCAGGACGTAGCCGGCGATGGAGCCGACGACGATCATGACGAGCGTGCGGATCTTCACCCGTTCGAGACGTATCTGCTCGACGGGCTCCCCGGGACGGCTCTCGAGCAGGGCGTCCCTCAGGCCCACCATGAGCTGCTTGTTCTTGCGCATGGCGCGACGGGTGGTCCAGGAGAGCGCGACAGGCTGAAGGGTCGGCAGGGCGCGCAGGAGGCCGGCATCGCCGAGCACCCGCTGCCCCGACGCCACCGCCCGGTCGACTCCGACGATGAGCGCGAGCGTGCAGAGCATCTCGGCGAGATCGATGCGCATCGACACGTCGCCGGCCGCAACGGTTCCGCCGTCGTATCCGATGATCTGGACTCCGCCATCCGCTGCCCGGATGAGGTGATCGGCCGAGAGACGCCGGTGGCTGATCTGGTGGTCGTGCAGGATCTTCAGTGCGCGCCAGGCATCGTCGAGATCGGTGTCGGTGAGATCGGTGGCATCGGAGAAGACCGTGCCGTCGATGTGCTCGAAGGCCAGGAGGCTGGAGTCGGGACCGACCTCGGAGGCGAGGAGCAGCCGTGGCATCGGGGCGCCCGCCGCCTCGCCGGCGTAGGACATGAGCGCGGTGTGGTCGAGCGAACGTCGCATGTTGAAGGCGCCGCTGCCGGTCTCGCTGCGCAGGCGCACCGCCGTCCAGATGGAACTGACGAGGCCCGCGCCCTCGAGGTCGCGGTCGAGAACGGCGATTCGCATCTGCCGGCCGGTGGAGGTGACGGCGCGATAGCGGCGTCCTCGGCTCGTTGTGACCTCGGCGGAGAGCGATGTGATCGTGAACCCGCCTCGGGTCAGGGCGGCGACGATTTCAGCCGAGCTCGGCCGGGTGGTCGGGGTGCCGAGCACGTATCGGCAGATGAGTCCGATCGCCCAGCCGATCGACAGTGATACCCCGACGCCCGCGAGCGCGATCCCCGAGTTCAGGACGGCGACCGTGACGAGCGAACCGATCACCAGGATGCTCAGGACATTCCAGGGACGCCGGCCCATGAGTCGAGCCACGGTGATGAAGGCGATGAGCCCGCCGAGAATCGGGGCAGTGGCGGTGCTGCCCTCGTTCGCGGATCCGGCGAGGGCGGCGAGAAGCCTTGGGGAGTCAAGGCCTGAGATGACGTTCGTCGCGATGGTGAGGACGACGATCGTGACGAGGAGCGCGACGAGGGCGTCGAAGAGCTGGCGGAGGCGGCGGCGGACCACGAGGGCGATGGACGCGGCGATCGGCAGCCCGAGGGTGCCGATGCCTCCGATGATGTTCAGTGCAAGGACGATGAGGCTCGGCAGGAGCTGGGCCCCGGTCGAGAGGTCGGTGCCGATGCCAGCGGTCGTGCTCGTCGCGAACCACGCGACCAGGACGATGCTCGCGGTGAGCACGAGGGACGCGGTGAACCGGGCGAGGTCGAGCGGGCGGCGAACGCGCCGAGGGAATTCGTCGGCGCTGATGAACGCATCGGGAAGGATCTCCCCCGGGGCGGTATTTCCGGGCGCGCCAACACAGGAAAGGGCGGCTGGCCCGAACCCTGATCCGCTCTCCTCGGTGGACACCTGAGCATCTTGTCAGACGCTGCTGATAGTCATGACCCATGCAAACACGGGGCGGGTCCATGTCGTTCCTCCTCGACGCCTCGCCGCTGCTGGCATCCGTGGCCCCGAGGCTCGATGAGGAGCAGCAGCAGGTCGTCGATCATCGGGCCGGCCCCCTGCTCGTGCTCGCCGGCCCGGGCACCGGCAAGACCACGACCATCGTCGAGGCGATCGCCGCCAGGATCAACGATCCGGTCGATCCACTGCCGGCATCGTCGGTCCTCGCGCTGACCTTCGGCAAGCGGGCCGCCGGCGAATTGCGCGATCGGGTCGTCACCCGACTCGGGGGCGGTCTGCTGCCGACCGTCGCGACCTTCCATGCTTTCGCCTACGGCCTGACGCTGCAGAACGGCACCGAGGAGGATTACCGGGAGCCGCCGCGACTCCTGTCCGGTGCCGAGGAGGATGTCCGGATCCGCGATCTCCTCCTCGGTGCGGTCGCCGACGGCGCGGTGGCCTGGCCTGAGGACTTGTCCGGGGCCCTTCACACGCTCGGCTTGGCAAACGAGGTGAGGGCGGTCCTCGCTCGCGCGAAGGAACTTGGGCTCGAGCCGCTGCAACTGCAGCGCATCGGAGCCAAGTCGGGCCGGCCCGCGTGGGAGGCGCTGGGGATCCTCGCCCGGCAGGAGAGCGAGGTCATGGTCCTCGAGAACGTCGTGGACTATGCCGAACTTCTGCACCGCGCGGTCATCTGGGCGCGGTCGCCGCAGGGTCGGCTTGCCCTTCACGGCCAGTTCCGGGCGGTGTTCGTCGACGAGTACCAAGACACTGACCCGCTCCAGGTTGCGCTGCTTGAGGCGCTGGTCGGGCCTCGCACGGCCATCATCGCGGTCGGCGACCCGGATCAGTCGATCTACGCGTTCCGTGGGGCTGACGTCACCGGAATCTTCGACTTCCCCAACCGGTTCCGCGCCCCGGGGGGCTTGCCCGCCCCGACTGTGGTGCTGCGCCGCACGAGGCGATTCGGTCCCGATATCCGAGGCGCTGCGTCCCGGGTGATCGGAAGGCGGCCGCTTCGCCAACTCGAGCCCGCGACCGCGCATGCCCATCGCAATCCGGTCTGCGATCCGGCGTTCGAGGGCGGGGTGGTTGTCGCCTGCTTCGACAGCGAATCAACCCGTTCCGCGCATGTGGCCCAGCAGGTTCAGCATGCGCACCTGCGCGAGGGCCGGGCGTGGTCGAGCATGGCGGTCATCGTTCGGTCATCCCAGTCGATCCCCCTCGTGCAGCGGGCGATGATCCAAGCGGGGGTTCCGGCCGCCGTGGCTGCCGATGAGGTGCCGCTGCGCCTTGAGCCGGCGGTAGCGGTGCTCCTCGGCGCCCTCGAGGTCGCCTGCGACCCGGGCCGCATGAGTGCCGCATCTGCGATTGACCTCCTGCGGCCCCCGCTCGGCGACCTCGATTCATGGCAACTCAGGCGCCTTGGGCGCCTGCTTCGCGCCCAGGCCCGTGACGCGGACCCGAGCGTCACGCCCGTCTCGTCCGATGAGCTCATTCGAGACCTGCTCCGTGGCACCATCACCATCGACCGCGATGACAGCGATGCCGACCTGTTCGCGAGCGTCGATCGCATGCGCCTGCTTATCGAGGCCGCTAGCGGGCAGGTCGCCAGGGGCGCGTCGCCCGCCGAGGTCCTGTGGACCCTTTGGTCAGGGCAGGTTGGGGGATCGACCCTCCACGGTTGGTCGGAGCGGCTGCGCCAGCAGGCCCTCGGCGGCTCCTACTCGGCCCATCACAACATCGATGCGGTGCTCGCCCTCTTCGAGACCGCCGAGCGTGCCTCGGCGCGATTCCGGGGTTTCGTCGGCATGAAGAACCTGCTCATCTCCCTTCGCGAGCAGCAGATTCCCGCGGAGCCGATCGCCGAGCGATCGGTGAGCATCGACGCCGTTCGGATTCTCACCGCCCACCGCGCCAAGGGCCTGGAGTGGGATGCCGTCTGGATCGTCGGGGCGGAGGAGGGCGTCTGGCCGGACCTGCGAACGCGCGGCTCGGTGCTCGAACCTGACCGGCTCACCCGTGCCGGCGTCGGCGATCCGGTGAGGCCTGCTGACCTGCTCGCCGAGGAGCGCCGGCTGTTCTTCGTCGCCCTGACCCGGGCCCGGCGGCGCGTGACCGTTGCCAGCCTGGCCTCGGATTCCGGCGGCGGTCCGCAACCGAGTCGATTCATCGACGATCTGGGCATCGAGCCGAATCGAGTCCATGGCCGGCCGGCCTTCGCTGCCTCAACCCACGGTCTGGTGGCGCATCTGCGAGTCGTCGCATCAGACCCGGGTGCCTCGCAGGGCCTGCGCAGCGCTGCGATCGAGAGGCTTGGGCGCCTTGCGAGCGCGCGAGGAGACGCGGGGGAGCCGTTGGTGCGGGTGGCTGATCCTGACCACTGGTGGGGCATGCGCGCGGAAACGGTGAATGAGCGACCCGTGCGACCGCCGGATCAGCCGATTGCCCTGTCGGGCAGCGGCCTCGAATCGATCCTCACCTGCCCGCTCAAGTGGTTTCTGGAGCACGACGCCCATGCGGATGTCCCTCGTCCATCCTCGACGAAGTTCGGCAGTGTCATCCACGCAGTTGCCGACTACGTGGCCAAGGGCGAGGTTCCGGCCGACCTCGACAGCATGGATGCCCTCGTCGATCGCGTGTGGCGCGACCTTCGATTCGAGGCGGCGTGGCAGTCGGCGAGTGAGCGGGCCGAGGCCCGGGAGGCACTTTCGCGATTCCTCGTGTACCACCTGCGGGGTGATCGCGTCCTCCTCGCAACCGAGCGTGAGTACCGTGCCGAGATTGCGGTCCCCACGACCGGCGGCGGATCGGAGGCGGTGCGACTACGTGGCTTCCTGGACCGCATTGAGCAAGATGGCTTAGGTCGCACGGTCGCGATCGACCTGAAGAACATCCGCAAGCCCGCGTCCGACACCACCTTGCCCTCGCACGCGCAACTGGGCGTCTATCAGTTGCTGCTGCGCGAGAATGGCGCTGAGGTAGGCGGCGCTGCCCTCGTGCAGTTGCGGGTTCCGGCCACCACCGGTGCCGCGGACCCGAAGGTTCAGTTCCAAGAGCCGCTTGGGCCCGAATCCCCCACCTGGGTCGAGATCGAGCTTGGCGAGGCGGCCGAGCTCCTTCGGGGCGAGGGCTTCGTGGCGAAGCCCAACTCGGGATGCCGGTTCTGCGCGTACCGACTCGTGTGCCCGTCGCAGCGTCAAGGAGAGCAGGTGGTCCTGTGAGGAGGGTTGAGCAGTCAGGCCAGGGGCAGCCGGTCAGCCGGGCCGATCTTGATCGCGCGATCGGCTTCCTGCTCAGCGACGAGCAGTGGGAAGTGGTGTCGGCCCCGCTTGAGCCCGCCGTGGTCGTGGCGGGCGCCGGCTCGGGCAAGACCACCTCAATGTCGGTGCGGATCGCCTGGCTCGTCGCAAGCGGAATGGCGCGGCCGGATTCGGTCATCGGCCTGACCTTCACCACGAAGGCGGCAGCCCAGCTGCTCGAGTCGATGCGAAGGGACATGCGATGCCTTGAGCGGGCCGGGCTCATGCCCGACCTCATGGGCCGGTTCACCGGCGCCGGCGCTGGCGCAGCGGCCGGTGATGACCGGTCCCGCGACGCGCACGGCTCCTTGCGGGCCGACGACTCGAAGGAGGCGGCGCAGGATTTCGAGGAAGAACCGGTGGGGGAGCCGCAGGTGCTCACCTACAACGCCTTCGCTGCACGGCTGCTGAGCGAGCACGGTATCCGCCTCGGGCTTGAGCCCGGGGCACAAATTCTTGGCGCAGGAGCCAGGCAGCAGCTCGCCTACCGGGTGGTGTGCAGGACGTCACTGCCGATAGCGGGCCTTGGCGCCTCCCCGATTTCCCTGACGAGCGACGTCCTCGCCCTTGACGACCAGCTGAGCGAGCTCGATATCGACCCGGAAGCCGTCATCGATCACGACGATGCCCTGATCGCGGAACTCGACTCACATGCCTCACTTCAGAAGATCGGCGCGAGCATGCGGGCGACTGCCCAGGCCAGGCGCGTGCTCGCCATGCTCGTTATGGAATGGCGTGCCGAGAAGCAGTCCCGCGACCTGCTGGACTTCACCGACCAGACGAGGCTGGCCCTCGAGATCATTCGCAGGTTCCCCGATGTCGCGGCGTCGATCCGTGCCCGGCACGGCGTCGTGCTCCTCGACGAGTATCAGGACACCTCGATCGCCCAGCGGCACCTGCTCCAGGCGTTGTTCGCCGACGGTCACCCAGTGACCGCCGTCGGCGATCCATGCCAGGCGATCTATGGCTGGCGTGGGGCGAGCGTTGACAACATCGAGGAATTCCCCGCGCACTTTCCGGTGATGCGGTCCGGGGTCGCAGAATCCTCCGCCCGCTACGCACTGACGTTCAACCGTCGATCAGGTCCCAGCATCCTCGATGTGGCCAATGACCTCTCGCGTGGCTTGCGCAGCCGCCATACGGGTCTTGGGCGACTCGAGGCGGGCGACGTTGGCATCAAGGGCTCAGGCGATGTCCGGGTCGGGCTCTTCGAGACCGCTGCGGCGGAGAAGGAGTGGATCGTCGAGCAGATCACGGGCTGGCGGTCGAGGGTCGAGTCGTCGTTCACCGATGATCAGTGGAGCGACATTGCCATCCTGGCCGCCACCGGAAAGGACCTCGCGGAGTTCGATCGACTCCTTCGTGCCGCTGGCGTTCCCACCCAGCTCTACGGCGCTGCGGGTCTCATGCGGCAGCCTGTCGTCGTCGAATTGCGCAGCATGCTCGAGATCCTCTACAACCCCATCGCAAACCCTGAGATGATCCGCATTCTCGCCGGACCGCGCCTGCGGCTTGGCCTGCGCGACATAGCGGCGCTGGGTGCGCGCGCCGCAGATCTGGCAGGCGGTGGCCACCGCTTCGTGACCGATGACGTTGAAGATGCACTCGACGAGGCCGTAGCAGGTGCCGACCCGGTGGAGGCGGTCTCACTCAGCGATGCGCTGTTCGATCTCGGCAACCCCGGCCGCTTCTCGCCCGATGCGCTGCGGCGTCTTACGGAGTTCGCTGATGAGATTCGGGAGCTTCGGCGCCACGTCGGCGAGCCGATGACCGAGCTGATCTCACGGATCGGCCGGGTCACCGGCCTTGACGTGGAGTGCACCCTGGCCGCCGAAGCGCAGCAGCAGCAGTACGCGTGGTCGTCGTTCCTCGACCTGGCGGCAGACTTCGTCGACTTTGACGGCACGTCATCCCTTGGGGCATTCCTCAGCCGGTTGCGAGATGCCGAGCGATTCGATGTCGAACTCCCACTTGACCTCGCAGTGCTGGGCAATGCAGTGCAACTCATGACCATCCACAAGTCCAAGGGCCTGGAGTTCCCGCACGTATTCGTCCCCTCGGTGGCCAAGTCCGCCTTCCCGGGTGCCCCAGCGCGATCCGAGTGGCCGACGTCGGCTGCGACCGTGCCGTGGCCCCTGCGGGCCGACACCAATGACGAGCTCGATTCCTTTCCGAGCGCAGAGGAGTCGCCAAGGGACAAGGACCACAAGGCGTACAAGACGATTCTTGCGGAGCTCAAGACGGCTGATGATGAGCGACTCGCCTACGTGGCCCTCACCCGAGCCGAGTCCACGCTCATCGTCACGGGGCACTGGTGGGGGCCGACCCAGTCGACCCTGCGCGGCCCCGAGCCGTACCTGTCCGCAATCAGGCAGACCGTGCTCGACGGCATGGGCACGATCGTGGCGTGGCACCCGAAGCCTGACGACGGCGCCACCAATCCCTCGGCTGGCGCAACCGAGGTCGAGTTTCCCTGGCCCGCGCCGATCGAGTCAGCCAGCGCCATCGCAGCCGTAGCCGATCGGGTGCGTGGTGCGATGGCGGACCCTCGGCGTGATGGCCTGCCCGCGGGCCTGTCGGTTTCGGAGCAGGCGATGATCGCGCAGTGGGATGCCGATGCCGAGCTACTGCTGGACGAGGAACGTCGCAGGCGTCGTGAGCAGGTGATCGTCCCGCTGCCGTCCTCGCTGTCGGCCAGCTCGCTGATCAGGGCGCTGCGCGACCCCGTGGGCCTAGCCGTCGACCTCGCTCGGCCGATGCCGCGCAGGCCCGCTCCGGCCGCCCGTCGAGGGACGGCATTCCATGCGTGGGTCGAGAGCCGCTATGGACAGCAGTCCCTGCTCGACCCCGACGACCTCCCCGGTGCCGGGGATGAGGACATCGCGAGCGATGCGGACCTCGATGCATTGAAGGCCACCTTCGAGGCCTCGGTGTTCGCGGGTCGCTCACCGGTCGCGATCGAGGAGCCGTTTGCACTCGTTCTGGGCGGTCGGGTCGTTCGGGGTCGAATCGATGCGGTTTTCGAGCGCAACGGCCGCTACGACGTCATTGACTGGAAGACCGGTGGTTCGAGCGGGGCTGATCCGTATCAGCTGGCGATCTACTGCATTGCCTGGTCGCAGTTGCGCAACGTTCCCCTCAGCGACATCGATGCGGGATTCTTCATGGTGTCCACCGGCGAGCTCATCCGACCCGATGCCATGCCCGACCTAGCGGAGCTGGCCCGCGGTCTAGCCTGAGGCCACCCGCCCCGCTGCCGGCAACAACACGGGCCTCGGCCAGGGGGCGCACTGCCCGCCCCGTCATTTCATCCAGCATCTGGGACAACGTGCAGAATTCGGGCGAAATCGGCCAGAATTCTGCAGTTTCTCCCGGATCATGGATCAAACGACGGGGCTAGGGGGTGACGGCCGAGTTAGGGGCTGGGAGTCTTCGGGGGCAGCGTGATGGGCTCCGGGCCGCTGTCAAGGCGCTCGGCGACTGCCTCGCCGGCCTCCTCAGTCGGTGTGCGCCGGGCCCCGGCGAGTCCGCGCATCCACTCGCGCGCAGGCTCCTCGACGAAGCGCCACATGAGCCAGGCGATGGCCAGGGCTGCGCCTACGAGGACGAGCAGTCCGATCGCGTACAGCGGTCCGCCGTCGATACCGGCGGCGCGCATGGCAGCCCGCCACAGGCCGAAGGCAACGAGGTGGGTCATGTACAGCGAGTAGGAGATGAACCCACCGAGGACGAGCGCCCTCGTCGCTAGCCCGCGTGACACCCGGCCGCGAGCGAGCGCGAGCGCCCCGAGCCAGGCAATGAGGAACGGCACGAGGAGCAGGTGGAAGTACGGGGGCATCGGCTCGGCATCGCCGGAGATGTCGAGGGCAATCGGCGGCTGGGCGATCGGCAGGTTGGCGAGCATTACCGCGCCGGCGACGACTGCCAGCGGGAGCAGCCAAGAGAGGAATCCTGCGCCGCGAAGGGTCCGGGGTCCGGGGTCGCCGGCGCCGTCGGGCAGCAGGCGAACGACGATGAGGTAGGTGACGGCACCGGCCGTGAACTCGGTGAGGATGCGGATCGTCGAGCCCCAGTTGTCGGTGTAGTAGGAGTCGGTGGTCGACAGGCCATAGATGACGAGCGGGGTGATGCTGGCACACCACAGGGCGATGAGCAGGCCAAGGCCGAGCCGCTTGTGGCAACGCCAGAGGACAAGGATGAGGAGCGGAAAGATGAGGTAGGCAAGCCACTCCATCGAGAGCGACCACGCCACGAAATTCCAGCCGCGCTGCGGCTGCGCACCCCATTCCTGAACGAGCAGCAGGTTGCGGGTGAAGTCGAGAGGGTTCAGCCAGGCTCGGTCGAGCGTGTCGCCCGTGACCTTTGCCTGGGCGACCACGGCGACGCCTGCGACGACGAGCATGACGAGATGGACGGGGTAGACGCGCGCGAGCCGGAGCCACCAGAAGTTCAGGGTCTCGCGTACCCGGGCGCGCTGGCCGAGGCGATTGAGATAGGTGTGGGTGAGGATGAAGCCGGAGAGCGCGAAGAACAGGTCGACCCCGAGTCGCCCGACGTTGAGTACGTCGGGGAGGACTGGGATGGCGAGCAGGCCGACCCTGTCGAGTGGCCCCTGAAGGTGATACAGCAGGACCCAGGCTGCTGCGACGAATCGGACTCCGGTCAGCTGCCGAATGAACACGTTCACCTAGGCATCGTGTCACGCAATTACCCTTGCCATGTGACGAACCCCCGGCTCCTCGATGACCTCCTCCTTTCGCGCGCGGCAATTGAGCGTGCTGCGCACCTGCGCGCGGACGGTGATTGGCAGCTGGCGCGCACGAGCGACCCTCGGTCGCTCGTGGTCTGGGTGGAGGGCAGCGCGACCGCGGTTGCGCCCGGTGAGGGGGCGCCGGCCCTGCACCTCACGCCCGTCACGGAGTTTGGCGACCCCTTGGGACTGTCCTTCCTCGGTGTCGATGCGGATGACCGGGCCTACTTCGCCGCGCACCTGGATTCACGGGAGCACCCGGCGCTTGCGGCGGACACCCGGTGGTCATCGCTGCGAACGATCGGCAGCGGGCTCTCGGACCTCGATGCGGGCCTGTCGGTCACTGCGGTGGCGCTGGACAACTGGCGCGCGCGCACCCGCTGGTGCTCTGCGTGCGGCAGTGCGCTCGCGATTCGAAATGCCGGTTGGTCCCTGCGCTGCGAGGACGATGGCGTCGAGCACTTCCCGCGGACGGATCCGGCCGTGATCGTTCTCGTCCGCGATCGTGATGACCGGGCGCTGCTCGGTCGCCACGTGAACTGGCCGGAGGGGCGCATGTCGACCTTCGCGGGATTCGTCGAGGCGGGGGAGTCGGCGGAGGCCGCGGTGCGAAGGGAGCTGACGGAGGAGACGGGCGTGGTGATCGGCCCGGACCACGACGACGTGCAGTACCTCGGCAGCCAGCCGTGGCCATTCCCGTGCTCGCTCATGCTCGGCTACCACGCATGGGCCTCTCATACGGAGATCAACGTGGATGGCGAGGAGATCGCAGAGGCCCACTGGTTCACCCGGGCGGAGCTCCTTGCTGCCTGCGTGAGCCAGGAGGTGACCCTCCCCTCGCCGGTGTCGATCTCGCGCAAGCTCATCGAGCGCTGGTACGGCGAAGTGCTGCCCGGAGAGTGGTGACGAGACTGGGCGAAGGAGGGGTTAGGTGAGCCCGAGCTTGGCCTTGACCTGCCCGATCGATGGATTGGTCGCCGCGCTGCCATCGTCGTAGACGAGGGTCGGCACTGTCTGGTTCCCGCCATTGACGGCCTCGACGAGGGCGGCGGCCTCGGGGTCGTGCTCGATGTCGATCTCCTCGAAGGCGATGCCCTCGCGGGTCATCTGCGCCTTGAGTCGCTGGCAGTAGCCGCACCACACGGTCGTGTACATCTTCATAGACAGGGACGCTACCGTGCCCCAGTGACGTACCCATCGGCCGAGGCGACTCTCGAGCAACTCGACGATGAGCAGCGGGCGGTCGCCACCGCGCTCACCGGCCCGGTGGTCGTGCTTGCCGGGGCGGGCACGGGCAAGACCCGGGCAATCACCCATCGGATCGCCCACGCGGTGGCGGCAGGCGAGCACGAGGCGAGGCGGTCACTGGCCGTGACGTTCACGGCGCGGGCGGCGGGCGAGATGCGGTCGCGGCTGCGGACTCTGGGCGTGAGCGATGTCGCCGTCCGGACCTTCCATGCCGCCGCACTTCGCCAGCTGCGCTACTTCTGGCCCCGTCTCTCGAGCGATGCCTTCCCCGAACTACTGCCGAGCAAACTCCGACTCATCGGCGAGGCGGCGGCATCGTGCGGGGTGTCGGTGAGCGCGCCGGTGCTGCGGGATCTCTCGGCAGATATCGAGTGGGCGAAGGTGTCTGAACTCACTCCGGCCGAGATCCTCTCCGGTGCGCATGCTGCCAGGCGTGACTGGTCAATCGAGGTGCGCGATGTCTCGCGCGTCTACGCTGCCTATGACGACCTGAAGGCCCGGCGGGGCAGGCTGGACTTCGAGGACGTGCTGCTCGTGACGGTCGGCGCGCTGCAGTCGCGGCCGGACATCGCTGACGAGGTCCGCAAGGCCTACCGCTGGTTCACCGTCGATGAGTACCAGGATGTCAATCCGCTGCAGCACCGCCTGCTCGAGCTCTGGCGCGGCGACCGAGACGACGTGTGCGTCGTCGGCGACGTCAGCCAGACGATCTATTCCTTCACCGGGGCGACGTCGACGTACCTCCTTGACTTCCCGAAGGCCTTTCCGGGGGCGACCGAGGTCCGGCTGGTGAACTGCTACCGGTGCAGTGGTCCGATCGTGGATCTGGCGAACTCCGTCGTGGCCCAGGCACCGGTGAAGGCGACCCTGCGGCTGCGGGCGGTCGACTTGCAGGGTCCGACGCCGACGGTCGAGGCTTTCGCTGACGATGTGAGCGAGGCCGAACAGGTGGCTGCGCGGGTGCACGGGTACCTCGACCGCGGCGCGTCGGCCCGCGACATGGCGGTGCTGTTCCGCATCAATGCGCAATCGGCTGAGCTCGAGGCGGCGATGTCGGCGAGGGGGATTCCGATCGTCATGCGGGGCACTGAGCGATTCTTCGACCGGCCTGAGATTCGGGAGGGGATCACGAGGCTGCGGGGTGCTGCGCGCGCAGGCGAGGCGACAGGGCCGATCGGCGAAGAGGTGCGAAACGTTCTGCGGGCGGCCGGTTGGAGCGAGGAGCCGCCCATGGGTGGTGGCGCGGTGCGCGAGCGCTGGGAGTCGCTCTCGGCACTCGTCTCCCTTGCCGACGAGCATGCCGCGATGGACGTTGCCGCGCTCATTGCCGAGCTCGACCAGCGCGCCGAGTCGCAGCACGCGCCGACAGCCGATGCCGTGACCTTGTCTTCGCTCCACTCGGCAAAGGGCCTCGAGTGGGACACCGTCTTCATCATCGGCTGCAGCGAGCGACTCCTGCCGTACGTGCAGGGATCGAGCAGCGAGCCGCTCGACGTGGACGAGGAGCGCCGGCTCCTCTACGTCGGGATCACGCGGGCCAAGCGCAACCTGCACGTGTCATGGGCGAGGTCACGGGAGCCGGGCGGCCGGGCGTCGCGATCGGCGAGCCGGTTCCTAGAGGCTGCGGATCCTGAGTCGCTCGGTGGCTCGCTGGGGGCGACCGTCACGCTCGGGACGAGGCAGGCGAAGGTGGAGCAGCGACGTAAGGGCCCCGCAAAATGCCGGGTCTGCGGTAAGGGGCTCGTGACGGCGCCCGAGCGCACGCTCGGCCGATGCCGCACCTGCCCGAGCGATTTCAACATCGAACGGTGGGAGGCGCTGAAGCGCTGGCGGCTCGGACGGGCCAAGGAGCGGGAGGTGCCTGCCTACCTGGTCTTCACCGATGCGACCCTCATGGCAATCGTCGAGCGCGGGCCATCGACGCTCGAGGAGCTCGAGGAGATTCCCGGAATCGGCGAGGCGAAGATTGAGGCCTACGGCAGTGCAGTGATCGGCATCGTGAACGCGACGTAGCGTGAAGACGGCGTCGGCGGTCGAGAGATGCGGTCGGGAGGGCTACGGGGCCTCGACGAATCCCGGGGCCCAGCGCTCGAGCTCGGATCGCATCGGCACGGTGGCCCCGAGCTGGCACAGCACGCCGATCGTGCCGAGCCAGACGCGGTGGATGAGGGCGTAGGACGGCGGCAGGTTCAGCTTGAGCCCGACGGTGAAGTCGGGGTTGCGGATGTCGTTGAGCCTGGTGAACTGGCCGCGCATCCAGTCGCGGGAGAACGTGAATGTCTCATGGCGTGCCGGCTCGACGAATGGGTCGAGGTATGACAGGACCTGCTCGGGGTCGACGTCGATATGAGGACGGACGAACCCTTCGGTTCGCAGGCCTTCGAGCACGGTATCCGCGTCTCCCGACTGGGCCAGGCGCAGCAGTGTGCCCATTGCGAGGGGGAGGCCGTCCGGCAGGTGCGCGACCGCTCCGAAGTCGAGCACGCACA
>JBMOKH010000330.1:0-2502 GCA_049315365.1 Candidatus Nanopelagicales bacterium
GACCCTAGCGCTGTCGACCGGGGTGCCGATGATCGCTGCCGGCGACGAGATCGGGCGCACCCAGATGGGCAACAACAACGCCTACTGCCAGGACAACGGGATCTCCTGGATTGACTGGAACCTCGCGCCCGGCCAGCGGAGCCTGCTGGACTTCGCGAGCGGCGTGCTGCGGTTGCGCCGCGATCACCGCGCCTTCCGCCAGCGCTACTTCTTCGACGGCCGGCCGATGCACGAGGGCGGGCCGAAGGACCTCGCCTGGATCGGGCCGGACGGCCTCGAACTCAGCTCCGATGCATGGAACGACGATCGCACCCGGACGCTCGGAATGTACGTCTCCGGCGAACTGCACGCGGTGCACGCCGATGGCACGCACGTCCGCGACGACTCGTTCCTCGTCATCTTTCACGCCGGTGAGCAGGAGCAGGGCTTCGTCCTCCCCGACGACCCGTACGCCCGCTCCTACCGTCGGGTCATCGACACGATGACCGGGAGCACGACCGAGTCATCGCTGGACGAGTCGGCCGGCACTACCGTCACCATGGCACCGCACAGCCTCATCGTCCTGCGCGTATCCGCCTGAGCCGCGTCGGCCCCAGCCTCGTCAGCGACTGCCGCGATAGCACCCTGCGGTGTAGGGATAGTCCTCCGTCGCCACGTAGTGATACATCGATACCGCCACCCCGTCCAGGGTGATTATTGAGGTCTTGCCGTGGCAAACGTCCAGGTCGGCCGTCTTGAGCATGACTCCGTTCTCCCAGGGGCCCGTGATCGGGAAACCATCGAGCATGAATCCCCAGACGGGACTGTTCACGGTGGCAGACCCGCTATCGACGCAACTGGAGATCGTGTGGAAGTGGTACTGGCCTGACCTCTCCGGGTGACCCCAGCATTTGTCCAGCGTCTCGTACGCGGCAGCATCCCGGTTTCCGCCGTCAAGGGCGTTGTAGATGGCGACCCCGTTGGTCGTGTAGCCGATCGGTCCACCGTCCATGCATGATGGCGAAGCGGCCACCCGGGGAACTGCCGGGACCGAGACGCTGAGCGAGTAGCCCTTGATGGAGTTCGGATTTCGGTCGTACTGGTACGCGGCGGTCGTGGAGCCGATTGGGAAGGTACCGGCGAGGCTCGTGGCCGGAAGCCCATTGCCGCTGATCACCCGGCGGCCTCCGGCGGAAGCGATCGACACCACTCCACCAAGGTTGTGGGCCCCATCGACCTTGACCTTCTGCCCGGGAAACCACCGTGACCCTGACACCCAGGGGCCCACCGCGCTCGCGCCCCCGGCACCACCCAAGAGCCGGCAGAGGAAGACCGTGCCGACGGCTGCCGCGGACGTGGAGATGCTGGACCCGATCGGTTGGGAGCCTTTCGTGAAGAGCGCGTTGCTCGTGGTCGGCGACCATGTTGCCAGGCCAGCGAGTGCTGGTGTTGACGCCGCTGGCTGAGACCCCGCAGGCGAAGCAGAGGACGTTGGTGTCGCTGACGGATTCGCAGCCGCCTTCGCCCAGACGAGCTTGCCCTTCTTCTTCACGCAGACGAAGCCGGGAACTCGTTCGCCCTTCACACCGCAGGCCTTGCCGACCGTTGGAGGCGCCGGGACGGCCGTGCTCGTGGTCGACATGCCGAGCATGACCCCACCAATGACGGCGACGGCCGTCACGACAACGATTGGAACCCGAAAGGTCAATCGGTTGCTACGCCTCATTGCAAGTCCATCCATTCAACTCGCGGGTAGCCCAAGGCAGTGAGCGCCCCCCATTCAGGCCACAGGCTACTGCGCGATATTCATCGCCGGCAGCACCTGGAGGCCAAGTTCACCCGGTGTCGCGAGCCCGGCATGATGCGGGAGGATCCGCACCGTGTAGCCGAACGGACCGTTCTGCTCCAGCGGCAAGGTGAGCCGGTACTGCCACCCGCCCGGCGCGAAGGACTCCGCGGGGTCCATCGCCGCGTGATGCGGCGCAATGAAGCGGTCGTCGGCGTCGACGCGGCCGTACACCGCCTGGACGAGCACGTCATCGGGCGAAAGCTCGCCCAGCGACACGAATGCCCGCACGGTGATCGGCGTGCCAAGGCTCACCGAGTCTCCGACGCCATCAGCCTCGACATGATCGACCCTCAGGAGCGGCCACTGCGATCGTTCGCGCTGCTTCCAGGCGCACATCTCGCGAGCGAGTGAGAAGTCGGACACGTTCATCTCGCGCGATGACGATCCTGCCGGCAGATAGAGCCGCAGGACGTACTCACGCACCATCCGGGTCGAGAGAACCTTCGGGCCGAGGGTCCGCAGGGTGTGGCGGACCATCTCGATCCAGCGACGGGGCAGCCGCGCATCGTCGACGTCGTAGAAGGTCGCGGCGACTGAGTTCTCGATGAGCCCGTAGAGGGCATCGGCCTCGATGTCATCGCGGCGATCCGCGTCCTCGACGCCGTCTGCGGTCGGGATCGCCCAGCCGTTCTCGCCGTCGAACCACTCGTCCCACCACCCGTCGAGGATCGACA
>JBMOKH010000331.1:0-2497 GCA_049315365.1 Candidatus Nanopelagicales bacterium
ATCATTGTAGGTAAGGTCTATGAAGAAAATTGGACGGATAAGGAAGGCACAAAACGTACCTCTTATGAAATCAATGCTGAATCAATTGCAATAACTACATTTAGCTTATCTAAAGTATCAAGTACGCCGATAGATGCTCAATTCCCATCATATAAAAAGTTTGCGGAAGTTCCCTTCTAAATGACAAAATCCTTTAATAAGATTGATGTGCTTGATAAAGAATTTGATCTTAAAGCCATTTTAGATGCATGGAAAATAGATCCAGAAGTGCAAGAATTACTAGGAAGGTTAGCAGATGACATACGATGAATTGTTGGCAAGACTTGAGGGAATATGGCACGACTCTTTTAAGGCTCCTGGATATCAAGCCCTTCGTGCAGTAGTGGAATTGCATAAGCCATTTGATTTTAAGATGGGCGATGAGAACTTTACCTCTTGTCAAGGGTGCGGAGAAGCAGATTATCCCTGCCCAACTATTAAGGCTATTGAAAAGGAGTTGGGATGACACACGATGAATTGATTCAGAAAATTATTGCAGTGAACACCGCCAGCCACGAATCGGCATTGCTTGCGGTGGTGGAATTGCATAAGCCTGAAAGTGACAGAATGCCGTTTTGCGTTGTGTGTAGAGGTGTTTGGCAAGGCGAGATCGATGTGGTTGTCTACCCTTGTCCAACAATTAAGGCTATTGAGAAGGAGTTGGGATGAAAATAGGTCCATATACATTACGTAGACCATGGGTTAGATATGTAAATCTAGAGTTAGATGTTGACCAACAAATGACTAGAGCTATAATGAATTCAATTAGATCAGACATTGTTGCTGAAGTTATCTCGCTAGACCTTTGCGATGTAGATTGTGATGTTATTCACTATCTTGAAAAGACGGGAAAAGCATGATTAATTGGTTAGTAAATAGAATATTTAGGTGGGATAGCCTAAGACATGCCATCTTTGATGAAGTAAGTTTATATCAATCTGTAGATAGATCATTATGGGAACACTCTAAATATGGACCAACCAATTTAACTTGGGCAGAAGGCGATACCTGGTATGGCTGGACATATAATAAATCTAAGAAGCGTTACTACTTTGATGATATTGGCAATAAATCCCTAATGGGATTATGGGAAGATCAATGGTTAATGGAAGCAGATGAGGCTGAAGCTAAATGATGTGGTCTTATGTACTTGCAGCAATTGGAGTCACAGGCATATTCTTTGTGGGGCGGAAGACAATATGGGGATGGCTAGTATTATTAGTTAATGAATGTCTATGGATAGTCTATGCTGTAACAACTGAGCAGTATGGCTTTATATTTGCAGCAATTGCATATGGAATTGTATACATTAAGTCTTATATATTATGGAGACAGGAAGCATCAAAAGGAGTATGGTTATGAATAAATATATAGCAATTGCATTATCATCAATATGTCTAATAGGATTAGGATACATGGCATATACTAGTTTAATTCGATTAGAATTAGATGACTTTTCCTCAACATTTGAAGAAGAAAATGATGATGAATATGACCGCAATTAGTGAAGCGAAAAAGTGCGGCGGGAGAGACAATCCTCTCAGTACCTGAGTTATGAGCCATACCTACGGTTGGAAATGTAAATGTGGGTCAGAAATGACCATGTATGTAATCAAATTAAGATCCATTCCAGAATGTCTCCTATGCGGAGACCAGATGTATATGATGTATTCAATCAACCCGCAAGGCGGGGTTTGGATGAACAAGGCATTATTGCTAGAAGGCGGGGAAGAATGAAAAGTAATCTATACCATGAGATAGAAGAGTATGTGTCACCATTTAAGCAGGGACCAAATAATGGCAGAAGTCCTAAGAGACTTGAAACAAACTTTAGGCTTGATCCTATGCCATTTAAATGGACTATATATAATCACGGAGATATAGCAACATATGGCTATTGCCATAGCAGAGGACAGGCAGAAGAGATAGTAACAAGAGAGCTAAGGCTTAGATCATAATGCCATTTGGTAAGTATAAACTAAAAAAACCTGGTGCTCATCCTGGACCTGGAAGGGCTAGAGAAAGATATAATAGGTTATGTGGTGAAGTAATTATAGTTCAAAAGGCTGATCCTGAGAAATTAAAGGAATATAGAGCCAAACAAAAACGGGAGAACCAAAGGCGGAAGTCCAATGGCATATAGCAGATTCACCAATAGCGATATATACATATACTCTCATATAGATGGATATATAGAGTGTTGTGCATGTTGGCTAGATGAGAACAAGGAAGAGTATTCATTATTCTTGAACAATGTAAAGATAGACAATGATATGGATCTTGCTAGACATTTGAAAGCTCATGCCAAGTTAGGTCATGATATGCCAGATAACTTGCTCCAAGATATTCTGCAAGATGATGACAGATATGGCTAAGACTACTATATCCCCCCGCCTCTAAACATGTCTTAAAACCCCCTTAGAAGCCCATTTTGACTGCATAGATAATGTCACATACC
>JBMOKH010000060.1:0-11152 GCA_049315365.1 Candidatus Nanopelagicales bacterium
CTCAGTCGCAGACGGCTCCTCGCGACGCCGAGCCCACGAGCTTCGCATACTTCGCGAGAACCCCACGCGTATAACGCGGCGGCAGCGGCTCGAAGGCCACCCGGCGCAGGACCATCTCATCCTCGTCAACGAGGAGGTCCAGCGTCCGATTCGGGATGTCGATCCGGATCCGGTCACCATCCCGAACGAGGCCGATCGGCCCACCATCGACCGCCTCCGGCGCCACATGGCCAATGCACAGCCCCGTCGTACCACCGGAGAACCGCCCGTCCGTGATGAGCATGACCTCCTTGCCCAGCCCGGCACCCTTGATCGCCCCCGTGATCATGAGCATCTCCCGCATCCCCGGGCCACCCTTTGGACCCTCGTACCTGATGACGATCACATCACCCGCCTGAATGGTGTTGTCCTCAAGCGCCGCCATCGCCGACTCCTCCCGCTCGAAGACCCGGGTGATGCCCTCGAAGACCTCGACCGGCACACCGGCGTTCTTCACGACGGCACCCTCCGGAGCCAGCGAGCCGGAGAGGATCGTGATGCCGCCGTTGGCCGCCAGCGGATTGCGCGCCGGGCGCAGGACCTTGCCATCCGGCTCCGGAGGATCAATGCTCGCGAGATTCTCGGCGACGGTGCGGCCGGTCACCGTCAGGCAGTCCCCGTGGAGCAGGCCCTCGTCGAGGAGCACCTTCATCACGACCGGGATGCCCCCGACTCGGTCCACGTCGAACATCACGTACTCACCGAAGGGCTTGAGGTCGGCGAGCAGGGGCACCTTGGAGCCGATGCGGTGGAAGTCGTCGAGCTCGAGCTCGAAGCCGCATTCGTGGGCGATCGCCGGAAGGTGGAGGACGGCGTTCGTCGACCCGCCGAGGGCCATGACGACGGCGATCGCATTCTCGAGTGACTGCATCGTGATGATGTCGCGCGTCGTCGTGCCCTGGCGCAGCAGTTCGACGACGGCCTCCCCCGCCTGGCGTCCGAGAAGCGCGCGACGGCTGTCGACTGCCGGAGGCGCGGATGAGCCCGGCAGCGCGATCCCCATGGCCTCGGCCGCGCTCGCCATCGTGTTGGCGGTGTACATGCCGCCGCATGTGCCGGCACTCGGGCAGACCGCACGCTCGATGATGTCGAGATCCGCGTCGCTCATGAGACCGCGGGCGCAGGCCCCGACCGCCTCGAAGGCCGTGACGATGTTCACGTTCATCTCGGTTCCGTCGGTGAGCCGCACATGGCCGGGGAGCAGGGAGCCCGCGTACATGAGCACGCTCGCGACGTCGATGCGGGCGGCGGCCATGATCATCGCGGGGATGCTCTTGTCGCACCCGGCGAGGGTCACCATTCCATCGAGCCGCTCCGCCTGCATGACCGTCTCGACCGAGTCGGCGATCACCTCACGGCTCACGAGGGAGAAGTGCATGCCCTCATGGCCCATGGAGATGACATCCGACACGGTGATGGTGCCGAACTCCATCGGGAAGCCGCCCGCGGCGTGGACGCCCTCGCCGACGGCTGCGGCGACATCACGCAGCGACATGTTGCACGGCGTGATGGTGTTGTAGGACGAGGCGATCCCGATCTGGGGCTTACGGAAGTCCGCCTCAGTCATCCCGAGCGCCCGCAGCATCCCCCGTGCCGGCGCCCGGTCGCGTCCGTCGGTGACTTCATAACTCCTTGGCTTCATCGTCATGGCCCGAGCGTAGGATCACCGATCAGGTCCAGCATCGGAAGGCTCCCCATGACGTTCACGACGCTCATCTCAACCGACGAACTCGAGCAGCGCCTGCGCGACCCGCAACTCGTCCTGCTCGACGCCCGATTCTCACTCGATGACGAGGCCTGGGGCACGAGCGCCTACGACGAATCTCATATCCCCGGTGCACTTCGCTCCGATCTCAGCGAGCACCTGTCCGGCCCGGTCATCGATGGGGTGACGGGCCGCCGGCCCTTCCCTGATCCGGAGGTGTTTGCAGGTCAACTCTCCGCCTGGGGCATCGACTCGACGACGCAGGTCGTCATCTACGACGCCGATCGTGGGCTCATGGCTGCGGCTCGGGTCTGGGTCATGCTGCGCTGGCTGGGTCATGATGCAGTCGCGGTGCTTGACGGCGGGTTGACCGCGTGGCTGGCCGAGGGCCGGCCGATGACGGCCGATCCCGAGCACGCGACCCCGGGCACCTTCGTCCCGCGCATTCGCGACGGCATCCTCGCCTCGATCGATGAGGTTGACGTCGCACGCGTCCACCCGGTCTGCCGGGTCTTCGACTCCCGGTCGGAGGAGGGCTATCACGGCCTCGGCAAGTACTACGACCCAGTGAAGGGTCACATCGCCGGCGCCGGACTCGCGGAGCGGACCCAGGTCCTCGCCGACGACGGCCGATTCCTCCCGCCCGCCGATCTCAGGGCCCACTTCGACGGCCTCATCGGCCAGACTCCACCCGACCAGGTCATCTTCTACTGCGGCTCCGGCGTCACCGCCGCCGAGAACCTGCTCGCCATGGCCCACGCCGGGCTCGGCGATGCGCGCATGTACGTCGGCTCCTGGAGCGAGTGGATCCTGGACCCGGCTAGGGCCATCGAACTGTGACCCGGCCGTACCGCTTCGCCCTCATCGGCTGCGGGTTCTTCGCGCAGAACCACCTTCACGCCTGGTCTGAGATCCCCGAGGTCGAACTGGTCGCGGTTTGCGACATCGATCCTGAGCGGGCAGCAGCCGCGTCCGCCAACTTCGGCGGTCGGGTCTACACGGACGCGGCGGAGCTGTTTCGAAGTGAGGATCTCGACTTCGTCGACATCGCCACGACGGCACCCACCCACCGCATGATGGTCGAGCTCGCCGCGGAGCACGGGGTTGCCGCGATCTGCCAGAAGCCCCTCGCCTGGGACATGGACGACGCCAAGGCCATGGTGTCGGCGTGCGCCGCGAAGGGCCTGCCCTTCATGGTCCACGAGAACTTTCGGTTCCAGTACCCGATGCGCCGGATCAAGGAACTCCTCGACTCCGGGGCAATCGGCCGGCCCTTCTTCGGCCGGGTGTCCTTCCGCACCGCGCACGACGTCTACTCGGCCCAGCCCTGGCTCGTCGACAACGAGCGGATGATCATCATCGACGTCGCCGTGCACCTCTTCGACCTCGCCCGGTGCTTCTTCGGCGAGCCGCAGACCCTCTTCACCGACGCGCTTCGGGTCAACCCCATCATCTCCGGCGAGGACGTCGCGACAGTCCTCATGCACATGGACAACGCAACGTGCATCGTCGACGCGAGTTACGAGACCAGGTCCGACCACAACACCTACCCCCAGACCTTCGTGACCCTCGAGGGAACCGGCGGCACCATCACCCTTGGCGCCGATTACCACCTGCAGGTCGTGAGCCGCGGAATCGTCACCGACGAGGACCTCGTCATACCCGAGCACCCATGGGCATCGCTGCCCTGGAACGGGATTCAGGACTCCGTCTACAACATCCAGCGGCACTGGGTCGATTGCCTCGCGTCTGGCACCACCCCCGAGACCTCGGGTCTTGACACCCTCACACTCCTCGACATCACCCTCGGTGCCTACGAATCCCTCGCAACCGGGTCGCGATACACCGTCGGGAGCCTGTCCTGAACTGGGCCACCTGGCACGGCACGCCGACTCCCCCGCCCGCGCGGACCCTGCTTCGGGCTGGCCCGCTTTCCGTCGCATACTGCGAAGGCGAATTGCGCGGAATTCGGCTCGGGTCCACCGAGGTCCTCCGGCGCGTCTACCTCGTCTTCCAGGACCGCAACTGGACCGCGCGTCCGTGGGTCATGACCGCAGAGGACATCACCGACGGCACCGACCGCTTCACGATCGCGCTCACCGGACGCGGAACATTCGATGCCGAGCCGTTCACCTGGGGCGCCACCATCACCGGTGAGCCCGACGGAACGATCACCTACGCAATGTCCGGCAAGGCGAGCGCACCATTCATCCGCAACCGCCTCGGCCTTTGCGTGCTCCATCCGATCGATGGGATAGCCGGCCGCGCCTGCACGGTCGAGGACGTGTCGGGCCAGGTTCAGCGATCCTCCTTCCCACTCGAGATCACGCCCCACCAGCCCTTCTTGAACATTCGGTCGCTCACGCACGAGGTCGTACCAGGGGTTACGGCATCCGTTCGCCTCACCGGCGAGACCTTCGAGTCCGAGGACCACCGCAATTGGAGCGACGCCTCGTTCAAGACCTACTGCACGCCGATCAGCCTGCCGTTCCCCGTCACCGTGCAGGCCGGCGATTCCATCGAGCAGGCGCTCACCCTTCGCCTGTCCGGACCGGTGATCACCCCGGCGCCAGAGCAGCTTCGACCGGCAGCGATCACGTTCGGCGCATCCTCGTCGCGGCAGCCGCTCCCGCGGATCGGCTTCCAGATCGACACCGACGGCCATGCCCCCTCTGATGCTGAGATCGAGCAGTTGCGCGCACTCAAGCCCGCCCACCTAAGGATCGATATCGACGCGGCCAGCCCCGGCGCCCTCGACCGGCTCGAGGAGGGCCTGCGGCAGGCGAGGTTGATCGGCACCTGCCTGGTGCCAGCGGTCTTTGCCGCCGATCCTGCTGATCTCGCTCGGTTCCGCGGGCACGCCGACGCGTCCGACATCGACCACTGGCTCGTCTTCGACCCGAACGCGAAGGTCACGCCCACCGAGCTCATCACCGCCGCCCGGGCCAGCCTCGGACCCCGCGCCGTCATCGGTGCCGGCACGAACCTGTACTTCACCGAGCTCAATCGCGGCCGACCCGACCCCGATGAGGTCGACATCCTCAATTTCTCGATCAACCCCCAGGTCCACGCATCGGACGACGAGACCATCGTCCAGAACCTTCGAACTCAGGCCGTCATCGCCGCCGGTGCCCGCGACATCTGCGGCTCCGCGCGCATCTGCGTCGGTCCGGTCACCCTGCGCCCACGCTTCAATCCGAATGCCACCGCCCCCGAGCTCGACTTCAGCAACACCCCGCTGCCGAGCTCAGTCGATGCCCGCCAGTCCTCGGGGCTCGGCGCGGCATGGACCGCCATCTCCATCAAGTACCTCGCCGAGCCGGGCGTCATCGACGCGATCACCTACTACGAGCTCACCGGATGGCGCGGTCTGCTCGAGCGCGCGAAGCCCCTGCAGCCAAGGGATTTCCGGTCCGTCGCCGGCGAGCCCTTTCCGCTGATGTCCGTGTTCGCCGAACTCGTCGGGTTCACGCATGTTCGCCCGTGCGAATCGAGCGACCCGGCGCGATTCGACGCCCTGCTCCTCGAGTCGCAAGGGGCCCTACGACTCATGGTCGCCAACTTCACCGCCGAGGTGATCCTCGTAGAGGTCACGTGCACGGCGGGCAACGGCGCGGAGCCAGCCGACGGGAGTGCCGCGCCCGGCGGAAGCGCGCCGTTCGTCATCGAAGCCGCCCCATACGCCGTCACGACCCACGACTACCCGACCGTCCGCCAAAACCCGACGTTCGACAACAACCGAAGGGCACCCGCATGACCACCCCGACTCCGCAGGGCACCGAGATGTTCTCCCTCGCCGGCAAGACCGTGCTCCTCACCGGAGCCGGGGGTGCGATCGGGAGCGTCCTCGCACGCTCCCTCGCCGCCTGCGGCGCAACCCTGGGCCTTCAGGACCTTGAGGAGTCGAAGGTCTCCGCGCTCGCGGGCGAAATCAGGGCCGCCGGCGGCAGGGCGTTCACCTTCGGGGCAGACCTGTCAGGCACCGACGCGTGCGCCTTGCTCGTCGCCGATGCCCATTCCGCGATGGGCGGCATCAACGTGCTCGTCAACTGCGCCGGGATCAACCGCCGCAAGCCGATCGACGACGTCACCCCGGATGATTTCGATGCCATCGTCGCCGTGAACATGCGTGCGGTCTACTTCCTGAGCCAGGCCGTGCACCCGATCATGAAGGCACAGGGCGGCGGAACCATCGTGAACATCAGTTCCCTCAGCGCGCGCTACAGCTTCAACACGATCTCCGTGTACGCCGCGACCAAGGCAGCCGTCACCTCCATGACACGGTCGTTCGCACGCGAATGGGTCGCCGACGGCATCCGGGTGAACTGCATCGAGCCCGCGGTCGTCCAGACCGAATTCACCGCTCCCCTGTGGGACGACCCCAAGCGGAGCGTCTGGTTCAAGGAGTTCACGCCCATGGGCCGGCTCGCCCAGCCCCAGGAACTCGTCGGTGCAGTCATCTACCTCGCGAGCGAGGCGTCAAGCTACGTCACCGGCCAGTCCATCACCATCGAGGGCGGCATCCTCTCCGGGGCCGACTGGGACGCGAACCAGGGCGACTGAAACACGTCAGTTACAGACGACTCATTTTCAGACGACTCATTTTCAGACAAATCAGTCGCAGACGGCTCCTCGCGACGCCGAGCCCACGAGCTTGGCGTACTTCGCGAGGACCCCCCGCGTGTACCGCGGCGGCAGCGGCTCGAAGGCCGCCCGGCGCAGGGCCATCTCATCCTCGTCAACGAGCAGGTCCAGCGTCCGGTTCGGGATGTCGATCCGGATCCGGTCGCCATCACGCACCAGCCCGATCGGCCCACCATCGACCGCCTCCGGCGCCACATGGCCAATGCACAGCCCCGTCGTACCACCGGAGAACCGCCCGTCCGTGATGAGCATGACCTCCTTGCCCAGCCCGGCACCCTTGATCGCCCCCGTGATCATGAGCATCTCCCGCATCCCCGGGCCACCCTTTGGACCCTCGTACCTGATGACGATCACATCACCCGCCTGAATCGTGTTGTCCTCAAGCGCCGCCATGGCCGACTGCTCCCGCTCGAACACGCGGGCAACGCCTTCGAAGGAATCGACTGCGACGCCCGCGTTCTTCACCACGGCCCCCTCGGGAGCCATGGACCCGGACAGGATGGTGATGCCGCCCGTCTTCGCGAGCGCGTTCTTCGACGCGTAGAGGATGTCGCCGTCCGGATCCGGCGGGTTGATGTTCGCAAGGTTCTCGGCCATGGTCTTGCCGGTCACGGTAAGGCAGTCGCCATTCATCAGCCCGGCGTCCAGGAGGGCCCGCATGATGACCGGGACTCCGCCCACGCGGTCGATGTCGCTCATCACGAAGCGTCCGAAGGGCTTGACGTCGGCGAGCAGCGGCACCTTCGAGCCGATCCGGTGGAAATCGTGCATCTCAAGGTCCACGCGCGCCTCGTGCGCGATCGCCAGCAGGTGCAGCACGGCGTTCGTCGAGCCGCCGAAAGCCATCACGACTGCGATCGCATTCTCAAGCGACTCCTTGGTGATGATGTCCTTCGTCGTGATGCCCTGGCGGATCAGCTCGACGACCGCCTCTCCGGACTTCCGGGCGAAACCATCGCGACGCCGGTCAACTGCCGGCGGTGCTGCGGATCCCGGCAGCGACATCCCCATCGCCTCGGCCGCACTCGCCATCGTGTTGGCGGTGTACATGCCGCCGCACGCGCCTTCACCCGGGCAGATCGCGCGCTCGATCGTGTCGACGTCCTCACGGGACATCAGGCCGCGCGCGCAGGCGCCAACCGCCTCGAAGGCATCGATGATCGTGACGTCCTTCTCCGTGCCGTCCGAGAGCTTGACATGCCCGGGAAGGATCGAACCCGCGTACACGAATACGGACGCGACGTCGATCCGTGCCGCGGCCATGAGCATCCCCGGCAACGACTTGTCGCAACCGGCGAACGTCACCATGCCGTCGAGTCGCTCTGCCTGCATGACGGCCTCGACCGAGTCGGCGATGATCTCTCGGGACACCAGCGAGAAGTGCATGCCCTCGTGACCCATCGAGATGCCGTCTGACACCGAGATTGTCCCGAACTGCATCGGGAACCCGCCGGCCGCGTGCACGCCCTCCTTCGCACCGATTGCGAGCCGCGCGAGCGACAGGTTGCAGGGCGTGATCTCGTTCCATGAGGAAGCGATGCCGATCTGCGGCTTGGGGAAATCCTCATCGGTCATGCCAACCGCACGCAGCATCCCGCGAGCGGCCGCCCGCTCGAGGCCATCGGTGACGTCCTTGCTCCGGGGCTTCATGTCAGTCATGTTCAAAGCGTAACGACGCCCATGACTCGGCCGCGAGGCCCATGTCTGGCAGGCCGCGCCCTTCCCCGGCCCGCTGACCGACAGCCCCAGCGTGAGATCACGCCGGGAGTCTCCCGTCGAGCTGGGCTGACAGCACGCGCCGAAGCCCGAGCGCCATCACCGCGGCCGCCGTGCAGCCGGCGACGAGAACGAGGATCCACGCCACCTCGAGCCCCGCTCCCAGCATGAGCCCCGCGATGCCCGGGCCGATGATGCTCGACAGCGACCAGACCAGGCTCATCGACGAGTTGTAGCGTCCCCGAAGATGCTCGGGCGCGAGGTCGTTCACGAGCGACGGCGCGACCGGTGCCCACAGGGTCTCGCCGAGGGCGAAGACGCCGGATGCGACGAGCACGAGGATGAGCGCCACTGTCGGCCCCGCTAGCAGGCTCGAACCCATGAGGATCCACGACATGGCCCAGGTCAATGCGACCGCGAGCATGAGGTAGCTGCGCGATCGGCCCTTGATGAGGCGCAGGACGAGCAATTGAGCCGCGACGATGGTGAACGTGTTCACGGCGAAACTCACTCCGACCCATGACACGTCAAATCCGTTGATGACCGTGATGAATACGGGAATGCCCACCTCGAGCGCCCCGTACCCGCTCATGAGGAGCACCACTGCGAGGAGGAGCACTCGGCGCAGGATTCGGTCGGCGAGCACCTCGCGCATGCCGGCCCGCCTCGGGTCCGACCCTCCCCCCTCCTCGAGCGGGGCCTCCGCAACCCGGCCCACGCCGACACCGGGGAGCGTGAGGAGAACCGCAAAGTAGGCAAGGTAGGCGGTGGCGTCAGCAAGGTAGAGCCAGACGAAGGTCTGCGGGTCCGTCTCGGACACCACGAGCGCGGACACGATGCCGCCGACGCCGAGGCCGAGATTGAGGAGCATGAACTGGATCCCGAAAACCCGCTGCCGGTTCTCCTGCGTCGTCACCCGGCCGAGGAGCGCTGACTGCGCTGGCCACGCCATCGCACTGCCCAGCGCGACAATCGTGCCGACGAGAAAGGCGGACGGCGCACTCGCCACCGTGCCGAGGAGTGCTACGCCGGCAGCCTCCACCAACAGGCCCGCCATGAGCACCGGCTTGGGACCGTACCGATCACTTGCCCATCCCACGACAGGGAACACCACCAGGGACACGACTGCTATGTATGCGACCACGAGTCCGCCGATCGTCAGGCCCAGTCCGCGGATCTCACCGAGATAGACGATGAGGAGTGGCATCGTGAGCCCGCTGCCGATGGCGGAAAGGCTGTTGCCCAGCAGGATTCTGCGCGCCTGCGGTGGCACTCGCGGCGAGGTGGGCATGCCCGAAGCCTAGGTCGGTCCTCCGGCAACGACATGGAGCGCAGGCTCGCCCGCCCGCCACCTGCGCAATTGCTCAATGATGAGGCGGATGGCCCGCGGCGGAAAGGATGTCGTATTCCCGCCAAGGTGGCCCGTGATGAGCAGGTTCGGGCAGCGCCACAGCGGGTGGTCGCTCGGCAGCGGCTCAGGATCCGTGACGTCGAGCGCCGCCCGGATACGTCCGGACATCAACGCCGCGACAAGGTCACCGGTCCTGACCACCGGCCCCCGCGCCACGTTGACGAGGAGGGCGCCATCAGGCATCTGATCGAGGAAGTCAGCATCGACCAAGCCACTCGTCTCGTTCGTGAGCGGGACGGCCAGGACCACGATGTCTGCCTTGGGCAGGAGTTCTGGAAGCTCGCTGATGCCGGCAATGACGCCGTCCGCCCCGGAACTGCGCCGCATGCGACCGACGAGGGTCACCTCGGCCTCGAAGCCCTCAAGCCGGCGGGCCAGCGCGGAGGCCACTCCCCCAGCACCCAAGACCAGCACGTTTCGATCGGCGAGCGACACATGATGACCGTGGGTCCAGGTCGCGGTGGTCATGGCACGCGCTGCGGTATCGATGCCCCGCAGGCTCGCGAGAATGAGTCCGACGGCAAGCTCTGAGGTCGCGGCATCATGCACGCCCACCGCATTGCTCAGGACAACGCCGGCCGGCAGGTACGGCACTGCAGCCTCGAACCCGGCTGTCAGGAGCTGGGTTCGCTCGAGCAACGGCATCCGGGCCATGAGGTGCGAGTTCGGATCAGGCCCAAGATAGTGCGGGACGAAGAACCCGCACTGCTCCAGGAGTTCACCGGATGGCTCGGCAAGCTCGTCGTACCCGATGACGTCAGGCGCACTGGGCGCGACGAATGCCGGGATGAGCGCGATCGGCACGGCTCAGGCTTCCGTGACCCCGAGTCGGTCCAGGAGCAGCGCCCGCACCTTCGCCGCATCCGCCTGTCCGCGGGTGGACTTCATCACGGCGCCCACGATCGCACCGGCCGCCTGGACCTTTCCCGATCGAATCTTGTCCGCCACGTCAGGCTGCGCAAGCAGCGCCTCGTCGATCGCAGCGAGCAGGGCCGTATCGTCGCTCACCACCGCAAGGCCCCGGCTCGCGATGACCTCATCAACGTCGCCCTCACCCTCGATGATGCCCTCGAAGACCTGACGCGCAAGCTTGTCGTTGAGGGATCCGTCGGCGACAAGTGCCTCGACCCGGGCGATGTGCGCCGGCGTCACCGGGAGGTCAGCGAGTTCGATGCCCTGATCATTCGCAGTTCGCAGCAGCTCCCCGGTCCACCACTTGCGCGCCGCCGACGACTCGACGCCGGCCGCGATGGTCTCCTCCACCAGATCGAGGGCACCCGCATTCACGACCGTTGCAAGCTCAAAGGGCGTGATGCCCCACTGTGCCTCGAGACGGGAGCGCTTGGCCGACGGCAGCTCCGGAAGGGTCGCCCGCAGCTCGTCAATCCATGCAAGCGAAGGGGCGATCGGCACGAGGTCCGGCTCCGGGAAGTACCGGTAGTCCTCCGCCTGCTCTTTCGAGCGGCCCGACGTGCTGCGCCCGATGTCCTCATGGAAATGGCGTGTCTCCTGAACCACCCGACCGCCGGCCGTCAGGAGGGCCGACTGGCGCTCCACCTCCGATCGCACCGCACGCTCCACCGAGCGCAGCGAGTTCACGTTCTTCGTCTCGCTGCGTGTCCCCATTGGGGAGCCCG
>JBMOKH010000061.1:0-11059 GCA_049315365.1 Candidatus Nanopelagicales bacterium
AGAATGCGGAACTCATCATGAACTACTACTACGACCCGAAGGTCGCAGCAGAGGTTGCCGCCTACGTGCAGTACGTCTCACCGGTAGCCGGCGCGAAGGAGGCGATGGCGGCAATAGACCCGGCCCTCGTCGATAACCAGTGGATCTTCCCTGACGCCGCAACCCTCGACAATTCCTTCGTGTTCATGACGCTCACCGGCGAGCAGGACATCGCCTACCAGCGGGCGTTCCAAAAGGCGATCGGCAACTGACGAGGTGCCTGACCTGAGCGGGAATGTCAGGCGGGCGCTGCGAAGTGATCATCCGGATATGGGGACTGGGGCCAACCGGTCCCCATATCCTTTGCCGGGATACCAATCGCGTGGGGAGAGGCTGTCGTGGCTGAGCTGAGCAAGACCGACCAGGTCGAGGACCTGCACCTGGTGAACTTGACGAAGCGGTTCGGCGAGGTGGCCGCGGTCGACGACCTCACCCTCATGATTCCCGCCGGATCATTCTTCGCCCTCCTCGGGGCATCGGGCTGCGGCAAGACCACGACCCTGCGCATGGTCGCCGGGCTCGAGGATCCGACGTCCGGAACCATCAGGATCGGCGACAAGGACGTCACGAGGCTGCGCGCCTTCAAGCGCCCGGTGAACACGGTTTTTCAGTCGTACGCGCTTTTCCCGCACCTCGACATCTTTGAGAACGTCGCCTTCGGCCTTCGCCGCCGCGGGGTGAAGAACATCAAGCCGGTCGTCGAGGCGATGCTCGAGCTCGTCGAGCTCGGTCACCTCGCGAGGCGGAAGCCCACGCAGCTCTCGGGCGGCCAGCAGCAGCGGGTCGCCGTTGCTCGCGCCCTCATCAACAAGCCTGATGTCCTGCTCCTCGACGAGCCGCTCGGGGCGCTCGACCTGAAATTGCGCCGGCAGATGCAGATCGAGCTCAAGCGGATCCAGACCGAGGTGGGCACGACCTTCGTGCACGTGACGCACGATCAGGAAGAGGCCATGACGATGGCCGACACCATCGCGGTCATGAACGCCGGCCGGATCGAGCAGATGGGCAGCCCGACCGAGATCTACGAACTCCCTCGGACGGTCTTCGTCGCGAACTTCCTCGGCCAGTCGAACCTCATCGAGGGCCGGGCTTCCGGGGCGGGGGAGATGCTCGACGTAGCCGCGCACGACCGCAGCTTCCGGCTCCCCCGGGAGCGCAACTCCGCCGCGGGAGCATCGATCATCCTCGGCGTCCGCCCGGAAAAGATGACCGTGCTCGATGCCCCCGATGCTGCCAAGGTGCCGGAGGGCCACAACGTCCTGTCGGGACGCGTGACCGACGTGTCGTACACGGGAGTCTCGACCCAGTACCTCGTTCAGGCCTCGTGGGGCCAGGAACTCGTCGTCTTCGAGCAGAATATGATCGTCGGCGATCGCTGCGAGGTGGGCGACGAGGTGGTCGTGCACTGGTCGCCGCAGCACTCCTTCGGACTCGACGGACACGAGGACATCCACGCCGGTGTCGACTCGGCCGTGCTCGCCCTAGAGTCCACGGATTCAGCGCCCGCCGCGGGCGACGGCGAGTAGCAGCGATGGCTCCCGTCCTCCCATCAGTCGCGGTGGCACCACCGTCGCCCGTCGCGCAGCGCAAGTCGCGTACCGGCTACGTGCTGCTGTTCCCGGGAATGACCTGGCTCGCGGTGTTCTTCGCGATCCCTTTCGTCACGCTCTTCGTGACGAGCCTCCAGACGCCCATTCCGGGCAAGTCGGGCCGCTACCAGTTGGGCCTCGAATTCGGGAACTACGCCACCGCGCTGGCCGAGTACTGGCCGGCATTCGTCAGGTCCTTCGCCTACGCGGGCATCGCGACCCTGCTCGCACTCATCATCGGCTATCCGCTGGCCTATTTCATCGCGTTCCGCTCGGGCCGGTGGCGGGGCCTCATGCTCGTCCTCGTCATCGCGCCGTCATTCGCCTCCTTCCTGCTCCGGACCTACGCCTGGAAGACAATCCTCGCTGACGAGAGCCCGGTGACCTCGTTCTTCAATGCGCTGCACCTCCTGCCGGATGGTCGAATCCTCAATACGAGCATCGCCGTGATCGCAGGGCTCACGTACAACTTCCTGCCGTTCATGGTCCTCCCGCTCTACGCCGCACTCGAGAGGATCGATCCTCGGCTCATCGAGGCGGCGAATGACCTCTACGCATCGCCCGTGACCGCATTCCGGAAGATCACCTGGCCGCTCTCGATGCCGGGCATCGTGGCCGGGACCCTCCTCACCTTCATCCCGGCAGCGGGCGACTACATCAACGCTGAACTCCTCGGATCGACGAAGGACCGAATGGTCGGCAATGCGATCCAGACGAACTTCATAGAGTTCCGTGACTATCCGACGGCGAGCGCCCTCTCCTTCGCGCTCATGGCGGCGATCCTCATCCTTGTCTTCACCTACATACGCCGGGCCGGAACGGAGGATCTCGTCTGATGCGCTGGCTTCGACGCAATCTCGTCTCGATCATCGGCATCCTCGTACTCGTGTACCTGTTCATCCCGATCGCGGTTGTCACCGCACTCAGCTTCAACAAGCCAGCCGGCAAGTTCAATATCTCCTGGAATGAGCTGTCCTTCGACGCCTGGACCAACCTGTGCGGGGTCCCAGGGGTCTGCTCGTCCTTCGTGACGAGCCTTGAAATCGGCCTGGTGTCGACCCTCGTGGCGACCCTCCTGGGAACGATGATCGCCTTTGCCCTCGTGCGCTACCGGTTTCGGGGCCGCAGCACGACGAACCTCATCATCTTCCTGCCGATGGCGACTCCCGAGGTCGTCATGGGATCGAGCCTGCTCGCCCTGTTCCTGAACCTGAAGTTCCCGCTCGGCACCGTCACGGTGGCGATCGCGCACATCATGTTCATCATCTCGTTCGTCGTCGTGACGGTGAAGGCCCGGCTTCAGGGCCTAGACCCCCGGCTCGAGGAGGCGGCGCGTGACCTGTACGCCAGCCCGAGGGCGACCTTCCGGTACGTGACCTTTCCGCTGGTGCTGCCGGGCATCATCGGGGCGGCGCTGCTCGGCTTCTCGCTCTCCTTCGACGACTTCATCATCAGCTTCTTCAACGCCGGCACGCTCGTGACCTTCCCGATCTACATCTGGGGGGCGGCACAGCGCGGCATACCGCCGCAGGTGAACGCGCTGGCGACCCTTGTCTTCGTCGTGGCGCTCCTTATCGTGCTCACGAGCCAGTTCATCCAGTACCGGCGTCGAAAGGCGCTGGCCGCGAACTGAGCGGCTCATCCACTACCAGAATGTCAAGGGCCGAACCACGTGGCCAGAACCCACGTCCAGAAGGAGCGCGCATGGCTGCTGACCGGTTGATCTCCAGTGGCGGACCGTGGGAGTCGGTCATCGGCTACTCGCGGGCAACGGTGGCCGGCGACTACGTCCATGTCTCAGGCACCACGGCGACCGTCGGCGGAGTGCTGCAGCATGCGGGCGATGCCTACAACCAGACCCTCACCGCATTCACGGTCATCGCCGAGGCATTGGCCCAGGCTGGCATGACCCTCGATGACGTCGTGCGCACGCGAGTGTTCCTCGCGAATGCGGACGACATGGATGAGGTGGGCCGCGCGCACGGAGAGCTGCTTGGCGAGATCCGTCCGGCAGCGACGATGCTGGCCGGCCTGCAGTTCATCAATGCCGACATGCTCGTCGAGATCGAGGCGGACGCCTACCGCCGCTCGTGACGCGGTTCACCGGGTTTCGCGGGTCTGGCCCGGCTATTGTTGCCGGTAGGTGCCGGTCCAACTGCTGAGGTCGGCCATGCTTGAGGTTTTGAAGGGATTGGTGGGACGTCGGAGTGCCGGCTCCGGCTTCATAACGCCGCCGATCTCGAAAGGCCCCTCGTGCTCTTCTCCAGTACTCCGGGCGACGCCGCCCAGCAATCCCTCATCGGCCTGCGCGCCGCCATCTTCTGGCTCGATACCCCCGCTAGGCCCGAGCCGCTCCCGCCTCTCGCGGCGGACCTCGCCTGCGACCTGCTCGTCATCGGCGGCGGCTTCAGCGGGCTTTGGACCGCACTGCTCGCCAAACAGCGCGACCCCGAGCGAGACGTCGTCCTCGTCGAGGCGGGCCGAATCGCTGACGGCGCGAGCGGTCGCAACGGCGGATTCGTCTCGCCCTCGCTTACCCACGGGATCGCGAACGGTTCCGAGCGCTGGCCCGGCGAGATGCCGGAACTGCTGCGTCTCGGGCATGCGAACCTGGACGCGATCGAGGCCGCGATCGAATCCTTCGGCATCGACTGCGGCTTTCGGCGCGTCGATGAGATCTCGGTGGCGGTCGAGCCGCACCAGGTCAGCGAACTGCGCCGGGCGGCCGAGGTCGCACAGGCTCTCGGGGAGCAGGTAGCGGTCCTCGATGCGGACGGCATACGCGAACGCGTCCGATCGGAGAGCTACCTCGGCGCCATCGCCGAGCCGGGCATCGGCCTCGTCGATCCGGCACGACTGGCGTGGGGCCTGCTGAAGGCGTGCCGATCGCTCGGTGTCCGGGTATTCGAGGGCACGCCGGTGGTGTCCTTGGCACGTGATGGCGCGCTGATGTCGGCCTCGACGACGGCGGCGCGCGTGACCGCCGGGCGCGTCGCCCTCGCCACCAACGCGTATCCGCCGCTGCTGAGGCGAGTGAGCCGCTACGTCGTGCCCGTATACGACTACGTCCTCATGAGCGAGCCGCTCACGGCGGACCAGTGGGCCGCCATCGGCTGGGATGGCCGCGAGGGCATCAGCGACGCCGGGAACCAGTTCCACTACTACCGAACGACCGACGACGGCCGGATCCTGTGGGGTGGCTACGACGCGATCTACCACCGTGGCAACGGCTTCGGCATCGAGCATGAGGTCGATCACGAGGCCTTCGCTCGCCTCGCCGAGCACTTCTTCCAGACCTTCCCTGCGCTGGAGGGATTGTCGTTCACGCATGGCTGGGGAGGGGCTATCGACACCTGCTCTCGGTTCAGTCCCTTTTGGGGCACGGCGCATGACGGCCGAACGGCATACGTGGCCGGTTACACCGGGCTCGGGGTCGGGTCGTCCCGCTTCGGGGCCGAAGTGATGCTCGACCTGCTCGACGGCCTGGCAACGGAGCGCACCTCGCTCGAGATGGTGCGCAGCCGGCCGTTGCCATTCCCTCCAGAACCCCTGAGATCCCTCGGAATCAACTGGACGACGCGATCGCTGGCGGCCGCTGATCGCAATGGCGGCCGGCGAAACCTGTGGCTGCGGGCCCTGGACCGGCTCGGCCTCGGGTTCGACTCGTAGTAGGCGGGCCTCCTGTGGATGCTGCGAGGCGCTCATCTGGAACCTTGGAGGTTAAGGTCAGGCATGACCCGTTATGGCGCGCAGTTCGGTCCGGATCTCACGTTCCTCGGCGTTGATCGTTGCGATCTCGACGAGCCGTCGACGTTCGAGGGCGCGGACGTCGTCATCGTTGGTGCGCCATTCGACGGAGGAACCTCCTACCGGAGCGGCGCAAGGCTGGGCCCGGGCGCCATGCGGTCGACGTGCTACCTCCCGCATGACGGCTCCCGGCCCTCGCTCGCGATGCGCGTCGACGGGCTGCAGGACCTCCGGGTCGTCGACGCCGGCGACGTCGAGATGTTCAGCGGCGATGCGGCCCGATCCTGCGCCGACCTCGAGGCCGCCATCGAGCGCGTTGCCCGCACTGGCGCGATCCCGCTCGTCCTGGGCGGCGACCACACGATCACCTGGCCTGATGTCACCGGGGTCGCCCGGGCGCGAGGCTGGGGCCGGGTCGCGGTCATCCACTTCGACGCGCACGCAGACACGGGCAACATCGAATTCGGCTCCCTCATCGGCCACGGCCAGCCGATGCGACGGCTCATCGAGTCGGGGGCGGCACGGGGCGATCGATTCCTGCAGATTGGCCTGCGCGGCTACTGGCCGCCGCCCGACACCCTCGAGTGGATGGCCGAGCAGCGCATGCGCTCCTACGAGATGACCGAGATCGTGGCCAGGGGGCTCGACGTGGTGCTCACCGAGTCCTTCGGCATCGCCATGGACGACTGCGACGGCGTCTTCCTCAGCGTCGACATCGACGTGTGCGATCCCGGGCATGCGCCGGGCACCGGCACGCCCGAGCCGGGCGGGCTCAGCGCCCGGGAGCTCCTCGATGCGGTGCGACGGATCTGCTACGAACTGCCGGTCATGGGCATGGACGTCGTCGAGGTCTCGCCGCCCTACGACCACGCCGACATCACGGTGCTCCTCGGGAACCGCGTGGTACTCGAGGCCCTGTCGGCGATTGCCCGCCGGCGCAAGGACGAGCGCGACGGGACCACCTGGGATCCGCGGCAGCCGCTGCTCGCCGACCGGATCCCGGGGGAGCCGGCCTAGCTCGGGCTCGATCCCGGTGCGTTATCAGGCGGTGGCCTCGAGCCCGCGCTCGATGATCCCGAGGGCCTCCTCGAGCAGGTGCATGGGCATCGTGAGCGGCGGCAGGAACCGGAAGACGTTGCCGTAGGTGCCGGTGGTGAGGACGATGACGCCCTCGCCGACGCAGAAGCGCGCCAACGCTGCAGTGCGCTCCGGATCCGGATCCATGGTTCCGACCTTCACCAGCTCGATGGCGAGCATGGCACCGCGCCCGCGGACGTCGCCGATCGCCGGATGGTTCTCCTGCATCGAGCGAAGTCGCGGCATCATCGCCGCCTCGATCGCGCGTGCGCGGGCGGGGGCGTCCTCCTCCTCCATCCAGCGGATGGCGCCGAGGGCGGCGGCGCATGCGACGGGGTTTCCCCCGTAGGTGCCGCCGAGGCCGCCGGCGTGCACGGAGTCCATGATCTCGGCGCGGCCGGTGACGGCAGCGAGCGGCATACCACCGGCGATGCCCTTGGCCGTCGTGATGAGATCCGGAACCACGCCCTCATGCTCGCTGGCGAACCAGTCGCCGGTGCGGCAGAAGCCGGACTGGATCTCGTCGGCGACGAAGACGATGCCGTTGGCCTTCGCGAACGCCGCCATCGCCGCGAAGTAGCCTGGCGCCGGAACGATGAAGCCGCCCTCGCCCTGGACTGGCTCGATGATGATCGCGGCGACGTTCGTGGCGCCAATCTCCTTCTCGATCCGGCTGATCGCCCACTTGGCGACCTCGGGGCCATCATGCGGGCCGTCGCGGAACGGGTAGGAGGTGGGCACCCGGTAGATCTCGGGGGCAAACGGGCCGAAGCCGTTCTTGTACGGCATGTTCTTCGCGGTCATGCCCATCGTGAGGTTCGTGCGGCCGTGATATCCGTGCTCGACGACGACGACCGCGGAACGCTGCGTATAGACGCGGGCGATCTTCACCGCGTTCTCGACCGCCTCGGCGCCCGAGTTGAACAGGGCCGAGCGCTTCTCGTGGTCGCCCGGGGTGACGCGGTTGAGCGCCTCGCAGACCTCGACGTATCCGGAGTATGGGGTCACCATGAAGCAGGTGTGCGTGAACTCAGCGACCTGCTTTTGGACTCCCTCGACGACGTAGGGGTTCGCGTTGCCGACCGTGGTCACGGCGATCCCGGATCCGAGGTCGATCATCGAGTTCCCGTCGACGTCGATGAGGACGCCGCCGCCAGCTCGGGTGATGAACACCGGCCAACTGATGCCGACGCCGGCCGAGACGGCGTCGGTCTTGCGGGCGAGGAGCGCCTGCGACTGCGGTCCGGGAACACTCGTGACGAGGCGTCGCTCCTGGACGAGGTCGCTGGCGGTGCGCTCGGGTGTCAGGGTCATGGCGGGGCCTTTCGACGGGAGTGGGCATCGGCAGTCGAGACGGCTGATGCATCGTTCGACGAAGCGTAGGGGGAGAGCGCCACGGCCGGCCAGTCCAGTTCGTACACTGCATCTCGCCTAAGGTGTCCGAGGGCGTCAGCCGCGTCGAAAACCCGACGGGGCGGTGCGCCGAGTTGATCGGAGTCGGCCGTGCCACTGACCATTGCCCAGGTCGTTGCGCTGCCCGCGCTCGGATTGGTCCTGCGCACTGAATCGGGGGACCGCTCTCGGCCCGTGCAGTGGGTGGCGACCTCTGAGCTCACCGACCCTGGCCCGTGGCTCGACGGCGAGGAGCTCCTCCTCACCACCGGCATGCGGCTGAGCGATGACCCGGTGGCCTGCGTGGAGTACGTCGATGCCCTCGTGGCGGGCGGGGTGTCGGCCCTCGGATTCGGCGTTGGCCTGTCCTTCGAGGAAATCCCGGGCGCCCTGCTCGCCGCCGCCGAGCGGGCTGCGCTGCCCGTCATCGAGGTGCCGACCCCGACGCCGTTCGTCGCGGTGAGCAAGGCCGTCTCGCGAGCCCTGGCAGCCGAGGAGTACGAGGATGCCGAGCGCTCCTTCGAGGCGCAGCGGGCCCTCATTCGCGCGGCACTGCAGGAGCAGGGAGACGCGAAGGTGGTCGCGATGCTCGCAAGGCACGCGGGTGGCTTCGCGATGCTCGTCGACGCGGGGGGATCAACCCTCTGCGCCACGCCAGCCGCGGCTGCCCGGAGGATCGAGGAGTTTGCAGCTGAGATCGAGCGGCTGCGGCCCCGCGGGGTGCTTGCGTCATCGGCGATAGCGACGGCCGAGGAGCACGTCGCCATCGTGCCCCTCGGACTGCGGGGGACTGCTCGTGGCTTTCTCGTCGTCGGATCGCCGCAGGCACTGCGCGCGGGCGACATCGCCGTCATGAATCTTGCGACATCGCTCCTCTCCTGGGGGATGGTCCGAGGGCTCGACCGCGGTCAGGCCTGGAATCGCCTGGCTATAGACGTCATTCGCCGGGAAGGCTCAGGGGCGATTCCCATGACGGACCTAGGGCTCGGGGGACTCGAGCGAGATCGTGCGCACATCGTCGTCATGGCGCCGATGGGCGACGCCGCTGACCTTGCAGCCATGGCGAATGCCCTGCCCGGATGCCTTGCGGCGCGGCTCGACGACGGACTGGTGCTCGCCTTCCTGACGGCATCGGTGGCAACGGGCCATGAGGCAGAAAGGGTCTTCACCGCTGCGAGGGCTGCGGCAGTGTCCGGGCCGGTTCCCCTCGGCGATCCTCGCGCGGTCGATGCGATGATCGAGCGCGCGGGCCGGGCAGCCTCGCGAGGCACCGGCGTCACCCGCCTTGACGACCCTGCCCAGACCGGGCTCGCCGGCCTCATCGACCCGGTGAGCGGCCGGGACTGGGCCCAGGCGGCGCTCTCGGGAGTCCTCGCCTCGGGGGAGGCGAGCGAACTGCTCGCCACCCTGCGGGCCTGGCTCGGCAACCACGGGCAGATCGACGCGACCGGCGTGGCCCTCGGCGTTCACCGCCATACCGTGCGGCACCGGCTGCGCCGGGCCGAGTCACTGCTCGCGATCTCGCTGGACGAGGCGTCCGTGCGGGCAGAACTGTGGTTCGCGCTCGAGAACCTCGATCACCGGTTGCTGGGACCGAAGTGAACAGATCGGACGGTGGGAGGTCCGACGGGAGTCCGTCTCGGATACCACTCCTTGGCTCCCTCGCCATAGATTGACGGCCATGAACTCTTTGGAAGCCCAGACCTCATCGGACGCCCAGACCCCGCAAGGCCCAGTCCCCGTATCGGCGGGCACCCCCCGTCACTGGCCTGCGTGGATCGCCGGAGTCGCGTCCGATGACGGAGCGAGGGCTGAGGTCACGCACCCCGGCGACGGCTCGGTCGTTGGGACCTACACGGTGCCGAGCGCGGCGAGTGTCGAAGCGGCCATCGCCGGTGCCTGGGAGGTGCGCAAGGCGGCGCAGGCGACCACTGCTGCCCAGCGGGCTGCAGCCCTGACCCACGTGTCACGACGGCTCGAGGAGCGGGTTGAGGAGGCGGCAGCGCTCATCACGGCTGAAAACGGCAAGCCGATCACCTGGGCACGTGCCGAGGCGACCCGCGCTGCATCGACCTTCCGGTGGGCCGCTGAGGAGGCCCGGCGGTTCAACGGGGAGTTCCAGCGTCTCGACACGGAGGCTGCGACAGCCGGCCGCGCCGCGATCATCCGGCGCTTCCCGCACGGCCCGGTGCTCGGCATCTCGCCCTTCAACTTCCCGATCAACCTCGTCGCCCACAAGATCGCCCCGGCCCTCGCGGTCGGCGCCCCCATCGTCGTGAAGCCCGCGCCGGCCACCCCGCTCGGCGCGCTCCTCCTCGGCGAACTGCTCGGCGAGACCGACCTGCCCCCCGGGATGTTCTCGGTGATCCCGGTCGGCAATGAGGCGGCTCCCGCGCTTACGCTCGACCCCCGGCTCCCGGTCATCTCGTTCACCGGCTCGGAGCCGGTCGGCTTCGCGATCCAGCGGGCCGTGCCGAGCAAGCACATCGTCTTGGAGCTCGGCGGCAACGCGGCCGCCATCATCCTCGCGGACTACTCCAGCGACAAGGACCTCGAGTGGGCCGCCCAGCGCATCGCGATGTTCGGCAACTCGCAGGCCGGCCAGACCTGCGTGTCCGTCCAGCGCATCTTCGTCCACGAGACCGTTGCCGAGCGGTTCACCGACAGGCTCGTCGCGGCCGTCCGCGGCCTGCACAGCGGATCGCCCTGGGATCCCGCGACCGTCGTCGGTCCGATGATCAGCGAGTCCGCCGCCGAGCGGGTCGAGGAGTGGGTGGCCGAGGCGACCGCCGCGGGCGCCACGCTGCTCGCGGGCGGGGGCCGGGAGGGCACGTACGTGGAGCCGACCCTGCTCTCGAACGTCGATCCGACTGTCCGCGTCTCGTGCGAGGAGGTATTCGGACCGGTGATGTCGATCCAGGTCATCCGTGATCTCGACGAGGGCATCGGGCTCGTCAACGACTCGCGGTTCGGCCTGCAGACGGGCGTCTTCACGCACAACCTGCAGGACATCTTCCGGGCGCACCGCGACCTCGAGGTCGGCGGCGTCATCATCGGCGACGCACCCACCTTCCGCGCCGACCAGATGCCCTACGGCGGAATCAAGGCCTCGGGCGTCGGGCGCGAGGGACTGCGCTCCGCGATGGTCGACTTCACCCATGAGCGGGTCCTCGTCCTCACCGACCTCGCGCTGTGATCCTGACGGGATCCTGACC
>JBMOKH010000332.1:0-2475 GCA_049315365.1 Candidatus Nanopelagicales bacterium
GAGCGTGCTGAGGGCCACGATCCCGGCAAGGATCGTGGCCCTCAGCGCGCCCTTCAACGTCCGAGCGCGGTGGCGATGAGCACCGCGGCCACCAGCGAGCCGAGCACGGCCAGGGTCACCAGTCGTCTCGTTCGGGGACTCATGTCGCCAAGGCTACTTCAGCCCGAGCACCACCTGGATCGGATAGATCGTGAAGTAGATGATGTAGGCAATCGAGATCACCCACATCAGCCAGTTCACTTCCCTGACCTTGCCCGTGAATATCTTGATCACGAGCCATGAGACGAAGCCGGCTCCGATGCCGTTCGTGATGGAGTAGGTGAACGGCATGATCGCGATCGTGAGGAAGGCCGGGATCCCGATCGAGTAGTCATTGAAATCAATGTGACGAATCTGCGTCATCATGAGGAATCCGACCACGACGAGCGCTGGCGTCGCAGCCTCGTAGGGGATGATCGTCACGAGCGGCGAGAAGAACATCGCGATGAGGAACAGCCCGCCGGTGACGATCGAGGCAATGCCGGTGCGTGCGCCCTCACCGATGCCCGACGCCGACTCAATGTAGGAGGTATTGCTCGACACCGAGCCGACGCCGCCGGCCGCTGCCGCAATCGAGTCGACGACGAGGATGCTCTCGAAGTGGGGGATGTTCCCCTCCTCGTCAAGGAGCTCTGCCTCCGTTGCGAGGCCGAATGCCGTGCCCATCGTGTCGAAGAAGTCGCTCAGCATGAGGGAGAAGATCGCCAGGATCGACGCGATGACGCCAATGACCTCGAAGCTGCCGAAGAGGCTGAACTGGCCGAGCAGTCCGAGGTCCGGCGTGGCAATGACCGTCTCGGGGACCACCGGGACGTTGAGCCCCCATCCGGTCGGGTTGTCGGCAGTCTTTGCGCCGACCCCGGCGATTGCCTCGATGATGATCGCGAGAACCGTCGTGGCCAGGATTCCGATGAGGATCGCACCCTTGACCTTGCGAACGACGAGGACGATCGTAAGCAGCAGGCCGAAGCAGAAGGTGAAGATCGGCCAGCCCTGCAGCTCCCCGAAGACGCCGAACGAGATGAGCGGCACCCCTCCGCGCACGATGCCCGAGTCGACGAGGCCGATGATCGTGATGAACAGGCCGATGCCGACGCCGATCGCGTACTTCAGCTGCTCGGGCACAGCCGTGAAGACCGCCGACCTGAAGCCGGTGAGCACTAGGAGCAGGATCAGGATGCCCTCAAGGACCACGAGGCCCATCGCGTCGGCCCAGGTCATCTGCGGGGCCAGCGTGAACGCGACGAAGCCATTGAGGCCCAGGCCCGCGGCCACGGCCATCGGGAACCTGCCGATCGCTCCCATGAGGATCGTCATGAGCCCGGCGATGAGCGCGGTCGCTGCCGTCACCATCGTGATGGCCTTGATCACATCGTCCGTGCCGCCGACATACAGGCCGTTCATGTCCTTGGCGGTGCCGATGATGAGCGGGTTGAGCACGACGATGTAGGCCATCGTGAAGAAGGTGACGAGGCCGCCTCGGATCTCGCGGCCATAGGTCGACCCTCGAGCAGACAGCGAGAACCAGCGGTCGATGCCGCTGGCGGAACGGGATGGGGCATTGACAGCCATGGTTCCTCCGGATCGGCGCGCGAATAGACGAGGTGGCGTGTCGACCAGGGGGAATCACCTGCTTGCGCGGGCATAAGCCCGACGTACCGCGCGCAGGGTAGCGTAGAAGGCATGCCCGGCGAGACGAAACGTGTGAAGGACGACTCACTCATCGCCGTGAGCACCGGGACCGCCATCTGGCTCATCGTCGGCATCGCCCTGCTCGTCCTTCGGGAGCGAATCCCGCAGGGCAGCGATTGGTGGCTCGGCACGTGCGCCGTCGCCATCGTCAGCGGAGTGGGCGGGATCCTCTACCTCCGGCGCCGGCGACGCCGAACCCAGCCCGCCGAAGCCTAGCCGCCGGGCCTTCGACGCTGAGCCGGTGCACGACTAGCTTGAACGACCCCTGAGCCACCCGCGGCCGCGTGGCCTCTTCGGGGCGGCGGTAGCGACGGGCGCGCCGGAATCCGCTGGCTCCTCCTTGGCTTCCGGCGCGTCCTGCTCGCCCCCATCGTCGAGGAGGAGGCCTTCGACGGCATCGACCGGCACCGTACCGTCGAGGTCTTCTATCGCATCCTCGACGAGGTCGTCGTCAAGGGCCAGCGCATCCAGGACCCGAGCATCCAGGACCGTCTCTTCGACGGCCGAGGCGTAAGACTCGGACACCAGCTCCCCGCCGGGGCGCTCCTCGCCGTCGCCTTCGCCCTCGCGCAGCAGGTCGTCAGCCAGGGCCTCATCAGCGAGCACCTCCTCAGCCAAGATCCCTTCAGCGAGTACCTCGTCGACCTGGACCTCGGAGTGGGCGCCGCAGCCGTAGTCGAGGGCCACCACGCGGCCATCGGCCGGCGCCATGACGTTCGCGCAGACGGCGAACATCTGCCCGAA
>JBMOKH010000062.1:0-10977 GCA_049315365.1 Candidatus Nanopelagicales bacterium
CACCGATCCACATTGCTTGATGTGCCCTTGACTACCAACGGAGTTCGGGACCTACCCCACTCGTAATGCGTAGGTCCGGGGTTCAAATCCCCGAGGCGGCCCGAGGCAAAGTGCGTTGCAGCGCAACGATTTGTCGCGTTTCTAACCGCCCCGACCATTACCCGTTTTGGTTTGATTCTGGGGCCTTGGCCCCAGCGTTCGCGCAGGCGGTGACGGATCCTCGGGGCGTGGGCTCAGGGCGCCATGTGGCCCCCATGGGTGTTGAAGAGCAGGGTTATGGGGCTGGCTGACCCCACACGAGTGGTCGGCTAGCGTCTAAGCGTGGATTCCCATCGACCGGAGGAGTCTCCAGTGCTCCTTCCGAAATCCGTCAAGGCACCTAGGTGATGCTGCCCGTTGACATAAGTCGGGCGCGGCACGCCATCTGAAGTGCGAAGCGGCTGTCGGAGTCGGAGAGGTCTTGGCCGAGTGCGCGAGTGATGCCTTCCAACCGGTACACGACCGCGTTGCGGTGCACGTGTAATCGGGCGGCGGCACGTTGCAAGGACCCACGTTCATCGAGGTAGGCGTGCAAGGTGGCGACTGCAGTGGCCGACTTCGCCGGACCGAGTGCGTCTAGTGGCGCGAGCAAGTCACGAACGGCCTCGCGAGCGGCATCGGTGCTGACCCATTCGGCCAGCATCCGCCGACCGCCGAGGGCATCGAACGTGACGATGCTTGTGTCGGCCTCGTCGAGTCGCGCGGCCGCCAATGCCGTTCGGGACTCCTCCGCTGATGCGCGCAGGCCCGACGCACCCTCATGGGCGGTGCCAACACCGATGTGGACGCGCAGTCCAGGGTGAGTCTCGCGGAGTGTCGACGTGAGCGTCTCGATCCATTCCCGGACCACTCGAGGTCCTTCGCGCGCCGGGTCCGACCGAGTGCTGTGCACGAGGACAACCGTGTCGTCAGGCCGGGCCACGGACCACGAGCTGCGTTGGGTGCCTGCGTGCTCCGCGACGAGGCCGAGCACTTCCTGCTCCAGTCGCGGCAGGTCTGCTGTGCCGCCACCGCGATGCGCGGGATCATCGACGGCAAGACGTGCCGCGCAGTGCCAGCCGATCACGGTGAGTCCTACTTCAGTGGCACGGGCCGCAACCGCCGGGAGGTTAGCCTGCGAGCAGAGCAGCAGCTGACTGAGCGCAGCGGACGTGCTTCGCACCGGTGTGAGGAGGAGTCTCTCGCGGCGGGCCATCGATCGCGCGACGGCGGCCGCTCCCAGCGACGCCGCGACAGTGCCGACGTCGCCGGCGTCTCGTGATCGGACCAAGCCGCGGACCGAGCCGTCGACCACTACGGGGGTGCCGTCGCCTGACTCGTCAAGGGACAACTCAAGGGCCACCGCACACGCGCGAGCGATGCGGGCGATGATTGCCTCCGGCTCGTCCTCGTCCAGATCGAGGGAGGCCGCGATCACCCCGAGTGTGCGCAGGGCCGCCCTCGCGTCGCCCGCCACGAAAGTAGCGAACTCCTCGATAACGCTGCCGGGTTGAGGCTCATCGTCTATCTCAAGGATGGCCACATTGCCACGGGCCGCGATGGCCTCCGCCGTGATCGACCTTCGGGTTGACGAGCGCACCAGGACGGCAGAGACCCCGCGCCGGACGGCGTGGCGAATGAAGACGTCGAACTGGTAGCCGCCGGCTGCCTCAATTGCGCCTCGGTTGAGGACGGCCAAGGTGCCCGGGTCGAGGGCATCGACATGGTCGAGGTCTTCGATCAGGAGCACGCGGGCTAGCACCCCGGGAGTCTCCGGGTGGACACGCTCCCGCAGGGGCCAACTGAGAGGGGCCGAGAGTAGGCCGTCGAGATTGATCACTCGGCCTCCTTATGCTTCTGGTACCAGAATGTTACAAATTCCTGTACTCATAGTACGGGTCACCCGCGAAGGATCGCCGTTAGCGTTCGGGCCATGCAGCTTGGGGTCGAGCACGTCACCGCGCTTTCCCGTGGCTGTGCCGTGCTGGGTACCGGAGGCGGCGGGGAGGTAACCACCGGCACCCTCATCGCCCGCCAGGCCCTCGAGGAGCACGGTCCGATCAGGCTCGTCACCCTTGATGACCTGCCGGACGACGGGATCCTCATGCCGGTAGGCATGATCGGCGCCCCATCGGTATCCATCGAGAAGCTGTCGTCTGGCACCGAGATCGACGTACTCCGCAAGGCGGTCGAGGAGGTCACCGGTCGGCCCGTGGTGGCGCTGATGGTGAGCGAGATCGGTGGGGGCAACGGGCTGCTGCCGGTTGCCTGGGCGGCGAAGACCGGGCTCCCGCTCCTCGACGCCGACGGCATGGGCCGCGCGTTTCCGCAGGTCGACATGGTCTCGATGAATGTCGCCGGCCTGCCGCCGGACCTGATCGTGATCGCAGACGAGCGCGACAACGTCGTGACGATCCGCGCCGCGAGCGGCGCCTGGGCTGAGCTGATCGCGAGGGCAACCACTGACGTGTTCGGTGGCAACGCCGCCATGGCCGACTACGTGATGCCCGTCGGCAAGGCACGGGGCGCAATCGTCGAGGGCAGCGTTACGCAGGCCCTTCGCATCGGGCAGGCCGTTCTCGATGCCGTCGACCCGGTGGGCGGACTCCTGAATGCCGTCGATGGGGTGAGGCTGGTCGAGGGAAAGGTCATCGACGTTCAGCGGAAGACCGCCGGCGGCTTCGTCCGAGGCAGCGTCGTGGTGGAGGGCTATGGTGCCGACGCTGGCCGGCTCGTGCGCATTGAAATCCAGAACGAGAACCTCGTGGTGCTTGAGGACGGCATCGTGCGCGCCAGCGTGCCCGATCTCATCACGGTCGTCGACGCGCAGACGGCGGACGCGGTGGCTACCGAACTGGTCCGCTACGGGCAGAGAGTGTCAGTCATCGGCTTCCCGTGCCACCCCATCTGGCGCACTGCGCGGGGTCTACTGATCGCGGGTCCGCGTGCGTTCGGGTACGACTTCGACTTCGTCCCTGTGGAGGTGCTCCATGGCGTCGATGCTTGATCTTCGCCTCGGCATCGACGTCGGCGGAACCAATACCGATGCGGTGATCCTCGATGCCGATGCCAACGTGCTAGGCAAGACGAAGCAGCCGACCACGGCTGACGTGACCTCGGGTATCCGCGCGGCGATTGAGGCCGTGCTCCGCGCCAGTGGCGTCGACCCCGCCCGCCTCTCCCACGTGATGCTGGGCACTACCCACGCCACCAACGCCGTTCTGGAACGCCGCCGACTGCAGACCGTTGCTGTGCTCCGCGTCGGAGCGCCATCGTCCTTGGCAGTTCGACCGATGTTCGGTTGGCCGCAGGACCTCGTGGCCGCAGTAGGTGCCATGTGCACCGTGGTCGGTGGCGGCTTCGAATACGACGGCCGTGAGATCGTCCCGTTCGACGCCGACGCGACACGCACCTTCTTCACTGAGGTCGCGGGCAAGGCGGAATCCGTTGCGGTGTCTGCGGTGTTCTCGCCGATCTCGGGACGTCACGAGCTGGACGCGGTGGCGATCGCGCGGGAGGTTCTCGGAGAGGACATCCCGATCTCGCTGAGTCACGAGATCGGGTCCCTGGGCCTGCTCCCCAGAGAGAACGCAACGATCCTCAACTCCGCTCTCACTGGCGTCGCCCGCGCTGTTGCAGATGCACTCACCGAGGCTCTGGCCCAGCACCACATCGAGGCGTCGGTCCTCTTCGCGCAGAATGACGGCACACTGATGGCCCTGGATTACGCCGTTCGCTTCCCGATCCTCACGATCGGATCCGGTCCGGCCAACTCCATCCGCGGGGCAGCCTTCCTCACCGGGCTTTCCGACGCGCTCATTGCCGATGTCGGGGAACGTCGACAGACTTCGGAATGCTGGTAAACGGGTTCCCTCGCGAGTCAGCCGCCGCTGTGGATATCGGTGGAGTGAGCACGAACTTCCGCATGCCCGACGTGCTGGCGATCCCGTTGGGAGGCGGCACCGTCGTGCGCGGAGCGGGTCCCGAGGTCATGCTCGGCCCAGACAGCGTTGGCTACCGACTCCCCGACGAGGCGCTCGTCTTCGGTGGCACGACCGCCACTCTGACGGACGCCGCTGTGCACGCGGGCCGCGCGCGCATTGGCGACACTGATCTTCCCGAAGGTTTCGACGATCTCCTTGCAGCCGCGATCGCGGCGTCGGACGAGGCCGTTGCCGACGGCGTCGACCGGATGAAGGTGGGGCGCGGCGACGTTCCACTGATTGTCGTGGGTGGCGGTTCAGTCTTGATCCCCGACAGCCTGCCCGGCGTCTCAAAGGTGCTCCGCCCCGATCACTATGACGTCGCGAACGCCATCGGAGCCGCGATCGCACAGGTCAGCGGCCGCTGGGATGAGGTCGTCTCGCTCGCGCTTGGTCGCGACGCAGCGATCGCCGCCGCTTGTGACCAGGCTCGTTCGCGCGCCATCCTCGCCGGTGCGGATCCCGAGCACCTCGAGATCGTGGAGATCGACGAGATCCCCCTGGCCTACCTCACAGAACCCGTCGCACGAATCAGTGTCAAGGCTGTCGGCCCGCTCGGCCGACTGTAAAGGAGAGAACATGCGTAACTACGTCCGTGTGGGTGTCGTCGCCGCAGCGATTGCACTTCTGGCTGCGTGCGCGGGAACCCCTCCCGCGAGCGTGTCGTCTTCCTCGGCCGCGGGATCGGCGGCAGCCACAGCAGGCGCTGCCTCAGCATCCCATGCACCGATCAACGCCTTGTTCACGTACGTGAACAACCTCGACGTGGTGACGGAGTGGGATCCCGCTCTCAGTTACTCCAATGAGGTGATCGTGATGAACAACCTTTACGAGCAGCTCACCCGCAGCAATCCGAAGACCGGCACGCCGGAACCGCTGCTCGCGACGTCGTGGACGACGTCGGCTGACGGTCTGACCTGGACCTTCACACTGCGAGATGACGTCACCTTCTCAACGGGCAACCCGATGGACGCTGCGGCAGCCAAGGCCGCGATCGAGCGCACAATCAGCCTCAAGGGCGGTGCCGCCTACATCTGGGATTCGGTCGAGACCATTGCCGCGAAAGACGCGACCACGTTGGAGTTCACACTCAAGTACGCGGCACCGCTGGACCTGATCGCGTCATCGGCGTACGCGGCCTTCATCTACGACACCAAGGCCGACGCCGGTGACCTGACGGCGTGGTTCGCTATGGGCAATGCGGCTGGCACAGGACCCTACGGGGTCGAGTCCTGGAAGAAGGGCACCGAGGACGAACTCAAACTGAAGGCGAACGAGAACTACTGGGGTGGCTGGGACGGGAGTCACTACTCCTCTGCGGTTTTCAAGGTCGTGCCGGAGGAGACCACCGCGGTTCAGCTCCTGCAGAGCGGCGACGGTACCTTCATCCCACGCGTCTCGTCAGCGATCTTCGCCTCGCTGCAGGGGCAGGAGGGGATCTCGACCCTGCGCTCCCCCTCCTTCCAGAACATGCTGGCGATGCTCAACACGGCTTCCGGCCCGCTCGCCGATGTGAACCTCCGCAACGCGGTTGCGCAGGCGATCGACTATGACGGCATCGTCACGACCCTCCAGGGCGCGATGGTGAAGGCAACCGGAGTGGTTCCGGAGGGCCTGCTCGGCTACACGACCGACGTGCAGCAGACGACCGACGTCGAAGCGGCCAAAGCCACCGTGGCCGCGGCCGGATACGGGCCGGACAAGCCGCTCACACTGACCTTGACCTATGCGGCCGGCGATCCTGAGGCGGCGACGATCGTCACGCTGATGAAGGCCAATCTTGCGGCCGTCGGCATTGACCTGCAGGCCAAGGCCCTCGCCTGGGAGACCCAGTGGGACCTGGCCAAGAGCGAGGACGAGGCCAAGCGGCAGGACATCTTCGTCTTCTACTGGTATCCGGACTACGCAGATCCGTACTCGTGGTTCATCAACCTGTACCACTCCGCCAATCCGCCGTTCTTCAACCTGTCGTACTGGGATGACCCGCAGGTCGATGCCACGATCGACGGCCTGCAGTCGGTGACGGCAACTGATCGCGAGAAGGCCCAGGAGCAATACGTGGACCTGCAGGCGACCATCTCCGATCTGGCCATCTCGCCAGTCCTGGGCGTCACGAACTACCAGCGTGCCTTCGCCTCGAGCATGACCGGCTACGTGGACAATCCGTCATACAGCAACGTCGTGTTCATTCACGACCTGACGCCGACCGCCTAGTCACGAGGAGAAGATGACCCGCTACGTCACCTCCCGAGTGCTGCAGGCGCTCGGGGTGGTGGTGGGCGTGATCATCCTGACCTTCATTATCGCCCGACTGATTCCCGGGGACCCGGCGGTTGCCTACGCCGGTCCCCGGGCGACGCCGGAGCAGTTGGCGGCAGTGCGCGAGCAGTTCGGGCTCGACGGCCCGATGTGGCAGCAATTCGTCGCATACGTCAGCGGGGTCGCGCGCGGTGATCTCGGGATCTCGCTGCACACGAAGGAGCCGGTCCTCTCCGACCTGCTCCGCGTCTTCCCGACAACGTTGGTCCTAGTCGCCATCGCCCTGCTCTTCGCGGCCATCATCGGCATTCCACTTGGCATCATCGCCGCGCGTTCGCATGGACGCATCGGTGACCTGATGGCCAAGGTGATCGCCATTCTCATGGTGTCGATGCCGGTGTTCTGGCTGGCGATCCTGCTGCAGATCATCTTCTTCTCCAGGCTGGGCTGGCTGCCCGCCGCGAGTGCCTACGACACCAAACTCGAGGCCAACAGCCCGCTCTACACGGTGATCGGCGTACCCGTGGTCGACGCCCTCCTCACAGGCAACTGGGTGATCTTCCGCAGCACGCTGCAGCATCTGATCCTTCCGGTCATCGCAATTGCCGCCTATCCGATCGGTGCGGTGGCGATGGTGACGCGCGGCTCCCTCCTGGAGAACCTGGGAGACGAGCACGTGCGCATGGTGCGTGCCTTGGGCTTCTCAGAGCGATCCGTGTTTGGACGCTTCGCCCTGAGGCCATCGCTGAACCCGATCCTCGCCCTGCTCGCGCTCGTATTCGCATATGCACTCACGAACTCGTTCATCGTGGAGTCCGTCTTCAACTGGCCCGGACTGGGCGGCTACGCAGTCAAGTCGATCCAGACGCTCGACGTACCGGCGATCCTCGGCGTGACGCTGATCGTCGCCGTCTTATACGTCCTGCTCAATCTCGTCGTGGACCTCGTGCAGGCTGTCATCGATCCGCGGGTGCGCTCATGACCCATGTGACACGCACCGAACTCGAGCCCGCGCCTACCCCCGACCTCCAGGGAGAGCCGCGTCGTCGTCGGCCGGCGCTGTGGCCCGGCTGGTCCGTGGCCGCACGATTCCCGCTGCTTGACGTCGGCCTTGTGCTGGCGGCTGTCATCGTGATCGCCGGCATCCTCGCCCCCTGGATCACCCCCTTTCCGGAGGACGCTGGTGCTGTCGTCCACCCCGAGTCGGTTCTGCAGGCGCCGAGCAGCACTCACTGGTTCGGCACAGACATCGTGGGCCGCGACATCTACACCCGTGTGGTCTTCGGTGCTCGCGTCTCGTTGGGGATCGTCGTCGTCGTCCTTGTCGTGTCGGCGCTGGTCGGCCTCACGATAGGCCTCGCCGCAGGCTTCTTCGGCGGATGGGTCGACGCCGTTCTCATGCGTATCACCGACGTCTTCCTCGCCTTCCCGGCGATGCTGCTCGCCGTCGCGCTGGCCGCTGTGCTGAGTCCGAGTGCCTTCCACGCAGCGCTGGCCATCGCCTTCACCTGGTGGCCCTGGTATGCCCGCTTGGCGCGCGGCCAGGCGGCCACCATTCGACGGCAGGGCTATTCGGACGCCGCCCGCGTGCTGGGCGCCGGTCCCGTGAGGCAGTTGGTGCGGCACGTCCTTCCAAACGCTTCGACCGCAGTCTTCGTGCAGATGTCTCTCGATGTCGCGGGCATCATCCTGACGGCCGCGACGCTGTCCTACCTGGGTCTGGGGGCGCAGGATCCGACGCCGGAGTGGGGCCTGATGGTGGCGCAGGGCCAGCCGTTGGCCACGACTGCCTGGTGGATGATCACCTTCCCCGGCCTCGCGATCCTCGTCACTGCGGTCGCCTTCAACTTCGTCGGCGACGGGCTGCAGAGCGCCCTCGACCCCAAGCGGGGGCAGAGGTGATCCTTCAGGTGCGAGATCTTCGAGTCGCCTTCGGGAAGCAGGTCGTGGCGCACGTCCCTGAACTAGACCTCGAAGCCGGACACGTGCTTGGAATCGCTGGTGAGAGCGGTTCGGGGAAGTCGCAGACCGCTCTCGCGCTGATGGGTCTGACCCGCTATTCGGGGGGCAGCGTGAGCGGCACCATCGCCCTCGGCGGCAGGGACCTCACGACCCTAACGCGTCGGCAGTGGCGTGAAGTGCGCGGACGTGAGATTGCGATGATCCTGCAGAGCCCGCGCGCCGCCCTGAACCCGACGATGAAGCTGGGCTCGCTGTTCGAGCGCACCCTGAAGCTGCACGGGGTCGCCCGCGCGGATCGTCGTAAGCGTATGGAGCAGTCGCTCTCTGAGGTCATCCTCGACTCGGCGATCCTTGACCGCTATCCACATCAGGTCTCCGGCGGCCAGGCGCAGCGCTTCGCAATCGCGCTCGTCGCGGCGCTGCAGGTGAAGGTGCTGATCGCGGACGAGCCGACGAGTGCCCTGGACGTCACGGTGCAGTCCGAGGTGATCGAGGTGCTTCGCGGGCTGCGCGAACGACACAACACGGCCATCGTCTTCATCTCCCATGACCTCGCGGTTCTCAGCGAGCTGGCCGACCACCTCATGATCATGCGCAATGGTTCCGTGGTTGAGCAGGGTGCGACCGAAGCGGTCATCCACAATTCGCAGGAGGACTACACGCGTGACCTCATCGCGGCCGTGCCGTCAATCCGAGGGCGTGCGTCATGAGCGAATTGCTCACGGTCCGCGATATGCGGCTGTCGTTCGGGAACACCGAGGTCGTGCACGGGGTCGACCTTGACGTGCCCGAGGGTCCGTTCGGGCTGGGCATCATCGGCGAGTCCGGCTCGGGCAAGACGACGATCGCGCGGGCACTCCTGCGCCTTCATCCCGTTGCCTCGGGTTCAGTGGTGTTCGAAGGCCAGGACGTCCTATCGATGTCCGGGGCGTCCTTGTCGGCTTTCCGCCGTGATGTCCAACTGGTCTTCCAGGATGGGGCCGGCGCGCTCGATCCGCGTATGTCGGTGCGGACGGCGGTGACGGAGCCCTTTGCGATTCATCGCACGGTGCCGCGAGGACAGAGGGCGACTCGGGTAGCGGGCCTCCTGCGTGAGGTCGGTCTGCCCGATGACGTGGCGACGCGCTACCCGCATCAACTGTCGGGGGGCCAACGCCAACGGGTGGTGATCGCCCGCGCCTTGGCACTGGAGCCCAAGCTACTCGTGCTCGACGAGCCGACCAGTGCCCTTGATGTCACGGTCCAAGAGCGAGTGCTGCAGTTGATCGAGAGCCTTCGTGAGAAGCGATCCTTGGCCTACGTTCTCATCTCGCACAATCTCGCTGTCGTCGACCGACTCTGCGAGAGCAGCATCGTGCTCTACAAGGGCGTCGTGATGGAGCGCGGCCAGACCACTGCTCTACTTACTACGCCGGTCCACCCCTACACACAGGCCCTCAGGGCCGCGGCGCCCGAACTCGGCGTCGTCCGCCCACCGCTCACGAGAATTGCCACTTCCGCGTCGGCGCCTGAAGCCGGCTGCCCCTACGCAGATCGCTGTGCCCTTGCCGTCGATATATGTCGACACGAGGTCCCCGATTTGCAGTCCGTGCACGGCCGCGATGTTGCCTGCCATCGAGCCGACGAGGCGGCGGACCTTACTGCCTGATCTGCCCCCGTCGTTCCAACGCAAGGAGAATCATGCGAATCCATGTGGTGACACCTGTCGTGACGTCGGGCCTGTCCACGGCTGCGGACTTCGAGCCCTATGCGCGCAGCGGTACGGACGTCACCCAGGGGGACATCGTTCGGGGTCCGGCGACGATCGAGTCCCACTTCGACGAGGTGCTGGCCATCCCTGACACGGTGCGCTTAGCTGCGGAGGCAGAGTCCAGTGGTGCATCGGCAATCGTGATCGACTGTATGACCGATCCGGGCCTGGCTGCGGTGCGCGAAGTCACCTCGATTCCCGTTCTCGGTCCCGCCCAGACAGCCATGCACGTTGCAGCGATGCTGGCCATGAACTTCTCCATCATCACTGCCAGCGAGGCGGTGCTGCCTGCTATCGACGCTCTGGTTGCTCAGTACGGATTGCGCGACAAGCTCTGCTCACTTCGGTCGGTCGATATCCCGGTGCACGAGCTAGACGACGAGCAGCGCGTCGGGCGGGCACTGTGTGCGCAGGCGCTCCTGGCGGTCGAGGAGGACGGTGCTCACTCGATCGTCCTTGGCTGCACGGGGATGATGGGGTGGGCCGAGCGCATCGGTGATCATCTGGCCGCGCGTGGCCACGAGGGAATTCCTGTCCTAGACCCCGTGGTCACGGCGTTCAAGGTTGCCGAGGCCTTGGTCGATCTAGGGCTTGCCCCCTCGCGGCGGACCTATCCACGTCCATTGCGCAAGGAGATCCTGGGGTTTGATGAGGTCGTGCTCGCGGTTCGGTTGGACGAGGACGATCGTTAGGGACCGCATGCGACGTTGGCATTCCATTGACTTCGCAGCGGCGTAGGAAGGGTCAGTTGTCGCGCCCATTGGGATCGTGTCAGAGGCGCATCGGGGGGTGCTTAGGTCCGTGCGGAGGATTCACCGGATCTACGCATGAACGCTCGCCCTTTCCGTCGCCCTTTCCTGGCGTCGCTCAGTGTGTCTAGATTTCACTCGGTGTCACGAAACTCGTTGCTAGTCAACAAGTCCTAGGGCGAATCCATGCGTGGGTGCAGTCTCGTAATGCGTAGCTCCGTGGTTCGAATCCCCGAGGCGGCCCTCAGCAAAACGG
>JBMOKH010000063.1:0-10869 GCA_049315365.1 Candidatus Nanopelagicales bacterium
GGAGTGAGGTTCTCGGGAGTACCGCTCAGTTGGCCATCAACATCATCGGGATGGGCCTAGCAGGCTGGGCAACCCTCGCCCTGCAGCAGATCGTGTGGGGCAGGATCACCTCAAGGCGACAACCCCGGACTCGGCCGGCGCCCTAAATGCGGTCGCCATCGCTACCGCACCTGTGTGACGTTGACAATGAGGCTCGGAACACCCGGCCGGACTGGGCCGACTGCATCCGCAACGGTGACGATCTGCATGTTCACGTCTCCTGATGACCACATTAATTCGAAGTAGTCGCCGGCAACGGCACCCACGACGAAGTTCCACGCCGCGATGTACTTCTCCTCGGTCGCGCCTACGAGCGTTTGCCTCGTGTTCGTCCATGGGAGGTTGGCGCCGTTCTTGGCAAGCCAGATGTCGATGTCGTCGCTGCCTGAGTCAGTCTTGTCGATCTGGGCGGAGAACTCGACGTTGTACACGCCTGTGTTGGCCATGGTGATGCGTGACCCGGACACAACCGATATCCCGTTGCTGATGACGCCGTTCACTCCGCTGGTCACCTCGTTGAGCGTCATAGGGCGAGCGATGCTCGCGACCGGGTTCAGCTGGTTCGACGTGTCGTAGAAGGAGCCGTAGTACCCGCTGAATGCCGGTCCCGTCGCACCGGTGGGCCCGGTCAGCCCGGTCGCGCCAGCTCCCCCGGTCGCACCCGTCGCGCCCGTGCCCCCAATGGCACCGTTCGCGCCCGTGCCCCCTATGGCCCCCGTCGCACCGCTCGCACCGTCGCCCCGCTTTGGAGCGGCATCAGGAAGTACACGGCCTTGTCACCTTTACGACACTTGCCATGCGCAGGCAAGTATCGGGGTGAATCGTTGTGGTCGACGCAGACGCGAATGCGGCCCCGGACGACGGTCGAGGTCGTGCGGACGAGGGTGACGCGACGTTCGTTCGCCCGGCACCGGCCGTTGATCGCAAGGCGAAGATCGCCGGTGTGGACCTGCACGCACGCCTTCAGCACGGTTCGAGTCGCGCCAAGTTGCCCGGCGGGCTGCAAATCGGGCGCCGTGAGGGTCAAGGCGAGCGCGAGGCCAACCATCGCCACGCCCAGAAGCCCCATCTCGCGACGTTAACACTGTCGCATGCCGTGACGCTCGCTCAAGCTCGCCGGTGCTCTCGCCTGCTGCGCGCAGCCACCGCTCGGGAATCGGCTCGAGCCTGTTACCCCTCGATTGCGAGTTCGGCGAGCACGACCGCCGCGAGCTCTTCGCTTATCCGCTCGGCCTGACCGTGGCTGGCGGCCTCTACCATGACTCGGATCACGGGCTCGGTTCCCGACGGACGCAGCAGGACGCGGCCTGAGTCGCCGAGCTCCCCCGTCGCCCTCGCGACTGCAGCGGCAACAACCGGATCAGAGTCCACGCGCGACCTATCGACGCCCTTGACATTCACGAGCACCTGCGGGAACTTCGTCACGCTGGAAGCGAGGTCGTAAAGGGGGGTTTTGGTTTGGACCACCCGCGACAGCAGGTGGAGCGCCGTCAGCAGTCCGTCTCCGGTGTTCGCGTACTCAGTCATGACCACGTGGCCACTCTGCTCTCCGCCAAGGACGTAGCCCTCAGTTCTCATTGCCTCAAGCACGTAGCGGTCCCCGACCGCTGTCTCGACCACGTTGATGCCTGCGTCGCGCATGGCGATCTTGAACCCGAGGTTCGCCATGATCGTGGCAACGACCGTGCCGCCCGCGAGCCGACCCGAATCCTGCATGGAGGTCGCGAGGATGGCGAGAATGTGATCCCCATCGATGACATTCCCCCGGTTGTCGACCGCCAGGCAGCGATCTGCATCCCCGTCATGTGCGATGCCGACGTCAGCGCCATGCTCAAGCACCGACGAAACGAGGTCCCCGAGGTGCGTGCTGCCGCACTTCTCGTTGATGTTCAGGCCGTCAGGCTCCGAGTGAATCGTGGTGACGCGGGCCCCTGCGATCTCGTACATGCCCGGCGCAACGGCTGACGCTGCACCATTGGCGCAGTCGACCACGATATGAAGCCCGTCGAGGCTGTTCGGGAGCGTCGAGATGAGGTAGTCGACATACGCGGCCACTGCGGTCAGGTCAGATCGCACCCGCCCGACTCCGGCACCGATCGGTCGCTCCCACGGGTCCCCGATGCGGGCCTCGATTGCGTCCTCGATTGCGTCGTCGAGCTTGTGGCCTCCGCTCGCGAAGAACTTGATGCCGTTGTCGGGCATCGCGTTGTGCGAGGCGGACAGCATCACTCCGATATCAGCGCCAAGCGCGTCGGTGAGATAGGCAACTGCCGGTGTCGGCACGACACCGAGAAGCAGGACGTCGACGCCCGCGCTCGCGAGACCGGCAACGACCGCCGCTTCGAGGAATTCCCCGCTCGCACGGCCATCACGGGCAACGACGGCGGTCGGCCTGTGGCCGGCGAACGCCCCCACATCAGCAAGGACGTGCGCTGCGGCGACCGAGAGGTCAAGTGCTAGTTCCGCCGTGAGCTCGCGATTCGCGAGCCCACGGACTCCGTCGGTACCGAAGAGTCGGCCCAAGGGATTAGCGCTTGCTGTACTGGGGCGCCTTGCGGGCCTTCTTGAGCCCGTACTTCTTGCGCTCCTTCACGCGCGGATCGCGCGTGAGGAATCCGGCCTTCTTAAGGCTGGGTCGATTGCCCTCTGTGTCAATGGCGTTGAGCGACCGAGCGACTCCGAGCCGCAGTGCGCCTGCCTGGCCGGAGACGCCGCCGCCGCCGATGCGGGCTATAACGTCGAACATGCCCTCTGCACCCAAGGTCACGAACGGCTCGTTGACGAGTTGCTGATGAACCTTGTTCGGGAAGTACTCATCGAGGTCACGGCCATTGATGGTCCACTTGCCGGTGCCCGGGATGAGCCGCACGCGGGCGATGGCCTGCTTGCGGCGACCGGTCGCAGCGCCGGGCGCCTTGACGATCTCGCGGGTGATAACGGCGCGGGCCGGGGTCTCGGAGGTGTACTCCGAGGGAGCCTCGTCCTCGACGTCGATCTCGACGTCGTCTACTGCGATGGTGGCCTCAGACACTGCCACGGTCCTCTCGTTGATTACGGCGTGAAGTTGGAGAACGCGCTACTGCGCGACCTGGGAAAGCTCGTAGGGCACCGGCGACTGAGCCGCGTGCGGGTGCTCGGACCCGGTGTAAACCTTCAGCTTGGTGATCTGCTGGCGGCCGAGCTTGTTGTGCGGGAGCATGCCCTTCACGGCCTTCTCGACGACGCGACGCGGGTTGCTCTCGAGCAGGTCAGCGTACGAGGTGGCGCGCAGGCCACCCGGGAAGCCCGAGTGGCGGTAGTCCATCTTCTGCTGCTTCTTGGCGCCCGTGAGGACAACCTTGTCGGCATTGATGATGATGACGAAATCGCCCGTGTCGACATGCGGGGCGAATATGGTCTTGTGCTTGCCGCGAAGGAGCTTTGCGACGTTGCTCGCGAGACGACCGAGGACAACGTCCGTCGCATCGATGACGTGCCAGGTGCGGGTGATCTCACCGGCCTTTGGGCTGTACGTGCGCACGGGACGCCACCTTCGTTGCTCGTTGGGGTCTGGACTGCTCAACTGTGTTGCTCGATCGCCTGAAATGCTCAATCGCTCTCGCGACGCCGGGGATTTTCGGGGAAGCACCTCAGCGACCCGTAAGGATACCCACGCAGGGAGTGCCCGGCCAAATCGCCCCCAACAACGCCCGAATATCGGTCACCCATTCGTTCCCTTCATCCTGCCCCGAATCCGGGCGAACTGAATGAGACGAGCCTCGAATCGCGTGAATTCGTTCATCCCGCCCGACAGGGCGCATCGGCCGGCCGCTGGGCGATACTTCGATGCGTCGATGCGTCGAGCCGTCCATGCCGTCCATGCGTGCCTGCCAGGAATCGCCAGTCACGACGTCCGATCAACCGGAATCGTGACGACGTCGAGGGTCTGGCCCTCCATCCGCAGCCTGACCGTGTAGCCCGAAAGGTCGCGTTTCGTGCTGAAGGCAACAGCGCCCGTTCCCTTAGTGTCCAGGCTCCACTTGAGCACCTTCGCCCCCGGCCTTCGCGCCGTTACCGTGAACGGGGTGTCCGGGCTGTTGGTGTCCACGCGCAACCGAAACAGGCCGCCTGACCTCGTGATCGCGAGCTCGCCATCAACGGTGTCGACGCTCGGGTCCAAGGTTCCGAGGTCCGTGGCATCGGCATTCGAGGTTCCCGAGGCTCCCGAGGCTCCCGAGGGGCTCGCGGGAACAGTGGATGTGCCAGCACCGGCCGTGGCCTCTGGCTTCTTGGCCTGCGCGGCCTGTGCCGGAATCGTCAAGGCCGCCGATGGAGTCGATGGCGCGCCAGTGCCCGCCGAGTTCGCCGCGACGACCGTGAAGGTGTAGGTGCCCGCCGGTGTGAGCGAGGGAATAGAGCAACTCGTCGACGAACTTGAGCAGGTCAGGCCGCCAGGGCTCGCCGTGGCGGTGTACCCGGTTATCGCTGCCCCGCCCGTCGATGACGGTGCAGACCAAGTCACCGTTGCCGTCGTGTCGGCGGCTGCCGCCGCGACGCCGGATGGGGGCCCGGGAACCGTGATCCTGGCCGGGGTCGTGACCTGCAGCGAGCTCGTGAAGTTCGTTCCGTGGTCGATCGCCCAGACGTTGATCGTGTAGGTAGTGCCAGCGGTCAGGTCACGCAGGTCGACGGCATGGATGTATCGGGTCGGAGCCGTCCCACCGGAAATGTACGTCACGCCGGAGCCCCCCGGCCAGCTTCCCGAGGCGACGGTGCGGCTCTCTCCGGTGACGGTGTACCCGAACGACAGGCCATTGAACCGGACGTCAGGACCCCCGCCGCTGTCCGCGAAGCCGATACCGAACTGGATCTGGTTCTCACTCACCGCCGACGGATCGGGGGCACCCGTTGCCCCGCTGATGACCCAAGCACTGATGCCGCTCACCTCTGCGTGGGCCGGCGGCGCCACGACCACGAAGGCCATGCACGCAAGTGCGCAGGCACTGACTCTCCGCATGAACCTCATCAGGCCTCCATCGGTCGCTGCCTCTTGCCGTCCTCCCATGATGACCCCCGCACGGGGCAGCGGTGAGGCCGGGGGTCGCAGAGTCTTACCAGCCCGACCAGACCGGGACATCCGACTCGACGACGCGACCATCGGCCGTGAAGACCAGGAACCTGTCGAGGGTCGCGGCGAACCAGCGGTCGTGGGTCACGGCGACCACGGTCCCGTCAAAGGCGTCGAGGCCCACCTCGAGGGCCTCTGCGCTCGCGAGGTCGAGGTTGTCCGTCGGCTCGTCGAGGAGAAGGAGCGTCGCGCCTGACAGTTCGAGGAGGAGAATCTGCAGCCTTGCCTGCTGCCCGCCCGAGAGCGTGTCGTACAACTGCTCGGACGCCTCCGCGAGCTCATATCGATCGAGGGCACGCGCCGCCTGCTCGCGTGCCATGCCGGCGCGGCGGCCATCTCCGCGGTGGAGGATCTCCAGCAGTGTGCGTCCGGCGAGGTCAGGGCGGACGTGGGTCTGGGCGAACCAGCCCGGCCGCACACGGGCGCCGAGCCGCGCCACGCCACTGTGGCGAACGGGATCGATCACGACGTCGCCTACCGGCTGGTGCTCGATATCGGGATCGGTCCCGCCGCGTGCGAGCAGTCGCAGCAGGTGCGACTTCCCCGAGCCGTTCGCGCCGAGGATTGCGACCCGCTCCCCGAACCAAACCTCTACGTCGAAAGGCTTGGTGAGGCCGGTGAGCTCGAGTTGCTCGCAGACGATGGCGCGCTTGGCCGTGCGGCCCCCGCGCAGGCGCATGCTCACCTGCTGCTCGCGAGGTATGCCGGACGGCGGACCCGCCTCCTCGAACTTGCGCAGGCGCGTCTGTGCGGCCTGATAGCGCGAGGCGAGCCCGTCATTGAACTTGGCCTTCACCTTGAGCGTCTGGACGAGCGTCTTGAGCTTGACGTGCTCCTCGTCCCATCGCCGGTGCAGTTCCTCCAGTCGTGAGAACCGCGCGGCACGAGCCTCGTGAAAGGTCGCGAAGCCCGATCCATGGACCCATGCCGTGTTGCCGGCGGCCCCGAGCTCGATGCCGATCACATGGCTCGCCGCCTGGCTGAGAAGCTCGCGATCATGGGAGATGAGGAGCACCGTCTTGGGCGTGGTCCGAAGCTGCTCTTCGAGCCAGAGCTTGCCCGGCACGTCGAGGTAGTTGTCTGGCTCATCAAGGAGGAGCACCTCGTCGTTGCCGCGCAACAGGTATTCCAGCACGATCCGCTTCTGCTCACCCCCGGAGAGCGTTCCAACCGAGCGCCAGCGCACTCGATCGAAGGACTCCCCGATCGCTGCCATCATGACGACGTCCCAGAGCACTTCAGCGTCGTAGCCACCCGCATCGGCGAAATCGGTGATCGCGTGCGCGTACGCCATCTGCGTCGCCTCGTCATCGCGTTCCATCATGAGGGCCTCGGCCGCATCCAGCGCGGCCGCGGCATCCCTCAACCGGCGGGGGCTCATCTCGACGAGCAGGTCACGGACCGTGCCCTCGGTCATCTGCCCGATGAATTGCCTCATAAACGTGAGCCCGCCGCTTGCGACGATCGAACCCTCCTCGGGGTCGATATCGCCGGCGATCATCCGCATGAGCGTCGTCTTGCCCGCCCCATTCGCGCCGACGAGCGCTGCGGTCGCTCCCTCCGGGACACGGAAGGTGACATCGTCAAGAAGTACCCGGCCATCCGAAAGGGAGTAGGTCACGCGCTGAACATCGATATGACTCATGGTGCGACGTCTTGGCTACGTGTGATCCATACCTTTCGCAGGGGCTCGGTGATCTCCCAGCGGGTTCGCGCACCCTCCTGCAGGATTCCCACCACTCCCGGGGCAAGGTCGATTACCCCGCCCTGTTCGCACGTGACCCGGCCGCGTCCGCTGATGACCACGAACATCTCGCAAGCCTCCGTGTCTTTCGAAACCCCTGATGAGTGCTCCCACACGCCTACGTCGATGCCGTCGATCGACGGGAGTCGCTGCGCACCGGTTGAGGCGCCCGCGGTCACCGCGAGCTCGGCGGGCAGCGCAGAATGCTCGAGGGAGAGGGTGCGTGCGTCCACGGAGCTGATCACGAAAGATACCGTAGGCGTCGGGTGTCAGTCGCCGACGACCGCGGTGCCCGGCGACCTCATCGACCGCGTGATGGCCTGCCGCGCCTCGAGCTCGTGGTCGGGGGGATACCCGACCTCTTCGAGAACGAGTGGGTACGCGGGCATCACCGCGACCCACGGCGTCCGTGCGCGTCCTGCGAGCACCTCGGCGGGCCACTCGACCGGCTTGCGCCCATCACCTACCGGGAGCAGGGAACCCACGATGCTGCGGACCATCGAGCGGCAGAAGGCATCGGCTTGGATATGAAGGACCGCAGTTCCGCTCGGCTCGCGCTGCCAGCGCAGGTGCGCGATTTCTCGTATGGACGTCGCCCGCTCCCGAAACTTGCAGAAGGCGGTGAAATCATGTTCTCCGACAAGGCCCCGGCCCGCCTCGTTCATGAGGTCAAGGTCCAGCCGCCGAAACCACGGCATCGACATATGCCGAACGAGCGGATCTGGCCCGCTCGGATCATCGCTCACGCGATAGCTGTAGCGCCGCCACAGGGCACTGAATCGAGCATCGAAGCCGGGCGGAGCCTGCGTCACCGTCCAGACCCGAACATCGTCAGGCAGGGCACGGTTGATACGCGAAGCATCAAAGTACGTGTCCCACTCCGGGAGGTCAACGTCAAGGTGGGCCACTTGCCCCCGCGCATGAACCCCCGCATCCGTGCGGCCGGCGCAGGTGACCGAAACCTGCGCGCGCAGAATCTGGGACAGCACGCGCTCGAGATCGCCCTGCACCGTCCTCAGGTCCTTTTGTCGGGCCCACCCCGCGAAATCCCGGCCATCGTAGGAAATGTCCAGGCGCATGCGAAGCAGCCCGCCCCTTGAGGATCCGGGGGCGGGCTGTTCGACGTGATGCTCTACCGTCAGGACTTCTCATTCGTCTCGTCGGCGGCCGCGACCTCGAGGGCCACTTCCTCGACGTCCTCGACCTCACCGCCGTCCGAGTCAGCTGCGCCAGATTCCTCAACCACAGTCTCCTCGACCACAGCCTCCTCGACGACGACCTGCTCAACCACCGCTGGCGCCGTCTTCTCCTTGACCGCACGCTTGGTCGCAGCGGTCGCCTCGGCAACCGTCTGCTCTGCGAGAGGCTCGCAGAGCTCGATGACAGCCATCGGGGCGTTGTCACCCTTACGCGGGCCGATCTTCGTGATGCGGGTGTAGCCGCCCTGTCGGTTCTCGAATCGTGGGCCAATTTCCGTGAAGAGCGTGTGGATCACCGACTTGTCGCGAACGACCGTCATCGCCCGGCGGCGTGCGTGGAGGTCACCTCGCTTCGCGAACGTGATGAGGCGCTCGGCCAACGGACGAAGGCGCTTGGCCTTGGCCTCGGTGGTCGTGATCCGGCCATGCTCAAACAGCGCGGTGGCGAGATTCGCAAGCATCAACCGCTCATGGGCCGGACCACCGCCGAGGCGGGGACCCTTGGTTGGCGTAAGCATTGTCGTTCTCCTGTCGAGAGTCGTTCAGTCGTGGGGGTGAAGGTTAGAGCTGCTCATCCTCGGCGAAGGCGAGATCGACGTCGTCATCATCGTCGTAGTAGACGGCTGCACCGGGATCGAATCCGGGCGGGCTGTCCTTGAGGGCTAGACCAAGGCTGGCGAGTTTCACCTTGACCTCGTCGATCGACTTCGCGCCGAAATTGCGGATGTCGAGCAGGTCAGCCTCACTGCGGGTGATGAGCTCACCCACCGTGTGGATGCCTTCGCGCTTGAGGCAGTTGTACGACCGCACAGTCATGTCGAGCTGCTCGATCGGGGTGGAGAGCTGCTCGGCCACGAACGCGTCCGTCGGCGACGGTCCGATGTCGATGCCCTCGGCCTCGAGGTTCAGCTCGCGTGCGAGACCGAAGAGTTCGACGAGCGTCTTGCCCGCGGACGCCACTGCGTCGCGCGGCCGCATCGACTGCTTGGTCTCGATGTCGACAACGAGCCTGTCGAAGTCGGTACGCTGCTCGACACGGGTCGCCTCGACCTTGTAGGTCACCTTGAGGACCGGCGAGTAGATCGAGTCGACGGGGATGCGCCCGATCTCCTGGCCCGGCTGCTTGTTCAGCGTCGCCGACACGTATCCGCGGCCACGCTCGACAACGAGTTCGATCTCGAGCTTGCCCTTGCCATTCAGCTCGGCAATGTGAAGGTCGGGGTTGTGCACCTCGACGCCGGCCGGCGGCTGAATGTCAGCTGCAACGACCATGCCTGGTCCCTGCTTGCGCAGGTACATGACGACCGGCTCGTCATGCTCAGACGAGACAACCAGCTGCTTGATGTTCAAGATCAGCTCGGTGACATCTTCCTTGACGCCCGGAACGGTCGTGAACTCGTGGAGCACTCCGTCGATCCGGATGCTCGTCACCGCTGCTCCAGGTATGGACGACAGCAGAGTACGGCGGAGCGAGTTACCGAGGGTGTAACCGAAACCCGGCTCAAGCGGCTCGAGCACGAAGCGCGAGCGGAATTCGCTAATGGGCTCCTCGGAGAGCAGTGGGCGCTGGCTAATCAGCACGATGTACATCCTTCCCGTGACGACCGCGATATGACGTCACGATTTTGCTGGCAAACGAAGCCCGGGCCTGGGAAGGCCCGGGCACATGACTACTTGGAGTACAGCTCGACGATCAGCTGCTCGTTGACCGGTGTGTCGATCGCTTGGCGGCCAGGCAGCGAGTGAACGAGGATCCGCATCTTGGACGGGATGACCTCGAGCCACGCAGGCACGATCCGCTCGCCGATCTCGGCATGCGCGATCACGAACGGGGTCATCTCGCGCGACCCAACCCGCACCTCGACGATGTCATTGGGCGAAACGCGGTACGACGGGATGTTGACCTTGTGACCGTTGACGGTCAGGTGACCGTGGGTGACAAACTGCCGGGCCATGTCGCGAGACTTCGCGAACCCGGCACGGAAGACCACGTTGTCCAAACGCGACTCGAGAATCTGCAACAGGTTCTCGCCCGTCTTGCCCGACTGGCGCTGGGCCTCCTTGAAGTAGTTCGAGAACTGCTTCTCGAGCACTCCGTACATACGGGTTGCCTTCTGCTTCTCACGGAGCTGCAGCAGGTACTCGCTCTCCTTGGTCCGGCCGCGGCCATGCTGGCCAGGGGGGTAGGGACGCTTCTCAAAGGGGCATTTCGGCGACTCGCACTTGGAGCCCTTGAGGAACAACTTCATCTTCTCGCGACGGCACCGCTTGCAGTCGGCGTCTACGTAACGCGCCATAAGTCAATATCTCCTGTGATTCTGCGCGCGGTCAGACGCGACGACGCTTGGACGGGCGGGTGCCGTTGTGCGGAACGGGCGTGACGTCGGCGATTGAGCCGACCTCGAGGCCAGTTGCCTGCAGCGAACGGATTGCGGTCTCGCGGCCGGAGCCCGGACCTTTGACGAACACGTCAACCTTGCGCATGCCGTGCTCCATCGCGCGACGCGCGGCAGCCTCGGCTGCTAGCTGCGCTGCGAAGGGCGTCGACTTGCGGCTGCCCTTGAACCCCACCTGACCGGCGCTGGCCCAAGCGATGACCGCACCCGTGGGGTCGGTGATCGAAACAATCGTGTTGTTGAACGTGCTCTTGATGTGAGCGTGGCCGTGAGCCACGTTCTTCTTTTCCTTGCGGCGGACCTTCTTTGCGCCCGCGGCCTTGGAGCCAGCCTTTGGTGCCATAAGTCGTTATCTCCTGGTTCGTTTGAGGAAGTGAGCCGGTC
>JBMOKH010000064.1:0-10823 GCA_049315365.1 Candidatus Nanopelagicales bacterium
TGTTCGAACCTTCGTCCTTGATCTGTGCTCTTGCCCAGAAACATGTGATGCCCGCCGCGAGTTCACAGGGCGGGCATCTCAGAACGGTGGTGCTGACTTAGCCTTGCCACACGAAAGCATAGCCGCAATTCGGTTCGATGTGGAACCACACCCCAACCGTGACCAAATCGTGAGGTTCCGCGGATCGCACGTCACTGTTGGTCGGGCTCACCCGCAGCGCCTTGGGCCTCGCCCGCGGCATCGAGCCAGAGCCATCTCGCGTACACGACCACGGCGAACGCGGCGAAGATCCACCACTGGACGGCGTAGAAGAAGTTCTGCAGTGGGAAGGGAACATCGGCGGTCTGGACCGTCGGGGCGGCCGGCTCGGGTGCCGCCGTGGCAGAACCTCGCAGGTCATCTGATCCGGGCGAAGTCTCGGTGAGCATGACGTAGCCCGAGCGGGTTCCCGCGCCCCAGGATTGGCTCTGGCGGGCGCTCGAGATCGCGACGGCGGTACCCGGCTCGGTGACCGCGTCTGGGTAGAAGCGCTCATCCGGATGCATGATGCCGCTCACGATGACCTCGCCCGCTGGCGGGACGACACCCGCTGCCGTCGCCGAATTCAGCCACCCGCGCAGCACCCCGATGACTGAGCCGTCGACGAGCTCAAGCGGGGTGAGGACCCACACCCCCGGCTGCCCCCGCAAGGAGCGCTGCTCAACGATCACCTGGCCGCCGGCCAGGTACCGCCCGCGCGCCACGACCGGTCGGCCGATCGAGGCGTCCGGCAATGGCTCGCCAACCGCCGCCACCTCCTCGATTTCAATGGGGGCCGACACCGCGACGCGCTCTGCCTCGATGATGTTCTGGGTCCGGTCCCACTGCCAAGTGCCGAGGAACACGCATCCGGAGATGAAAGCGAGCGCGACAAGCGCGAGGCCGACCCAGCGGGGAGTGCGGGCCAGCCGCAGCAGGTCCCTAGCCTGCGGACGCGGCGTCATCCTCGCCCTGCTCGGCAGTGGCGGCGTCATCCTCGCCGTGCTTGACGGCCTGGTCGGTGTAGCGCCGGTCAGCGGCCTGCTCGCGATCATCACGGCCCATCGGAAGGCTCGGATCAATGCGCTTGATCTGGCGATTCATCGATTTCCAGATGACCACGACCGCAACGGCGAGCAGGAGCACGAACAGCCCGGCTATCGGACCGGCGCTGTCGATCACCGAGCTCAAGTCTGCGTCGGCCATCTTGATCGTCATGGGGTCCTCAGTCCTGCGAAGAGGTCGTCCTCGGGAATCGAGGATTGGACCAGTGAGCGTGCGAGTTCGAAGTCCTCCGTTGGCCAGATGGACCGCTGGAGTTCCGGCGAGACCCGAAACCACAGGCCCTCGGGGTCAATCTGCGTGCGGTGCGCCAGCAGCGCCTGGTCACGGACCTCGAACCAGTCGGCCGCAGGGACGCGGGTCGTGATGCGGTGGCTGTCGTCCGGCAACTTCTCCATGCCCTTGATCCAGTCATGGTAGGGCGATTCGATCTCAGCCGCGAGGAGGGCATCGTGAAAGGCCAGCACCCTCGCCTTGCTGAACTGCTGGTTGTAGTAGACCTTCTGGACCTGCCAGGGCTCGCCGCCCGCGTCAGGGAAGGCAAGGGGGTCTGCCGCAGCATCGACGGCAGCCATGGTCACCTCGTGGCATCGGACGTGGTCGGGATGCGGATAGCCGCCGTTCTCGTCGTAGGTCGTCACGACCTGGGGACGGAACTCCCGGATGAGTGCCACGAGGGGCGCGGCCGCCTCGTCGAGCGGAATCGCGGCGAAGCAGCCATCCGGGAGCGGCGGCAACGGGTCGCCTTCGGGGTAGCCCGAGTCCTCGAATCCAAGCCAAGCGTGGCGCACGCCGAGAATCTGGGCGGCCTGCGCCATCTCGCGCCTTCGCACCTCCGCGAGGCCAAGGAGCGCCACATCCTCCTCGGCCAGCGAATGCAGGACGTCGCCGCGCTCGCCGCCAGTGCAGGTGACGACCATGACCTCGATCCCCTCTGCCACGTACTTCGCGGTCGTGGCCGCGCCTTTGCTCGACTCGTCGTCAGGATGCGCGTGCACGGCCATGAGTCGCAGGGGGAGGTTCACGTCCCTAGTCTCCCAAAGCCACAATGGGACCATGCCGAGCCCCTTCCGAAAGGACCAGCTCTCCCCGGAGATGGCCCAGCGATACGGGCTCGATCGTGCCCCATGGGGCACCGCAGTCCTCGTTTTGAGCGTGATCTGCGTATTCGCCGTCGTCCTCGGTTGGATCGGCGTCTCGATGGCATCCGGGGTTCGGGCGCGGGTCCTCACCTGGGACGACTCGGCGACCGACCATGTGACGGTCGAGCTCGAGGTGCAGCGCGACGGCGCAGTGGCGCTCGACTGCGTGATCCGGGCGCAGGACCGCACGCACATCGATACGGGCTACGCCACGACCTCCATCGCCCCGGGCGCGAGCACCGTCCGCATCTCCTATGCCCTGCGGACCATCGCGCCCGCGTTCACCGTCGAGGTCCTCGGCTGCGCACCACCCGGCGAGCTGCGCGTCGCCCCGCCGCAATTTCCCCCCGGCGTTGTCGCTCCATCGCAGCCGTACGGCGAATAACCGCGTAGCCTTGCCTCCCATGACCACCGAAGTGACCTGGCTGACCCAGGAGGGCTACGACCGGCTCGTCGACGAGCTGGCTGACCGCGAGGGCCCCCGGCGTCAGGAGATCGTCACGAGGATCTCGCTCGCACGCGATGAGGGCGATCTCAAGGAGAACGGCGGCTACCACGCCGCCAAGGAGGAACAGGGCAAGAACGAGGCCCGGATCCGGGTCCTGAAGTACCTGCTCGAGCATGCGCAGATTGGCGCGCCCGACGCGGCGCACGACGAGGTCTCACACGGCAAGGTCGTCACGGTCCGGTTCCCGAGCTTTGACGAGGAGGAGGTGTTCCTGCTCGGCTCCCGTGAGGAGGCCGTCCATGCCTCGATCGAGGTCTACTCCCCCACCTCGCCGCTCGGCGCCGCGGTCATGGGCAAGCGGGTCGGGGACTCCGCGAGCTACGCCCTCGCGAACGGCAAGGAGATGCTCGTCGAGATCATCAAGGTCGAGGCCTACGCGCACTAAGGATCGCGGCGCGGCGCGAGCCGGTGCTACCTGCTCGTCGTCCGGCCGAACTTGCGCACCGACAGCGTCGCGAAGATCGCGATGATGACGGCGCATGCGATCACGGTGTACGAAACCGGGTGCTGCAGCGGCCAGTAGTCAGGCTGGATGCCCGTCGGGTTCCCGAAGAGCTCACGGGTCGAGAGCACGAGGGTCGAGACCGGGTTGAACGCAGCGAAGGCCTGCAACCAGTCGGGCATCGACGAGATGGGCACGAAGGCATTCGACAGGAAGGTCAGCGGGAAGAGCCAGGCCAGCCCCGCCGTGCTCGCGGTCTCCGGGTTCGGCATCGAAAGGCCGATCGTCGAGCCGACCCACGACACCGTGTAGGCGAACAGCAGGAGCAGCAGATAGGCGTAGATCGCGTTCAGCAGTCCCCCGGTGATGCGCCAGCCGATGATGAAGCCGGTGATGCTCAGCACGGCGAGGACGAGGATCTGACGCGCCGCATCGGCGAAGGTTCGGCCGATGAGCACCGCACCGTGTGCCATCGGCAGCGCCCGGAACCGGTCGATAAGGCCCTTGCGCATGTCCTCTGCGATGCCGACCGTGCTGGCCGCCGCCGCGAATGCGACCGTCTGGCCGAAGATGCCGGGCATGAGGTAGTTGCGGTAGGCGTTGGCCGCTTCATCTGGATTCGCCCCATCCCCGGGGATGGGGATCGCACCGCCGAACACATAGGCGAAGAGGAGCACGAAGATGACCGGCTGAATCAGGGAGAAGAACAGTGACTCCGGCACCCGGATCGACTGGATGAGGTTTCGACGCGCGACGACGAGGCCGTCGTGGACGGCCCAGCCGACGATCGGCCGGCTCCGCACCGGTGCAGCGGTGGTCATGACTGACGCCCCTTTCGGCCGCGCTTGGCTACGACTGGTGGTTCCTCCTCGGCGGCACGGCCGGTGAGCGACATGAAGACGTCGTCGAGCGTGGGCCGGCGAAGCAGCAGGTCGCTCACCTCGATCCCGGCGACGTCAAGGGCTCGAATGGCACTCACGAGCACGGTCGATCCACCGGAGACGGGCGCCGAGACGCGGCCCTCCTCTATGGCGGGCTCGCCGGTGCTCACCTTGCGCAGGACGTCGGCGGCGGCACCGGCCTGGCCGAGGTTCACGACCGTGACCTCGATTCGGTCGCCACCGATCTGGTCCTTGAGCGCCTCGGCCGTGCCGTGCGCGATGACTCGTCCGTGATCGATGACCACGATGTCCTGGGCCAGCTGATCGGCCTCCTCGAGGTACTGCGTCGTGAGGAGCACCGTTGTGCCCTCGGCGACGAGGCCCTCGATCACCGCCCACATGCCGAGCCTTGAACGGGGATCTAGGCCGGTGGTCGGCTCATCGAGGAAGAGGATCGATGGCCGCGCGATGAGGCTCGAGGCGAGGTCGAGCCGTCGGCGCATGCCGCCCGAGTACGTGCGGACGGGGCGATCCGCGGCCTCCGAGAGCTCGAACGAGTCGAGGAGCTCCTGCGATCGGCGCTTCACGTACTTCGGTTCGAGGTGGTAGAGGTCTCCGAACATGCGGAGGTTTTCGCGGCCGGTGAGGTACTCGTCGACAGCTGCGTACTGCCCGGTCAAGCCGATCGCCCGGCGGACCTCATCCGGCTGGGTCACGACATCGAAGCCGGAGACGCGAGCGGTGCCCGCGGTCGGGGCGAGGAGGGTCGACAGAATCCTGACCATCGTCGTCTTGCCGGCACCGTTCGGGCCGAGCAGGCCGACCACCTGGCCCCGCTCGACCGTGAGGTCCATGCCGTCGAGCGCGACCACGTCGCCGAACTTCTTCACCACGCCCTCGGCGAAGACCGCCTGCTCATCACCCATGCGCCAGACCCTACCCAATCCGGGTGACGTGTCAGGCGTCGCGATCGATCGACTGCGAGACGACGCGGTACCGGCCGCTCAGGACCCCGAGGACCTCCTCGCAGTGCTCACGGCCGCGCGTCTCCATCTGGACGACGATGTCGACCTCGTCGACCCCGAGGCTGGCGTCGAGACGGTCGTGCTGCACCTCGAGCACGTTCGCCTGAAGGTCCTTGACCTCCGCGAGCAGCCTCGCCAGCGACCCGGGCTTATCCGGTACCCGCACCGTGACGGTCAGGTATCGTCCCGCGGCCGCGAGGCCATGCCTGATGATCCGCAACAGGAGCAGGGAGTCGACATTGCCGCCCGAGACGACGACAGCGACGGGCGGCTCGAATGAGCGCGGGTTCGCGAGGACCGCCGCCGTTGCCGCTGCCCCCGCCGGCTCGACGAGCATCTTCGCGCGCTCGAGCAGGAGCAGCACCGCCCGGGAGATCTCTACCTCCGAGACCGTCTCGATGTCGTCGACGTAGCCTTGAACGATCGCGAACGGCACCGCACCCGGACGACCGACAGCGATGCCATCGGCCATCGTCGCCATGCGATCGAGCGCAACCGGGTGGCCCGCCGCCAGTGACGCCGGGTAGGCAGCGGCGTCCTGCGCCTGGACCCCGACGATGCGCACGTCGGGCCGCTGCGACTTCACCGCCATCGCGATTCCGGCGAGCAGCCCGCCGCCGCCCGTGCACACGACGATCGTCCGCACATCAGGGACCTTCCGGAGGATCTCCAGCCCGAGCGTGCCCTGTCCCGCGACGATGTCAACATGATCGAAGGGGTGAATGAGGACGGCGCCGGTCTCATCGCCAAACGCGATGGCAGCCGCCAGCGCCTCGTCGATCGTCGATCCAGCGAATCGAACCGCCGCGCCATAGGCACGTGTCGCCTGCACCTTGGGGATGGTGGCGCCCTCCGGCATGAACACGGTCGCCTGAACCCCGAGGATCTGGGCCGCAAGCGCCACCCCCTGCGCATGGTTTCCGGCGCTCGCCGCGACGACACCGCGCGCTCGCTCCTCCTCGGACAGCAGCGAGATCCGGTTGTAGGCACCCCGGATCTTGAAGGAACCCGCGCGCTGCAGGTTCTCGGTGATGAGGTGCACCCGGCCGCCCACCCGGTCATCGAGCCATCGGGCTCCGGCGATCGGGAGTTCTCGGATCACTCCCGACAGGCGCTCGGCGGCAGCTTCGATGTCATCGAGCGTCACGGTCTTGGGGGTCATGGGCCCGATCCTTGCACCGGTTTCTTGCCGGGAAGCTCCTGTTGCGCCGAAAGCCGGGCCAAGGAGGCCGCCCTGCGCCCGGCATTGCCCGAAGTTCCGCCGTCACCGCGCACGCCACCCGTGTAGCCGGCCCACGAACCACTCGCCTTGGAGGTGCTGCGGTGGAAGTCGCTGATCTCCGCCGACTTCGCTCGCAGCACGAGCGACCGATCAGCTCCGTCCGGTTCCGCCGGCGCCCGATAGGCCTGCGCCGTCGCCTCGTCGCGGGCCTCGGAGAGGCGCTCTTGAATTCTTGGGACGAATGCCTGGTAGAACGCCACTCGTGCCGTCTGGGCCGTGTGCTGCTTCGTCACGTGCCGCGCGCGTCCGCCATCCCTGACCACCGCGACATACGTCTCGCGCCGCCACGGGCCAACGGTGAGCCAGGTCTGTGCCGCCGCCGTCATCTGCACGGCGAGCGACGAGAACAGCGCATTCACGACGTCAAGGTCGGAGGGCATTCCGTAGGCGATGACGAAGGTCGAATTCGACGCGATGTCGACCTTGGTGTCATTGGCCAAGGACACCGCGATGAACAGCGCGATGAGATGCCGGTTGGCGCGGCGGCCCTTCTCGCCGATGACGATGGTGCGCATCTCGGGCTGCTCCCGCTGCTCCTTCTTCGCCGTTCGCGACCTCGCCATCGCCAGATCGATGCTCGCGGCGGTCGCCAGGGACTGCGCCTTCATCAGGTAGGCATCGGCCTCCTCGGCATTGTCGGTGCGCTCCGCCTTGGCGAGCAGGGCGGCGATGCGGTCAATCGACATGGGCGGGAACCACCAGTCCCTTCGACTCAAAGCAGCTGCGGAGGAGGAGTGCGGACTCGGGGGTCTGGGCGCGGCCGACGAGCGCGACCATCAGTGCGCGGAATCGGGGTCCGTGGGCCTGTCGGGCGGAGCCCGAATCCTCAGGGGCGCCCGAATTGAGGTGGTGGGCGAACTCGTGCAGCAGGACCGACTCCCGGCAGGCCCATGTCGCTGTCATCGGAATGGCGATCACCCCATTCGAATAGTGCGCTCGGGCATCGCCTCGACGGTGCCGGGCCGCGACCGGCGGGATGCCCGGATACATCGTCATGAGGTGCTCGACGTACTGCTGCACCGCGGGCAGCGACCCGAACCGGGTCTGCACCGGCAACTGCAGTCGAGAGCCGAAGAAGTCGATGACGCCGCCTCGGTCGATCGCCGCGGACCACTGGTCCTCAGCAGCGTAGACCGCCGCGCGATCGACGTCCCTGCTCATCGTGGCCCCTGCCATCGCACCTCCACTCGATATCCCGAGGATAAGGTCACGCTGTGGGTCCTGTTACTCGCCTACAGGGCGCAATCCGGAGCACGCCGATGCTCCGCGACCTCCCGCGCGAGGTCGCCGTCCTCTCCGCCGTTGCATTCTGCGTCGCCCTCGGGTTCGGAATCCTCGCCCCCGCGCTCCCCGTCTTCGCCCGCACCTTCGACGTCACCGCACTTCAGGCCAGTGCCGTCATCTCCGTTTTCGCCCTCGTCCGCTTCGTCACGTCACCGATCTCCGGTGTCATGGTCGATCGCTGGGGCGAGCGGATCATCCTCGCGATCGGGCTGACCATCGTCGCGGTCTCGAGCGCGGCGGCGGGATTCTCCCAGTCCTACCAACAACTTCTTCTCCTGCGCGGTATCGGTGGCCTCGGGTCGTCGATGTTCACCGTCGCGGCACTCGCACTGCTGCTGCGCGTCGTCCACTCCTCCCAGCGCGGTCGCGCAGCGGGCGCCTTCCAGGGCGGCTTCCTCCTCGGCGGGGTGGCGGGTCCCGCTGTCGGCGGCCTCGTCGTCGCGTGGTCCATCAGGGCGCCCTTCTTCGTCTACGCCGCCGCACTCGGCCTCGCCGCCGTCGTCGCTGTCGTCTTCCTCGCCAAGGCGCACCTCGCCGAGCGGGAGCAGGAGGTCTCCCACGATGAGGCGGGCAAGCTCGAGCGGCTGCGCGAGGCCCTCCGCGATCGCGGATACCGTGCCGCCCTCGGTGTGAGCCTCGTCACGGGTTTCGTCGTGTTCGGGATGCGGTCGTCCGTCGTTCCGCTTTTCATCACCGAGGGCATGGGGAAGAGCGCCTCGCTCGTCGGCATCGGTTTTCTCATCGCCGCTGCCTGCCAGGCCGTCCTCCTGCTTCCGGCCGGGCGAATGGCAGATACGGAGGGTCGGCGAAAGGCCATGCTCATCGGCACGGTCGCCACGGCGGTAGGCATGGTCGTGCTCACTGCGGCCGACGTCGCCTCAAACGGCTGGGGCACCACCGCGGTGGCCGCCACAGCGCTGTTTCTCCTTTCAATGGCGATCCAGGGCGCTGCAGGCGCCTTCCTCGCTTCCGCTCCCGCTGCCGTCGTCGGAGACGTCGTGGGCGGACGGAAGGGGGGCGTCGTCGTCGCGACCTTCCAGATGATGTCCGATCTCGGTGCCGTGCTCGGACCCCTCATAGCCGGGGTGCTCGTCGACATGTTCGATTTCGACTGGGCGTTCGCAGCGGGTTCGGCTTTGAGCGTCGGAGCGGTTATCTTGGTTCTCGTGATGCCGGAGACGTTGCATCGCAAGACCGGATCAGATGATGAGCGCACCGAGGAGAACGTTTCGTGACTGCTGTCCCCCCACGCAATTGGTGGATCGTCGCCGTTACCGCCGGCGCGACCTCGCTGGGCATCGTGGCAGCGGCAGGGATCTTCTCAGCGAGTGCCTGGTCTTCGCCGCACCGCGAGATCGCGGCCGGCAGCGGCGCGGTGGCCGCGCTCAGTCCCGGCCTGGGCCCGGTGCCCCAGCAGGTTGTCGTCACCGATGAGCAGTTCCAGGCGGAGATCGACAACATCGTCTTCATCCTCGCCGATGATCTCGACTGGGCCACATTCCGCCAGGTGCCCCGGCTCAATGCCCTGCAGGCAAAGGGCACGACCTTCACCAACACGACGGTCACCGACTCGCTCTGCTGCCCGTCGCGCGTCTCGATCCTGCGCGGGCAGTATGTCCACAACCACAAGGTCGTCTCCAATGAGCCGGCATCAGGAGGCGGCTGGCCGACCTTCTATCGCCTGGGCGAGGAGAAGGACTGCCTGCCAGTCTGGCTCTCGTCAGTCGGCGTGCAAACGGCCTTCATGGGCAAGTACCTCAACGCCTACCCCGACGGCGCGAAGAATCCCGCCTATGTACCGCCGGGCTGGGACCGCTGGGTAGTGCCCGTGACCCAGCCGGAGATGTACCGCGGCTACGGCTACACCCTGAACATCGACGGCACCTTGAAGACCTACGGAGAGAAGCCCAAGGACTTCCTCGGCGATGTCCTCGTCGGCGAGGCCACCGATTACATCGTCTCCGCCCGGGAGCCGTTCTACCTGCAACTGAGCCTCACGAACCCGCACCGACCATCGCCGATCGCCACCCGGCACCTCGCAAGCAACAAGTCCGCGACCGTGCCGAGATCGAAGGGCTACAACGCGGCAGGGCTCAATGAGCCCGCATGGCGCAGTGGCCTGCCTGCCCTCAGCCCTCGGCGCCTCGCCACGCTAGACAGGCGCTGGCGCGAGCGGGTGCAGTCCTCCGAGACCGTCGCAGACGCCTATGACGCCGTGGTCGCTGCCCTCGCGAAGGCAGGAAAGCTCGACACCACGCTCATCGTGCTCGGATCCGACAACGGGTACCACTCGGCGGTTCGGCGCCTTCCCCCCGGCAAGCGCACCCCCTACCTCGAGGACACCGTCGTGCCCTTCGTGTTCATCGGGCCGGGCGTGGAGGCAGGCCAGAAGGTCGCCTCGATGACCTCAACGATCGACCTCGGGCCGACATTCTCCGCGCTCCTGAATGCCAAGGCGCCCGAGTGGACCGACGGTCGCTCGCTCGTTCCATTCCTCGCCCGCGGCACGGTCGAGGAATGGCGCACCGGGGTCATCTCGGAGAGCCTTTCGCAGGCCCGGCCGGGTGACCCGGACTACGAGACCCTCAAGCCCCCTCGATTCACGGCCCTGCGCACGGAGCAGTGGGTGTACGTCGAGTACGAGGACGGCACCAAGGAGCTGTACAACCGCCTCACCGATCCTGAGGAGCTCGACAACGTCCTGCCGACGGCTGATCCTGACCTCGTGAAGTCGTTGAACCGCCAGTTGCTCGCGCTTCAGGCCTGCGCCGGCCCAACCTGCCGCGTAGCAGACTCACTCCCCAACTGACCCCACCCTTCATCTGGCCCGCATTCCGGGCGAAACGAACGAGTGTCGGATCAGGCGAGGGCCTGCTGCAGGTCGGCCACTAGGTCCTCGACGGTCTCGATCCCCACCGATAGCCGGATCAGGTCTGACGGCACCTCGAGCGGGCTGCCCGCCGCTGATGCATGCGTCATCCGCCCGGGATGCTCGATAAGGGATTCAACCCCGCCCAGCGACTCGCCCAGCGTGAACACCTTGGTTCGGCCGCAGACATCGACCGCGTGCTGCTCCCCACCACTCACCCGAAACGAGATCATCCCGCCGAAGTCGCGCATCTGACGCTTCGCGACCTCGTGGCCCGGATGCATCGCGAGCCCGGGCCACATGACCTGGA
>JBMOKH010000065.1:0-10778 GCA_049315365.1 Candidatus Nanopelagicales bacterium
ACACCGACGTACCCGCGGCCACCTCGACGTTCTCAATGGCGTCAGCCGGATACTTTCTACATCGCCGCGGATGCGTTCGAAGTAGCCGTCGCTGCCTCCGCTGAAAGGGGCGATGGGCAGGCCGAGGCGGATGCCAGGGGTGAGATCGACTGGAACGTGTCGGCCGGTTCCACGATCGCCCGCGTTCACCAGCACGGGGCGACTGCTGCGAGGTCTGAAGTGACGGTCACCGCTCACACAGGGGGCTCGGTCGAATGACAAGGAATCGCTGGGTAGCGGGGACGAACCGGACGATCACGCTATCGGCCGTTCTCGCGGTGGCCGGCCGGTCGGCTTCGACGCCGAGGACTACAAGAACCGCAACGTCGTCGAACGTGCCTTCAACAAGCTCAAGAACTGGCGCGGACTCGCTACCCCGTACGACAAGCACGCATTGATTTAGCGCGGCGACATGGTCCTAGCATCAATCATTCTTTGGCTCACCGCATGAGTTCGGAGACACGCCCTAGTGGCAGGGGCGCGCGAGTGACACAACAGCGCCCAGTCCGTGAACTGGCCCGCTGGTTCTCGGCAGGATGAGGGTTCGGATGCCCAGGGCGGTGCCCCCACTGTCGTCGCGGCCGCTGTCGCCGACCATGAGCGCCGCACCTGCCAGGCAGCCGATTGCGTCAAGGGCCGTCTGGAAGATCCGGGTGTCGGGCTTCACGCAGCCCACCTCGTAGGAGAGGACGACGGCATCGACGAGCGGCGAAAGGCCCTCCCGATCGAGCACCGTTCGGATCGGCACGCCGGCGTTGGACAGCAGGCAGACCTTCACCCCCGCGTCCTGCAGGGCCTCAAGGGTAGGAATGGCATCGTCATAGGCGTGCCATACGTCCAGCATGACCGCGTAGAGGGCCGCACCGAGCGCCGGGTCGACTCCGGGGCCCGATGCGAGGAGCTCGTGGAAGACCCGCTCGTGCGCCGCGAAGGACAGGTCGCGTGTGCTCTCCGGGTCACTGATGCGGGCTCCCTCCCAGATGAGATCGAGGAAGGACTCCAGTGCTGCGCGCTCATTCGCTGACAGGGGGTGCGGCGCCCGGACGAGGGCCGCATCGAGCCAGTCGCTTGCGCTCCCCTGATCGACGAGGGTTGAGTGGATATCGAAGATGACGCCCCTCACGGGTGGGACGCAAGTGTGGGCCGCACGACGCATGTGACGAGCGTAGTGCGGCCCACAGGAGCGCTAGGCCGTCGCGACGGGCGCAGCAGGTGCTGCGGCAGCGTCCTCCTTGCGACCGGTCAGGCTGCGAAGGCCGATTCCGGTGAGGATGAACAGCACGCCGAGGCCGACGACGAGGGCGGAGACCCCGAACGCGACCACCGAGGTGAACAGCGAGGCACGGAGGAAGGAGCCCGTCATCGCCGTCTGGCGCAGCGGATCCTCTCGATCGAGTTCTGCGTAGGTCTTGCCCCCGGTTGCTTCGGTGGCATGGACCTCGATGATCATGGCCTCGCAGTAGGCCTGGAGGGGTCCGTTGACAGAGCTGCCGCCGAGGCAGGCATCCTCCGAGACGGTGATGCGCTCTTCGGCGAGCGTGGTGCCCACCATCGCGTAGCTCACGGTGCCCGCGACAGCCATGATGGCTCCCACGATGACGAGCACGATGGAGATCCAGGATGCAGCAGGGGACTTTCCTTGTGACGCCATGGTGATTCTCCTCATTCGGTTGTGGTGAGTGCACTCTCGCGAACGCGACGAGACATCGGATAGGGACTTTCGTAGTGATGCTGCGGTCGAAGGTCCCGTCCGTCGAGGTCGCGCACCTGCGCAGCGAACAGGCCGGTGTGCGGGATCGAATACCCTGTGGGCCGTGAGCACCATGCAGCCAGACCCCGAAGTCGAGCCGGAAGAGGACCTTCCCGAGCAGATGCGGATCCGGCGCGACAAGCGCGACCGGCTCACCGAAGCCGGCCATGATCCCTATCCCGTTCACGTGCCCATCACCTCGACGATCGCGGCTGTCCGCGCCGACTACCCCGGCCTCGAGGCAGATGTCGCCACCGGCGAGAAAGTGGGCATCGCAGGCCGCGTCATGTTCGTCCGCAATACCGGCAAGCTGTGCTTCGCGACCCTTCGCTCCGGCGAGGGCATCGAGCTCCAAGCAATGCTGTCCCTCGCCAACGTCGGCGAGGAGCAGCTCGACTCGTGGAAGAGCCTCGTCGATATCGGTGATCACGTTTTCGTGAGCGGAGAGGTCATCACCTCCAAGCGCGGCGAGCTCTCAGTGCTCGCCGACACCTGGTCGATGGCCGCCAAGGCGCTGCGCCCGCTGCCGGTGGCACATAAGCCACTGAGCGAGGACACCAGGGTGCGGCAGCGCTACGTCGACCTCATCATGCGGCCGGAGGCCCGCCAGATGGCGCGCACCCGAGTCACGGCGGTGGCAGCGCTTCGTCGCAGCCTCGACGCCCGCGGCTTCCTCGAGATCGAGACCCCGATGCTCCAGACGATGCACGGCGGCGCGACGGCGCGTCCGTTCGTCACGTCCTCTAATGCGTTCGACCTCGAGCTGTTCCTTCGAATCGCACCGGAGCTGTTCTTGAAGCGGGCGGTCGTCGGCGGCATCGAGCGCGTCTTCGAGATCAACCGAAACTTCCGCAATGAGGGCGCCGACTCCACCCACTCGCCCGAGTTCGCGATGCTCGAGTTCTACCAGGCCTATGCCGACTACCGAGACATGGCGACCCTCACCCGCGAGCTCATCCAGGAGGCGGCTCTCGCAGCCGTCGGCACGCTAGAGGTGGTGCATGCGGACGGCACCGTGCACGACCTCTCGGGCGTGTGGCCGGAGATCTCGCTCTACGGATCCACCTCTGACGCCGTCGGGGTCGAGATCACCCCGACGACGAGTCGGGAGGAGCTGCTTGCCCTGTGCTCGAAGGCAGGGATCGCGGTGCAGCCGACAGCAATCGCCGGAAAGCTCGTCGAGGAGCTCTTCGAGCACCACGTCATCGACTCCTTCGCGGGTCGCCCGGTATTCGTCATGGACTTCCCGGTCGATACCTCCCCGCTCGTGCGCGACCACCGCACGGATGCGGGCAAGGTTGAGAAATGGGACCTATACGTCAACGGTTATGAACAGGCCACCGGCTACTCCGAGCTCATCGACCCGGTGATCCAGCGCCAGCGGCTCGTCGAGCAGGCCTCGCTCGGCGCCGGGGGCGACGCTGAGGCGATGCGACTCGACGAGGACTTCCTGCGGGCGCTCGAGTACGGGATGCCGCCTTCGGGTGGCGTGGGCATGGGCATCGACCGGCTCCTCATGACCCTCACCGGCCTCGGCATCCGCGAGACCATTCTGTTCCCCCTCGTGAAGCCCGAGCGATGAGTGTGATCATCCGGCCGGCCGAGACCGGCGATGTGCGGGCAATCCGGGCGCTCGTCGACGCATTCGCGGGCGACGGCCCGCGGATGCTGAAGAAGAGCATGGTGACGCTCTATGAAGACGTGCAGGAGTTCGTCGTGGCCGTCGATGGCTCCGCTGGCCGGGGCGGCGAAGTCTTCGGCTGCGGCGCGCTCCACGTCCTGTGGGAGGACCTCGCCGAGGTTCGGACCGTCGCAGTCTCGCCGGGCACCCAGCGAACCGGCATCGGGTCGGCGGTCCTCCTCGCACTCCTTGACCGGGCTCGCGGGCTCGGCGTCAAGCGCGTGTTCTGCCTAACATTCGCGACCGATTTCTTCGGCCGCCACGGGTTCGTCGAGATCGATGGCATGCCCATCGATCACGCGGTCTACGAGCAGTTGCTCGAGTCCTATGACGAGGGCGTGGCGGAGATGCTCGGCCTTGAGCGCGCGAAGCCGAACACCCTCGGCAACCAACGAATGCTGCTCGTCCTGTGAAGCGCACCCTCGCGGTCCTCGCCGCGGCACTGCTCGGACTGGCTATCCAGCCATCGGCATTTGCGGCTGAGAAGCCGCTTGCCGGGCGGGTCATCGTTCTGGACCCGGGCCACCAGCTGGGCAACTCGAACCCGAAGTTCGCCAAGCAGATGAGTGCGACGAAGTTCAATGGATCGATCGTCAAGGGATGCAACACCACCGGCACGGCAACGAACGACGGCCTCCCCGAGGCGACCTTCAACTGGCGGGTCGCGAAGCGACTGCGCGCGCTCCTCGAGGAACAGGGCGCGACCGTCATCTTCACTCGCTCGTCGAACTCGCGCGATGCCTGGGGCCCCTGCACCTGGGACAGGGCCAGGATCGGCACCGAGGCCAAGGCCGACGCAATGATCAGCATCCACGCCGACGGCGCTCCCTCGAGCGGCCGCGGTTTCCACGTCATTGCCCCCAGCGCGATCAAGGGCTGGACAACCGACGTCGCGAAGCCGGGCCAGCGCCTAGCCCGCGCGATGATCAGGGGCATGTCCCGCGCCGGCGCCGAGCCGGCAACCTACCTGTCGAGCCCGCTCTCTGTACGCGGGGATCAGACGACCCTGAACTTCAGCGACGTCCCGACGGTGATCGTCGAGCTCGGGAACATGCGGAACAAGGCGGACGCCGCGCGGATGTCGACGTCGCAGGGGCAGCAGCAGTACGCCGAGTGGATCGCAGCGGGCATCGACGCCTACTTTTCCTGACGGATGGGCGGCTTCTCCTGACGGCCGGCCGGCGGATGGCTCAGCGAGTCAGCGCCGATCGGCCTGCGCGAGGAGCCGCCCTACCTCGTCGGCGACGACCTGCCACGCCGTTGAGCCTGGATCGATGAGCTCGAAGTGGGCTGCATCGTCGACGACGACGACCCGGCAGGTGCCCGGCCAGGCGAGGGCGAGGGCGTGCGCCTGCGCGATCGGCACGATGGAATCGCGCGCCCCGTGGATGACCGTTGTCGGCAACCCGGGAGAATCGCATCGCACCGGGTCGAGGTCGGGGCGCGCACCGGCGGGGCCGCCGAGGAACGCCGGAACCGCGCCCGACCCCAGGTCGAGCGCCTCGGCGCTTTGGAGATCGGCCACCGGCGCCAGCGCGAGGACGCCCGCTGCGAGATGCGGGTTCTGCGAGGCGGCGATGAGGGCCAAGTGGCCCCCGGCCGAGTGGCCGACGAGCAGCGGGACTTCGTCAGCAAGTCCGAGCAAGGCCGGCAGTGCCCCGAGGGCCAGGCAGACGTCGGTAATGGTGAGGCTCGGCTCGCCCGGTACCCGCCGATACTCGATCGAGCAGGTAACGTAGCCGGCGCCGGCGAGCGCCCGGGCGATGGATCTCGCGTGGCGCCGATCCACCGGTGGGCGCCAGTAGCCACCGTGCACGAAGAGGACGAGCCCGCCATCCGGGGCTGACGCTGGTGGCCGGTAGATGTCGGCAACCTGGTCGGCGTGCGGACCGTACGCGATCTGCTGCCCTGGTTCGGGCTGATCGGCCTCAAGGATGGACCGATTCTCGACGCCCGGGGTAACGCTGACCGCATCGTCGTGTCCTGACGGGACGGGCATTCGTGTTTCTCCTCAGCCTGTGTTGCGAAGCCCGGTCGCGATGCCGTTGACGGTGACCGACAGCGCGCGAGCGAGCGTAGCGTCCGGGTGCTCGCCTCGGGCCCGACCGGCGCGAACGCGCTCGAGCAGCGAGATCTGGAGCGAGTGAAGCGGCAGCAGGTAGGTGTCGCGGATCTCGAGGGTGCGGGCGAGTGACGGGTTGCCGGCGAGCAGGCTCAACTGCCCGGTGATCGCGAGTACCTCCGAGACGGTTCGCTCATGCTCGGCGCGGATCTGCCCGAGGAATCGGTGCAACTCCTCGGGAACGAGCGCCTGCACGTACTGCGCAGACACGTCGAGATCTGTCTTCGCGAGGGTCATCTCGACATTGGAGATGAAGTTCCGAAAGAAGTGCCAGGTTCGGTACATCTCATCGAGGGCATTGGCATGGCCCGCCTCTCGTGCGGCGGCGAGGCCGGCACCGACGCCGAACCAGCCCGGGACCACCTGCCTGGACTGGGTCCAGCCGAACACCCAGGGAATGGCGCGCAGGCCCGAGATCCCGGCGGCGGTGTCGGGCCGCCTCGACGGCCGCGAGCCGAGGTGCATGGCCCCGAACTCCTCTACCGGGGTGGACAGCGCGAAGTACCGGGGCAGGTCCGGATCGTCGACGAGCGATCGGTAGCTGGCCTGGGCGGCGGAGGAGGCGATCGACATGACGGAATCCCACGCGTCGACCCGGTCGCGGTCGCTGCGGGGCGCACGGTGGAGGAGGGATGCGTCCATTACCGCGGCGAGCATCTGCTCGAGGTTGTCGCGAGCGAGGGTCGGAAGCAGGTACTTGTCCGAGATCACCTCGCCCTGCTCGGTCACCTTGATCTCCCCGTCGAGGACGCCCCAGGGCTGCGCGAGGATCGCCTCGTAGGTAGGGCCGCCGCCGCGTCCGACGGTGCCGCCCCGCCCGTGGAACAGTCGAAGCCGCACGCCGTGCCGGCCCGCGACATCGCGAAGGCGTCGCTGAGCGAGGTGAATCTCCCACTGCGAGGTGGTGATGCCGGCGTCCTTGTTCGAGTCCGAGTAGCCGAGCATCACCTCCTGCACATCGCCGCGCGAGGCGACGAGCGACCGGTAGAGCGGCGTGCCGAGCAGGTCTTCGACGATGTCGCCTGCCGCCCGCAACTCGTCGACCGTCTCGAGGAGGGGAACGAACCCGACGCGTGCCGTTGCATTGCCCGTGTCGACGAGCCCGGCCTCGCGGGCGAGGACCACGGCCGCGAGGACGTCGTCGGCACCCCTGGTCATCGACACGATGCACGACTCGATGACGCGAGGCCCGTACCGATCGAGGGCCTCGCGGACCGCGACGAAGGTGCGGTACGTCTGCAGCCCGTCGGCGTCGAGCGGCGGGGGAGTCGGTGCGAGCGGACGAAGGCTACCGAGTTCGTGCTGAATGGCAGCGAGGCGCTCGGCCCGGGTCAGCTGCTCGTACCCGCTGGCGACGGTGCCGATGCGATCGACGAGCTGGCCGAGGGCGTGGTGGTACTTGTCGGCGTGCTCTCGGATGTCGAGGGTTGCGAGCGGCAGGCCGATAGCGGCCACGACCCGAATCGCTCGGTCGAGGACCCCGTGGGCCGCGAGCTCGCCGCGGCTGGCGAGGAGGTCGCCGCGCACCAAGAGCAGGTCGTCGAGGAGCTCCTGGGTCTTGGCGTAGTCCCGACCCGGTTGGTGCGGGCTGCCCTTGGCCGCGCGGTCCCGGGTGAGTTGGAGGCGCTTGCGAACAATGGTGAGCTTGAGCCGGACGGGCTCCTCCGCGTTGATGCGCAGGTAGCGCGGCTCGAGGTCGGGGAGTCGCTCGAGGTCGGCGGCGACCGACGTCCGGAGCTCGGCGCTGGAGGGACAGATTCGCTCGGAGATCGACAGGTCCTCGACGAGTTGGTTCACGAGCGGGATGAGGTCGGCGATGGCGTGCTCGCGCTGGAAGGCGAGGACGTCAGCGGTCACCTCAGGGGTGACGAAGGGATTGCCGTCGCGATCACCGCCGATCCATGAGCCGAAGCTGAGCGGCCGCGAGTCGGGCGGCAGGTCGACGCCGAGCACGGCGAAGGCCGAGGCGAGACGCTCAAGCACATCGATGAGCGGACCGCGGGTGAGGTCGTCGATGTAGTAGAGCGCATTGCGGGCCTCGTCGATGACATGCGGTTGCTGGAGCCGGAGCTCGTCGGTCTGCCAGAGCAGGTCGACGAACTCGGCGAGGCGCGCCTGCTGCTGCTCGGGGTCGAGCGAGGTATCGAGGAGGAGATCGGCGATCCGGCGGAGCTTCATGAGCACCGACCGGCGAGCAGCCTCGGTGGGGTGGGCGGTGAAGACCGGTCGTACCGACATCGTGCGGCTGAGGTGACGGACGATCTCGGTGTCGATGCCCCGGCTGCGGGCGGCCTCGGCCACCAGCTGCAGCGGGCCACCCGTCGACCTACGCCGCGCGAGGACATCACGGGAGCGTTCGACCTGTTCGGCGATGTTCGCCAGATCGAAGTAGATCGAGAAGGCCCGGGCGAGCAAGGTTGCGGTCGCAAGGTCGATGGACGCAAGCCGCGCCGCCGCCCGCGAGGGATCGGAGCGAACCTCGTGCCGCACTTCTTCGACGAGCTCTAGGAGCGCGGTCCCCTCCTGGCGTGCGAGGGTCTGGCCGAGGAGTGATCCGAGCTCGCGAATCTGGCCCCGCAGCCCCGAGTCGGGGTCGCCAGGGATGCTCGCCGAAGGGCCCTGTGACATGGCCACATTGTTGCCCGAGGAGGTTTCCCGCATGTTTCCCGCCGGGTTCGTGTTCGCGGTTGGCGTACAGCCGTGGGAAAGCATCTGGGCGAGCGCTCTGTTGGAGTGGTCAAGAGGCCAAGCGCGGTTAGCATTGCTGCAGCGGCGGGTGCGAACCCGATCGAGCAGCGGAAGAGGGAGCAAGGCATGTTTGAGCGGTTCACGGATCGGGCGCGGCGTGTGGTCGTCCTCGCGCAAGAGGAAGCCCGAATGCTCAACCACAACTACATCGGCACCGAGCACATCCTGCTCGGCCTCATCCACGAGGGCGAGGGCGTCGCAGCGAAAGCCCTCGAGAGCCTGGGCATCTCCCTCGAGGCGGTCCGCCAGCAGGTCGAGGAGATCATCGGTCAGGGCCAGCAGGCGCCGAGCGGGCACATCCCGTTCACCCCGCGCGCGAAGAAGGTCCTTGAGCTCTCGCTGCGAGAGGCTCTTCAGCTCGGCCACAACTACATCGGCACGGAGCACATCCTGCTCGGCCTCATCCGCGAGGGCGAGGGCGTCGCAGCCCAGGTTCTCGTGAAGCTCGGCGCTGACCTCAACCGGGTCCGCCAGCAGGTCATCCAGTTGCTCAGCGGCTACCAGGGCAAGGAGCCCGTTGCCGCCGGCGGCCCGGCCGAGGGCACCCCGTCCACGTCCCTCGTCCTCGATCAGTTCGGACGAAACCTCACCGCAGCGGCCCGCGAGGGCAAGCTCGACCCCGTGATCGGCCGCGAGAAGGAAATCGAGCGGGTCATGCAGGTGCTCTCCCGCCGGACCAAGAACAACCCGGTGCTCATCGGCGAGCCCGGTGTGGGCAAGACCGCCATCGTCGAGGGCCTGGCCCAGAACATCGTGTCCGGCGACGTCCCGGAGACCTTGAAGGACAAGCAGCTCTACACGCTCGATCTCGGCGCGCTCGTCGCCGGCAGCCGGTACCGCGGCGACTTCGAGGAGCGCCTGAAGAAGGTCCTCAAGGAGATCCGCACCCGCGGCGACATCGTCCTGTTCATCGACGAGCTCCACACGCTCGTAGGGGCCGGGGCCGCCGAGGGCGCGATCGACGCCGCAAGCATCCTCAAGCCGATGCTCGCCCGCGGCGAGCTCCAGACCATCGGGGCCACCACGCTCGACGAGTACCGCAAGCACATCGAGAAGGACGCCGCGCTCGAGCGCCGGTTCGCGCCCGTCAAGGTCGAGGCGCCCGATGTCCCGCATACGGTCGAGATCCTCAAGGGCCTGCGCGACCGCTACGAGTCGCACCACCGGGTGTCGATCACCGATGGCGCGCTCGAGGCAGCAGCGCGCCTGTCCGATCGCTACATCTCCGACCGCCATCTGCCAGACAAGGCGATCGACCTCATCGACGAGGCGGGCTCACGTCTGCGCATCCGCCGCATGACCGCGCCGCCGGACCTGCGCGAGTTTGATGACCGCATTGCCGCCGCGCGCAAGGACAAGGAGTCGGCGATCGATGCGCAGGACTTCGAGAAGGCCGCCGCGCTCCGTGACACTGAGAAGCAGCTGCTCGCCGAGAAGGCGCAGCGGGAGCGGGAATGGAAGGCCGGCGACCTCGATGTCGTGGCGGAGGTCGATGCACACCTCATCGGCGAGGTGCTCGCGCTCATGACCGGCATCCCCGTCACCGACCTCACCGAGGACGATATTGCCCGGCTGCTGCGTATGGAGGATGAGCTGCACCGCAGGGTCATTGGCCAGGAGCAGGCCGTCAAGGCCCTCTCCAAGTCCATCAGGCGCACGCGTGCCGGCCTGAAGGACCCGAAGCGTCCGTCCGGATCCTTCATCTTCGCCGGCCCGTCCGGCGTCGGGAAGACCGAGCTGAGCAAGACCCTCGCCGAGTTCCTCTTCGGCGACGAGAGCGCCCTCATTGCGCTTGACATGAGCGAGTACTCCGAGCGTCACACGGCCTCGCGGCTGTTCGGCTCGCCCCCCGGCTACGTCGGCTACGAGGAGGGTGGTCAGCTCACGGAGAAGGTGCGCCGCAAGCCGTTCTCGGTCGTGCTGTTCGACGAGGTCGAGAAGGCTCACCCGGATATCTTCAACTCGCTGCTCCAGGTGCTCGAGGAGGGCCGCCTTACCGACGCCCAGGGCCGGGTCGTCGATTTCAAGAACACCGTCATCATCATGACGACGAACCTCGGCAGTCGTGACGTCTCCAAGGGCGTCATGCTCGGCTTCGCGCCCGAGAACGATGGCGAGACCGCCTACGAGCAGATGAAGGCGAAGGTGCAGCAGGAGCTCAAGCAGCACTTCCGGCCCGAGTTCTTGAACCGCATCGACGATGTCATCGTCTTCCACCAGTTGAGCCAGGACGAGATCTTCCAGATCGTCGATCTCATGATCGCTGGCCTCGAGAAGCGGCTCGAGGAGAAGGACATGGCCCTTGAGCTCACGGCGTCGGCGAAGACGCTGCTTGCCGAGCGCGGCTACGACCCGTCGCTGGGCGCTCGGCCCCTGCGCCGGGTCATCCAGCGCGACATCGAGGACTCGCTGAGCGAGAAGATGTTGTTCGGAGATCT
>JBMOKH010000066.1:0-10740 GCA_049315365.1 Candidatus Nanopelagicales bacterium
AGAGCGCTCGCCACGATGAGACGGGCGCGACCGGCAAGAACTGTCTGGCCGCGCAGCAAGGATGTGGTGCTCACCGGGTCAGGCTAGTGCCTGCGGGCTTTTGGGACGGAATTGCCCTTCCCGCTTGGCCCTAGGTCCATTTGGGTCCCGCTCAACGGTGGGATAGTGCAACATCGTGAGCAACCGGTTGAGCAGCGAGGAGTGGCACGATGCATGCGCAGATTGAGATGAGCGATGGAGCGCGATTGTCCGTCACCCTGTTTCTGCCCGACGCACAGCCAGCTCCCTGCATCCTCGAGGCCCTTCCGTATCGCAAGGACGACATGACAGCGGGCTGGCGGCCGGAATACGAACGCTTCGCTCATGAATTCGGGTTCGCCGTCGCTCGAGTCGATGTTCGAGGGACCGGTTCGAGTGGCGGCCTCGCGACCGATGAATATCCGCAGGTCGAGCAGCGTGACCTTGCAGAGGTGATCGCCTGGCTCGCCACCCAGCCTTGGTGCACCGGGAGCGTCGGCATGTTCGGGACCTCCTACGGCGGGTTCAATTCCTTCCAACTGGCATGTGAACGGCCAGCGCACCTCAATGCGATCATCCCCATCTACGCCACTGACGACCGTTACACCGATGATGTCCACCAGATGGGCGGGGCGCGCAAGTGGCTGGACATCGTCGACTATTGCCACTACATGGCGCCCATGAACCTGCTGCCTCCGGTGCCAGAGATCTGGGGCGGCACCTGGCGGGAGGAGTGGCTGCATCGCATCGAGCACCATGAGCCGTGGCTTCTCACGTGGCTCGCGCATCCACGAGATGACGAGTACTGGCGCCACGGCTCGGTGCGTCCGGATTATGACCGGATCAACATCCCGACGATGATCATCGCGGGTTGGGCTGACGGGTATCGAAACACGTCCTTTCGTACGGTCGCAGCGATCAACGCACCCACTCGCCTGCTCGCCGGGCCCTGGGCGCACGCCGCTCCATCGTCAAGCGCCCCTGGACCGCGAATCGACCACGTCGCCGAGATGGCGGCCTTCTTTGACGAGCATCTTCGGGGTGGAGTGTCGTCCTGGGCGCAGCCCCACACCTGGTTCTGTCGCTTCTCGCACGCACCTGATCCCGTCCTCGACACGGTGCCGGGCGTCTGGCGATCAGACACCTGGCCCTCGACGCGCTCACATGTTCGCGAGATCCCACTGACCGATCAGCCCGCTCACACCGTCCGCCCTGATGTCGGGACGGCCGCATGGATTTCGTGCGCTGGACACCTGCCCTATGGACAGCCAGACGACCAGCGCTTTGACGATGCTGCGTCACTCACATGGGACATCCCGGTCGACTCGCCGGTCGAGATTGCCGGGAACGCACACGTTCGCGCTCATGTCGCTGCGACGTGTCCGCACCCCATCATTGCTGTTCGTCTATGCGACGTGGCGCCGGACGGTACGTCGACGCTCGTCACGCGAGGCACGCTCCTCATCGGCCCAGATGGCGATGTCGACGTCGAACTCGAGGCGACTGCTTGGCAGTGGCAGGCCGGACGAACCCTTCGGGTGAGCATCGCCGGGTCCGACTGGCCGAATGTGGTTGCTCCGGGTGGGCCGGGCACCCTCACGCTGCATGGCGCCACGCTTATGCTGCCGATCTACGACCCTGATCCGACCCTGCCTATCCCCGTGTTCGCACCGGGCGACCCAGGGTCCAGTGAAAGCACCGACGGCATCACGTGGAGCATCGAACGTGATGTCGCGCGCCACATCACCCGCTGCTCGGTCGGCTCCGAGTCGACCTACGACACTCCCTATGGGTCCGCGAGTGAGAGCTATGCCGGTGAGGTCAGCGTTGATACCCGCACCTTCGAGCAGCACGCGCACTCCGAGGTCGAGTTCACCCTCAGGTTTCCTGAGGTGACCGCCACTGCCCATTCCGTCATGGACATCGTCGCAGTTGGCCCAACGTACGACGTCACGATCACCATCATCGTCCGCGAGGGGGATGAAATCGTGACGCAGCAGTTGTGGCAACGATCATTCCCCCGGGCCTAGCGGCATACTTTTCCAATGGAAGCCGCTCTCCCGAGGGAGCATTACACCGATCCGGAGTACTTCGCCCGCGAGCGTGACATGCTCCGTCGCCAGTGGACCTGCATTGCGCGACTTGCAGACCTTGGCCTCACCCAGGCAGGCAGGGTGGCCGTCGTCGACTTCTACGGCGAGTCGATCATCGTCACCCATGACGGCACGTTGCGTGCCCACGCGAATGTCTGTCGCCATCGTGGGTCTCAATTGCTTCCGGCCGACTGCGCGCCCCGTGACATGAAGGTGCTTCGCTGCTCGTATCACTCGTGGACCTACGGCCTAGACGGTGCTCTCCTGCACGCCCCGCATGCGGAGGGCATCGAGCCAGCCCAATTCGCTCTCACATCACTGGCGGTCGATGACTGGGGAGGGTGGCTTTGGCTCGCGGAAGAGCCAGCCGAGAGCCTCTTGGCTCAACTCGGCGAGGTCCCGGATCGGGTCCGGCGATACCCGCTGGCAGATCTCGTCCCCGGTGTCCGCTTCACCTATGAGGTCGAGGCCAACTGGAAGGTCATCGCCGAGAATTACAACGAGTGCTACCACTGCGGCCCCGTACACCCGGAACTCTGCCGACTCGTTCCAGACTTTGCTGGCGGCGGCAGGGATATCCAATGGGACGACGGAGTTCCGCATCGTGACGGCGCCTGGACCTTCACGATGACCGGCACGAGTGACCGTGCGCCATTCCCTGATCTCGATGAGCATGAGCGGGTCAGGCACAAGGGTGAACTGATCTACCCCAATCTCATGCTGAGCCTCGCGGCCGAGCACGCCGCCGCCTTCATCCTCACTCCGGTATCGATCGATCGCACCATCGTCACCTGCGACCTCCTTTTCGCACCCAATGAACGGGAGAAGGTGACGTTTGACCCCTCCGACTCCGGTGATTTCTGGGATCTCGTCAATCGTCAGGACTGGGCGGTTTGCGAGTCGGTCCAGCGTGGCATGACCTCACGGTATTTCCGTGGCGGCTGGTACGCGCCGATGGAGGACACGTCCTTGGACATCAGGCGCTGGTTACTCGGCAGGCTCAAATAGAAGACACGAGTCTTCACAATGCGAATTCATATTGGCTTCTATCCTGATACGTTCGCCGCTCAGTCTGTGATGAGGAGTGTCAATGTCGAGATTCCGTTTGCTCGGTGCAGCTTTGGTCTGCGTTGCGATGAGCGTCCCTGCGGTTGCAGCCCCTCCGGCCTTGGCCGACGAACCGGTGGTCCTCACCATCGGGGTTGGTGAGGATCTCGATTCTGCTAACCCGTTCACAGGACTGTCGTCCCTCGCCTACGAGGCATTCACCCTCCAGTACCCGACGCTGACGCAGTACGCGGCAGATGATTTTTCGATCGTTCCCGGCCTCGCTGAATCATGGGAGGAGTCCCCTGACAAAAAGTCGTGGACCTACCAACTTCGTCCGGGGATGAAGTGGAGCGACGGTGTTCCGATCACGGCTGAGGATGTCGCGTACACGTTCAATCGGATCATCGACGGCAAGTACGAGCGGACGAACTACGGTTCCTATGTCGCCAATATGGTGCGCGCAGAGGCGGTGGACGACCTCACGGTGAAGGTCGATATCGCCAAGCCCAGCCCGGTCATGGACCACCTCTTCGTGTTCATTCTCCCCAAGCACGTCTGGGAGACCATTGACGGCAAGGAGGTGCGCAAGTACAAGAACGTCGGCACTCCAGAGTCACCGACGGTTGGCTCGGGCCCCTACGTGATGGTCGAGCGGCGCGCGGGGCAGTTCACGAGGTTCAAGGCCAACCCCAACTGGCACGGCGGCGAGCGACCGGTCGATGAGGTCATCTTCAAGGTCTACAACAATCCTGATGCCCTCGGGCAGGCACTGAAGTCAGGCGAGATTGATCTTGCGCACGGCCTCGACCTCGGCGTGTATGAGTCCTTGCAGGGGATTCCCGAAATCACGACGGTCGCGTCCACCCCTGCGAGTTTCAGTGAGGTCGCGTTCAACACAGGGGCGGCACTCGAGGACGGCACGCCGATCGGCGACGGCAATCCCCTACTCAAGGACAAGGCCCTGCGCCAGGCCCTCAGTTGGGCGATCGATCGCAAGGCAATCGTCGACAGGGTGCTCGGAGGCGAGGGTCTGCCAGGCAGCACGGTTATCCCTCCGCTCTATCCCCAGTGGCATCTGGACCCAGCCAACCCCTACACATATGACCCGGCGAAGGCCGCTCAACTCCTTGATGCGGCCGGATACCCGGTGGGCGATGACGGTGTCCGCGCTGACGCGAAGGGCAACCGGTTGAGCTTCCGTCTCCTGTACCGCACCGAGGCCGAGGGTGCGAGTTCGCAGAAGTCCGCGGAGTTTGTGCAGTCCTACCTCAAGGAAGTCGGCGTTGAGGTGGAACTCAAGGGTGTCACCGAGGATGCCATGTACGAGTTCGTCGGACAGGGCAATTTCGACATGTTCGAGTGGGGCTGGGGGGTCGAGCCTGACCCGAATTACATGCTTTCCACCTTCACGTGCGGCAGCAGGTCGTACGAGGAGGACGGCACGATCTACGCGAACCTGTCGGATTCCTTCTACTGCAATCCTGAGTACGACAAGCTCTTCGACGAGCAGTCGCAGGAGACGGACTTCACCAAGCGCCAGGAGATCGTCAAGCGCATGCAGCAGATGCTCTACGACGATGCCGTCTACATGGTCACCTACTACGCCAATGGCCTTGAGGCATACCGAAACGACCGCTTCACCGGGTGGGTCCAGCAGCCGAAGGGCAACGGCACCCTCATCTACCAGTGGGGAACGTGGTCCTACTTTGACGTCGAGCCAGTCACTGCGGCGACCGTCGCGGCGGAGTCAGGTGCGAGCGCCGCCCCAAGTGCGGCGGCGAGTGGCACGGATGCCGCCGCCCCGCAGGAGTCGGTATCAGGCGGAGTCAGCACCTGGGTCATCGTCGGATTACTCCTCGCCGTCATCATCATCCTGATACTCGTCATCGTGCTTGTGCGCGGAAATCGGCGGGCGTCGAGCGCGGACCGCGAGTAGCCGATGGGGAGTTTTGTCGACGGTCAGGACGCACGGATTCACTACAAGCAGGTCGGAGAAGGTCCCGACATCGTCTGGGTGTCGGGTGCCGGCGGGACGATCGGCTCGTGGGATGCATATCAGGTGCCTTTCTTCGAATCGGACTTTCGCAACACCACGTTCGATTGCCGTGGGGTTGGTCAGACCACATCCGATCGACCGATGCCGTGGACGGTGGAGGACTTCGCCCAGGATGTCGTTGATCTGATTGAGGCCGCCTGCTCTCCGCCGGTGGCGATCATCGGTCTGTCCTTCGGTGGGGGCATTGTGCAGCAGGTCGCCATTGATCGGCCAGATCTCATCGCCTGCGTCATCACGATGGGCACGGGCGCGGTGAGCCGTGGCTGGACCTGGGACTACCAGATGGCCGAAATCGAATGGCGCCGCGCAGGCAACCGACTCGACGGCATGATGGCGGTCATCCACTATGCCGCCATGTACTACCCGGCGCGTGTCCTCGGCGATCCGGTGCTTTGGCCGAAACTGCGCGATGAACTCCTCGAGTACTACGAAACCGATACTGCGGAGGATTCACTCATCGCGCAGTGGGAGCCATGCGTGCTCTTCGATCAGCGTGAGCAGTTGAAAACATGCACTGTGCCAATGCATGTCATTGCATTCGATCAGGACGTCCAGGCCGTGCCACAAGATGGTGAGGAGGTCGCGGCACTCACGCCGGGCTCCGAGTTCCACCTATTCGAGGGCATGGGGCACTGCTCGATCTATGGCCATACGCAGGACATCCTCAACCCCTTCATCAAGGGACTGGTTCAGCGCTACCTCTAGGGAAGCGCTGATTTTATCGTTCGTGTGATTGGAGTTTGCCGGGCGTGAGGGGTTCGTTTCTGGGAGAATCCTTCATGCCCAGCGACCAGATCAGTTTCACGGATGTCGAGTATTCGAAGCGCCGGCTACCAGGGAGTCAGCAAGCGCCCTGACGTCGCCGACGGTCCGACGGCATCACCACGGAGACCAAAACAGCGCCTCCTCAGCACATCACGCGTGACCGGAGGCACCCTGTATGGAAAACAGGCTGATGACCGGTGGTTCCCTAGCAGACTAGGGCTCAGGGCCAGCCCCGCTACACGCCTACGAGCGCCTCTGTCTGGCTGGGCCTAAAGGGACAACCTTGCTGCGAAATGTAACCAAATGTAACTGGAGTGTGGTTACATTTGGCACGTGCCTGCTTTCGACATCGAATCCGTGCTTGCCGACCTCCGAAGGCAACACGGCGACACCGCCGCTGTCGAGGTGAAGTCAGCGCGAGGCGGCTTGCCAAGCACCGTAGGTGAATCCCTTTGCGCGCTCGCAAACCACCCCGGTGGCGGATTGCTTCTACTCGGCCTCGACGAGCAGGCAGGATTTGCCCCGGTCGGTCTTACCGGCCTTCAGACGCTCAAGCAGGGGATTGCCAGCAAGGCGAGATCCTGTATCCCTCCGGTGAGCATTGAGATCACCCAGCACGAACTTCAAGGCCATGCGGTAGTCGCCGTCAAGATCACTGAATGCGATCCTTCCGCCAAGCCGTGCCGCTTCGGGGGGAGAGGTTGGCTACGCGCGTGGGACGGCGACTACTCCATGTCGCGTGAGGAAGAGCAGGCCTTCCTCCGCCTCCGAGATGCGCCGCGAGCCGACAAAGATCCCGTTGTCGGCACCACGCGAGCCGACCTCGATCCAGAACTAGTCGTGCTTTGGTTGACCACGGCCCGTGAAATGGATCCGTTGGGCCTCGGCAAATTCTCCGACGATGACGAGTGCCTGATGCGGGGCGGCGTTCTGTCCCCCCAGGGTGAAGTTACGAAAGCGGGCTTGCTGGCTCTCGGGGTCCATCCCCAGCAGTACTTCCCCAGATACGTCGTCAACCTCGCTGCTAGCGGTGAAGGTGCATCACGGGCCAAAGAGCTAGCTACGGTCAGCGGCCCCGTTCCCGTGATGCTCGAAGGTGCGCTCGCTTGGGCGCGGAAGGTGATGAAGCGTCAGGCGATGCAGCGAGATGACGGCAGTCTTCACGACGAATGGGAGTACCCGCCCGACGCGTTGCGCGAACTCTTCGCCAACGCGCTCGTGCACCGTGACTTGGACAGTTGGAGCGAGGGGTCGGCAATCGAAGTGCGGCTGCTCCCGGACAAGTTGGTAGTGACGAATCCGGGTGGTTTGTACGGCATCACGGTCGACCGACTGGGCAGGGCCATGCAGACCTCGGCACGCAACGGGGCACTCATCGAAATCTGCCGCTACACCCGGGCGGACACTGGAGCTAGGGTCGTGGAGACGCTGGCGTCCGGAATCCCGAGAGTCCTCGAGAGTCTGGATGCTGCTGGACTCCCACCACCGCTTTTCGACGACCGCGTCGTCGCCTTCACTGTTGTGTTGCGGCAACGGTTAGCCGCGTCCCCAGCCTCGTTGACCTCAACCCAAACCCGCCTGCTGGCCGAGCTCGCCACGGGCCCTCTGATGGTCAAGGAACTCGAGGTACGGACGGGTATGAAGGCCCCAGCGATTCGGAAGGCACTTCGAGGCCTCCACGACCGTGTGGACGTCGATGGTGGGAAGGGCCGGCCAACGACCTACTCGATCCGCGAGGACTGACCTGGACTCGCCTCTGGGGTTGAGCGAAACCTCCAAGACCTGCTAAGCAAGCGCTGATTTTCTCATTCGCTTGAGTGGCGTTTTGCCGGGCGTGTGGGGGTCGCTTATGGAAAAGGCGCTGATGATCAGCGCTTCCCTAGCCCCGCATCCGGGAGCCGGTCGGATCGTAGGCGGGCACGGTGAGGATTCGGGCTGGCTGTCGATCACCGATCACTGAGACCTCGACGTCGGCGCTGCTGGTGACTACGTCGGTATCGACGAGCGCGAGGGCGAGGCTGGTCCCGACGTGGTGTCCATAGGCACCCGATGTAATGAGCCCTACGACTCGGTCACCGAGCCACACTGGCTCGTCGCCGATTGCATCGGACTCAGAGTCGCCGAGATCAAGGGTTACCAGCTGCCTGCTGGCGCCACGATCACGCTCGGCAAGGGCTGCCTCGCGGCCGATGAAGTCACCCTTGTCCCACGCGATGAAGCGATCAAGGCCGGTCTCGCCCGGGGTGTAGGCCTGGGTGAACTCAGCTGACCAAATGCCGAAGGCCTTCTCGATGCGCAGGCTGTCGATGGCCCGGTCACCAACCGGCGTGACGCCAAGCGCTGCCAGACGGCGCCACAGCGCTGCCTGGCGATCAGCAGGAACCGTGATCTCGTACCCAAGCTCGCCGGCGAGTGACATTCGTGCGATGAGCATGTCGTCGAGCATGACGGCGTCCATGAAACGCAATTGCGAGATATCGACATCAGTGAGTGCCGAGACAACCTCCCGCGATCGAGGACCCGAGACGGCGAAGCCGAGCCAGGCATCGGAGAGGTTCTCGATGTCGACCCCGTCGGTCAACTGCTCGGTGAACCACCGAAGGTGCCACTCCTGGAGGTAGTACGAGCCGATGACCCAGAAGCGATCCTCGGCCAGCCTGGTGACGGAGAGGTCGCCCATGAGGGTGCCCTTGGGATGCAGCATCGGAGTGAGCCCCATGCGGCCGACGGCCGGAATGCGACCCGCGAGGAGTTGGTCGAGCCACGCGGCTGCGTTTGGCCCGGTGACCTGGTAGCGCGAGTAGACGCCTGTTTCGTAGGCGCCGACATCGGTTCGAACGGCGGCCACCTCGCGCGCGATGTGCGGGAAGGCATTGTCGCGCTGCAATGACGGGACGTGCTCGAAGTCGAGGGGCGCGAAGAACTGCGGCACCTCGAGTCCCCAGGTTGCCCCGAACTGGGCGCCAGCGGCTTTGAGATCCTCGTAGGCGGGTGTCGTGTGCAGTGGCCGACCTGCAGGTAGGTGCTCGTGGGGGTACGTCGTGAGGAAGCGTCGCGCATAGAACTGATAGGTCGTGGCGAGCAGGTAGTCGTCTGAGGCTGCCCAGTCGCCGAACCGCGCAACGTCCATCGCGTAGACATCGTCACCCGGATCCCCGTCGACGATCCAGTTGGCGATGGCCAGGCCGACAGCGGCGCCCTGGGAGTACCCGGCCATAACGCCGGCAGCGGCCCAGTAGCCCGGCAGTCCGCGCACCGGACCGACGAGCGGGTTGCCGTCAGGGGTGATCGCGAAGGCTCCGTGGACCCAACGCTTGATCCCTGCGGATTCGAGGGCGGGGAACCGAGCGAACCCGATCTCGAGCTCGGTGGCGATCCGGTCGATGTCGGGTGGGAGCAGTTGGACGCCGAAATCCCAGGGCGCACCCTCAGGATGCCAGTGCGCTGGATTGGATTCGTAGACCCCGAGCACGGCGCCGTTCTGCTCGCGCTGGAGGTAGGTCCAGCCCTCGAGGTCAGTGACCGCTGGCATTGGCCAGTCGATCGCCATGATTTCGGGGACGTCCTCGGTGACGAGGTAGTGGTGGAGGATCGGGGTGACCGGGTGGTTGATGCCCACCATGTGTCCGACCTTGCGACCCCACATACCTGCCGCGTTGACGACGTGCTCAGTGAGGATCGGGCCCTGCTCGGTTTCGAGTTCCCAGCCGGTACGCGTGCGCTTGATTCCAAGGACCCGGTTGTGGGTGATGACGGTTGCGCCGCGCTTGCGAGCAGCCCCCGCATAGGCATAGACGGCGCCGTTGGGATCGAGATTGCCTTCGTCCGGATCGAAGAGGCCGCCGGCGAGTCCGTTGGGATTAACGATCGGTACGAGGTCGACGATCTCATCAACGTCGAGAAGCCGAGCACCCTCATGTCCCATCATTTCGTGCCATGCGACCTCGGCCTTGAGCCAGCGCATGCGCTCCGGAGTGCTCGCGAGCTCGATGCCGCCCGAGAGCTTGAGTCCGATGTCGATGCCGCTCTCTTCAGCAACCTTCGGGTACATGGAGATTGTGTAGCTCTGAAGGGCAGCGACGACGGTGTCATTGTTGATGGCATGGAACCCCCCGGCTGCATGCCAGCTTGAACCGGCAGTGAGCTCGGTGCGTTCGATGAGGGCGATGTCAGTCCAGCCCTTGAGCGCGAGGTGATAGAGGATGCTCGTTCCGGTAATGCCCCCGCCGATGACGACGACACGAAATGACTGCACCGCTACTCCTTTTCAGTTCCGCTATGCGGGTCGATTTGAGTTCGGACGCTATCAGTCCAAAGCTCGGTGGGTGAGTGGCGCAGGCACGCTGCGACATGCCCGATCGTTGGCTGGAGAATCGGAAGGTTCGTCGTCCGGCACTCATCCATAACGACCGGGCACCGCGGGTGGAATCGGCAGCCCTTCGGGATACGTGCCGAATCGGGCGCCTCGCCAGCGAGGACCGTGGGTTGGGTCCGTGAGATGTCCGGCACCACCGAGAGCAGTGCCTTCGTGTACGGGTGCTGCGGATTGGTGAGCACGTCGGCGGTGGGACCGGTCTCAACGATGCGACCGAGATACATCACCGACACTCGGTCTGAAATGTTCCAGGCGAGCCCGAGATCGTGGGTGACGACAAGGACGGTGAGCCCAAGATCGTTGCGAAGTGACAGCAGGAGACTGAGGATCTCTCCGCGAACCGACGCATCAAGGCTGGACACGGGCTCGTCAGCGATGAGCAC
>JBMOKH010000333.1:0-2394 GCA_049315365.1 Candidatus Nanopelagicales bacterium
CCGAGCGGCTGCGGCCAACCTCGGAGACCGAGCGAACCGGAAGGTCCGCGGCGCTCGCGACCTCGCGGCGTCCGATGCGGGCAATTCCGCGCGAGGCAAGCAGCTCGGCTGCCGCCGCCAGGATCTTGTCCCTCTGCCCCCGCTTCATCGCGGCTAAGCCGACCCGAGCGCCTCGTGCACGGCCCGCTGGACCGAGGCGAGAATTCCCGCCTCACGTTCTCGCTCGCAGGTCTTGGCCACGACGACCCGCACGCCGCCCGCCTCAAGGGCTGCTCCGATCGCCGCCTCGAATTCGGCAAGGGTCTCGGCCGCCACGGCGGGGACCGCCATCGTCTGCGAGAGGCCCACGATGTCGACGGAAAGCGGGACCCCGAACACGCGATCGAAGACCGGAGCGAACCGGGGCTCGCCCTGCTCGAGCTGGGAGAAGATGCCGCCCCCGTTGTTGTCTGCGACGACGATGACGAGATCGGGCTCGTCCTCCGTGTCGGGCACGAGGAGCGCATTGCTGTCGTACAGGAATGTCAGGTCGCCGACGAGCGCAACGGCTCCGACCCCCTCCTGCCGCTGGAAAGCGCAAGCGGCCCCCCACGCCGTCGAGAGGCAGCCGTCGATCCCCGACGTGCCTCGATTCCCGAGGACGTAGCCGTCGCTCACCGTCGTGCTCGCGAAGTTGAAGACGTGCCGGACAGGCCACGACGGGCCCACGTAGAACATGCCACCCTCGAGGACGGCCGCAGCGGTGGCCCTGGCCACGTGCATGCCGGTGAGCACCGCACCCTCGGCGGCCAGGGCAGTCTCGACGGCCGCGGCCGCCAGCAGGTCAGCTCGCTGCCACGAGGCCAGCCACTCCTCATCGACCTCAGCCTCCTCGGGCGGGAGCGGTACCGACGCGACGACGACGTCGGCCGACCGGCCCGGATCAGCCCACTGGGGGTCGGCATCGACCGCGATGTGGAGGCCCGCACCGGTCACCATGCGCATGACCGCACGGCTCAGGCCGACGCGTCCGACCGTCATCACGACATCGGGCAGGTGACCACCCGCGAACTCCTCGTCGGCGAGGAGCAGGCCTCCGTGCGAAAGGACGGTGTCGCAGCCCGCCACGTTGCCGCTCGGCTCCCCGATGACCGGCCACCCGATTGCGTCGGCGAGCTCGTCGATCATCCCGATGGCCTCCGCATCATCGTGATCGCCGACCACGATGACCCCGCGAGCGGGCACCACCGGATCTCCGAGCAATGTCTCGAGGAGATGGTCCAGGGGGGTGCTCATCCCCGCCACCATGCGGGAGTCGGCTGTCCACGGCCGCCCGTCGCTGCGCCCTTCGAGCACGAGGTCGCCCCCGGAATCCGGTGCGCCGTTGTCGGGCACGAGGGGCTCGGAGAATGGGGCATTGAGATGGACGGGTCCGGGCCGCATTCCGTCGGTTGCCGCAGCGACGGCGCGGGCGATCGTCGAGCGCCAGTAGCGATTGGCCGCAACCGGATCGCGTGCGGGATCGAGTATCGCCATCTCGTGAAAGGTACGAACCGAAGCGCCGAAGATCTTCAGCTGATCGATCGCCTGGTTCGCGCCGATATCTCGCAGGGCGGGCGGCCGGTCGGCGGTGAGCGCGATGAGCGGCACATTCGACAGGTCGGCCTCGATGATCGCTGGGTGCAGGTTGACGGCGGCAGTGCCCGAGGTCGTGAGGACGACGGCCGGGACCCCGCTCACCTTGCCGAGCCCGAGTGCGAGGAATCCGGCTGTTCGCTCGTCGAGACGGACGTGCAGAACGATCTCACCGCGTGCCTCGGCCTCCGCGAACGCGATTGCGAGGGCCGCCGATCGGGAACCCGGGGCGACGACGACATCCGAGACCCCGCATCGGATGAGCTCGTCGACCATCACCTTGGCCTGTGCAGTCGACGTGTTCACAGCCTCACTCTTTCACGCCGGTCACGTCGATGCCTCGATGATCTGGCCCCACCGGTGACAGGACCCGGCTCGCCATGCCGCCGCCAGCCGCTGGCGCCACCAGGCGGCTCGGTCATCCGACACCCGGTCGCGGGCCCGAAGGAGGGCAACGAGGTCGGGCGCCACCCGGCGGACGGTGAGCATGCCGTCGACCGGCGGCTCCGACGAGCTCACGAGATCCTCTTCGAAGAGGGCGCCCGTGCCGAGCCCGCATGCGGTCTCCAGGCCCAGGATCCCGGCAAGGTTGACAGCAACCGCCAGGCCGACCGACGTGTCGAGCGAACTGCTCACGACCACGGGGATAGGGAGCGCTTCGACGATCCGAAGGCACGCGTCGATCCCGCCGAGCGGGGCCGGCTTGACGATCGCGATATCGGCCATCCGGCTGACGAGTTCGGCCTGCCTGGCGAGGGCTTGCGCGTCGTCGCTCGTGCG
>JBMOKH010000334.1:0-2390 GCA_049315365.1 Candidatus Nanopelagicales bacterium
CGGTGAACGGGATCTCGGCGACCTCGGCCCGTGATACCCAAACGCCGGTGGCCTCATCGCGGATGGCGTTCGGGTATTCGATCGTGGTCCACGCACCGGCCGGGATCGACTCGATTGCGCGCTGCACCAACGTGTTCTGACGGACGGTGACGCTGACATTCGCCCCGGCCTTCACTGCACGTTGGCCATCATCCCTATGTGCAATTCGGGCGACGCGGCCAATGCCGCCCAGCGATATGAGGGGGCCCCAAGATCGACGGGGCTCTGCCATCTTTGGATGAAGTAAGCGCTCTCTGCCAATACCCATACCTCGCGGAGATTGGCGGGTTTCCGAAGGATTTCAATCTCACTGGAGTTTCTCGCAGTGGAATTCGGTCAGCGCGTGGTGGCGGAACACTGAAAATCAAAACGAGAGCAACCTCAGCAAGGGCAGCCCTGGTGCCGTTCGCCGGATACGAGCCTTCTAGTTCTTCGCCGATGCACCCGCGTGTTCGCCCGGGTTGGAACGCGCGATTCCTTGTTTCCCCTCCGGGGGCGTTGGAGGTCAGCGCATGGATGATGCGCGGTTGATCTCGATGGGGCTGAGCAATTTCGACGCGTGCCGCAGGGTTGGGGTGAACCGGCGTGCAGGCACGCGCTGGCCGCTGGGCCGCACGGTGGTTCTCGCGTCAGGCGGGGTGGTGAAGTATGCCCCTGTGGCTACTTCCGGTCCTTCGAAGATCGCGTGCGCGGGGTACTTGTCCGAGCATGAGCGTTGACGCAACCTACGCAGTGGCATTGGGTCGGCCGACATGCAACCGGCCTTCGCGCCAACTGATGCCCCTAGCGCGCCACGCGTGATGCGCCTATTGGGGCCCAGTCATGATCTTCGCAAAGGAGGAAGAATACTGAATGGCGCTCGTCGCGGCATCGATTCGCGTAAGGAGTCATGGCGCGACAGGGGTGCGACGGGGTACAGTGCAGAACGCATTCACACAGGCATTGCGTGTCAAACGTTGGACGCGCCCCGAGCTTTCGGTCTGGAGAACATTCAGCCATGCAGCCTCTTCATGACATTTCCTGCGACGTTGACGCAACGGGGATTGCCTGCTCGTTGGTAGTCCGTTGAAAGCCGCGCTTCGCTGGCCGATCGCAATCGCCGCTTGCACCGTCATGGGTGCAGTTGTGCTTGCAGCGCCAGTTCAAGGAGCGAGTGAGTTGCAGGGCGGGGTCATCGCCACCGGTAACGGCACTGCGGGTGTCGCGCAGTCGATCGACGTCATCTCTCCGAGCCAGGCGGGGAGCAGCGTCACGCTCGGCATCTCGTCAGGTCAGTCGAATCAGCAGGCCACCGTCACCCTCGACCGCTTGGGAGTCGGGCGAGTGTCGTGGACGCCTTCCGCAGCCGGCACATGGTCGATACAGTCCACTGGGTTTACTCCGGTCAATTCGACCTCAGTGGGGATGCCAACGATCACCCAGCTGGCCATCCCAACGAATCCCAGCCGGTACAGACCGTTGGCGCTCGTCGCCACAGTCGAGTCCGGTGACCTTCGCACCGCCCGATCGGACACGCCCATCACCGGCAAGGTGGTCTTCACGGAGGTGACGCGCGGAGTCATAGGTGAAGCGATCGTCCAGTTATCGTCGGTCGGAGTGGCTCGCGCCCGGATCGACTGGATGGTGCCAGGGGCGGCGACCTACGCGGTCACCGCTTCATTCGTCCCCTCCGGCTCACCCTCGTCCGGCAGCACTCCCTACGCATCCTCGGCAAGCGAATTGGCCTACTTCACCGCCGGGCTTGATCCGAAGCGAGTGCATCTCCTTATGCCGCAGACGGTGCGCGTCGATGTTCCAGCCTACGTCGGCGTGATCATCGATGATGACCGTAAGGGCTCAGTCAGCCTCACCGTCGATGGCAGGTCGATCTCGCCCGACAAGGCAGTCGAGGGTGGTCTGGTGGAGTTCCTTTGGGAGCCGTCGAGGAAGGGTGTTGCCGAGGTTGAAGTGATCTTCCATGAGCCAGGAATCGACGATGCTCGACGCAGTTCCACCTCTGACGGTATTCGCACCGATACTCAGCGGCTAGACCTCCGAAACGTCGTGGACCAGGAGATCAATGTGCTGGCCCAACGAAAACCAAATCCGATGTCAGTCACGCCCATCGTCGATGGTGTTGCTGGGTCGCCATGGCAGAACAAGGGTGTCCTGCGGTACGCCGCTGGTTCCCGAGTGCAGCTCGTGATGTCTACCGGCTCCGGAACAGCGGTCGACCTCGAGGTCCTTGGGCCCTGCCTACTCTCGGGCAACTCACTTTTCATGCCAGCGACCGGCGGAGGGTGCGTCGTCCAGTTCAGCGCCCCCGGAGGTCCCAACAACTCCGCCAATGAGGCCCAGGTCCTCATTACTGC
>JBMOKH010000335.1:0-2388 GCA_049315365.1 Candidatus Nanopelagicales bacterium
ACGAGAACATCTCGACCGCGAGCCAAAGATTTGCCGGTTTCGCGAAGGCTTTGCGGACCGCTGGCTCAGCCATGCTTCCCGAGCTCGTCCGGCGGGATGCCCACACGAAAGAGTCCGCCACTGACGCCGTACTCGCACTCCTCGATTCCTCTACACCGCCCACGGCGATCTTCGCGGCACAGAATCTCATCACGATGGGCGCGGTACGTGCCCTGCAGATGCGCGGGCTGCAGCATTCCGTGGCTCTTGTGGGATTCGATGACTTCTCGATGGCCGATGCGCTGGACCCAGGCGTCACTGTCGTTGCCCAGGACCCGCGGGAGATCGGTCGTCGAGCCGCGCAATTGGCCTTCGCCCGAATCGATTCGCCGGAACTACCGACCGCTGTTCACGTGGTGCCGTCGGTTCTCATCAGACGGGGATCGGGAGAGATTCCTCCGGGTCGGTAGTGGCGCTGCGCCGTGAGGTCTCGGCCGTGACGATGCCGGCCACGACGACGAGAGCTCCGAGTGCCTGAAGCCAGGTCACCGTCTCGCTGAGGACGAAGATGGCGATGAGCCCGGCCCAGAGCGGCTCCGTGGTCGCCACGATCCCGGCTCGCTGGGCGCCGATGCGCCGCAGCGACCCGAGGACGAGCAGGAACGGCGCGATGGTCCCGAGCAGGACCCCCCACAGCATGACCCCCCACACCGGAACGTGAGGAAAGCCGGCCATCGGCGATTCGGTGGGCAGCATGAGGACGTCCCATGGGAAGGACCACCACGGCGCGAGCACCGTCCAAGACACCGTGGCGAAGATGAACCCCCACATGGTCAGGGATACCCCGTCTCGATGCCGCTGACCGGCCTCGCCGAGCAGCCAGTAGACGGCAAGTGCCACGGCGGTCCCCACGCCAGCGAGTACGCCGACCGCGTCCAGTCGAATTCCGTTCCACACCTGCGCCACGAGCGCAAGGCCGATGAGGGTCAGGGCGATGGCAATCCACAGCCGGTTGGAGACAGCGCTCTTCTGGCCGAACCTTGCCCAGAGTGCCACGACCACTGGGGCGAGGAAGGCCAGCAGGGTGCCGATCCCGAGGGGCAGCCGAGAGATCGTGAAGAAGTAGAGGAATTGAACGAGGACGAAGGCAATGACGCCGTAGGCGAGGAGGAAGCGAAGCTCGCCGCGCTTGATCCGAAAGGCGCCGCGGTTCGTCGCGAGGACGAACAGTACGAGGACGACCATCGCGCCCGCGTTACGCAGCTCGGTGAGGCGGACGGCGTCGAGTCCGGCAGACATCGCCAGCTTGGCGATCGAGCCGTTGAATGCGAAAAGGAACGCAGCCGCGAGGTACATGAGGATGCCCACGGTGTCGGCACTGCCAGCCCATCGCCGGTCTGTAGTCAACGCACTCCCATCTTCCCGCACTGCCGGCGGCTAGTCCGTTTGCAGGAGCCAGGCACGGGCGCCGCCGACGAGCGCGGCAGCGTTGGGAACGATGACGACGTCATCGCCGATGCGGTTGAGGACCACCGGGGTGATGTGCCGAGAGTTTCCGCCGCCGATGTACAGCCGATCCCACAGGAACACCGGGCGCAGGCCCTCGACGACTCGAGCGATGCGCCGTGACCAGAGGGCATCCCCGAGCCGGCGCCGCTCATGCTCGCCGATGTAGGTGTCGTATGACAGGCCCCACCGGATCGGGGCCTGTGACATCTCTAGGTGGGGTGCCAGCCGGCCGCCGTCGTAGATAGCGCAACCGAGCCCGGTGCCCAGGGTCATGACGACCTCGAGTCCTTGGCCTGCGATGACCCCGGCGCCATGCACCTCGGCATCGTTGAGCACCCGCACTTCATAGCCGAACGCGCGCTCGAGGGCGGTCTTCGCGTCGAAACCAGCCCACTCGGTGACGAGCTCGGGGACGACCTTGCTCCGGGGCCCGGTGCGTGTCACGTAGTGCGGGGTGGTGACGACGACCCCGTGGCGGATCATTCCCGGAAGGCCGACCGTGGCGCGGTCGGCGCGGGGCAGTTGGGCGCCGAGGTCGACGAGCGTCTGGACGAACAGCTCGGTGGTGAGCGGGTACGGGGTGGGGACGCGTATGGGCTGGGCTCGCATGGTCCCGGACTCGTCGAGAACGCAGCCCTTGATCCCGCCTCCGCCGCAATCGATGGCCAGGGTCGTCGTCATGGACGCAAGTGTGCCGGACGGAGGCCCGGCTGTATCCGGGAGGAGGATTTCTGCCGTCGGACAGGCCGGGCTACGATATGTGGGCGGTTCCGATCGCGGGCCATTCTTGGCCCTCGGGGACCGCATGGAGGCGTCGCCTAGTCCGGTCTATGGCGCCGCACTGCTAATGCGGTTTGGGCTTTAACGCCCATCGGGAGTTCAAATCTCCCCGCCTCCGCC
>JBMOKH010000067.1:0-10628 GCA_049315365.1 Candidatus Nanopelagicales bacterium
CTCGCCGACGCAGCCGACCTCGGGCTTGACGCCGACATGGCGGCGAAGGTCGACCGCTATGAGCAGAGTGATCTCGACGAGCGCCACAAGGTCGCGCTGCGCATCGTCGATGCCTTCATCTGGCTGCCCTCCGGCATCACCGACGACCTCGTCGCGCAGGCCCGCGGGCACTTCACCGACGCAGAGCTTGCTGAGCTGCTCCTGGACATCACCAAGTGGAGCACCCAGAAGATCCACGTGGTCCTCGGCACTGACGGTGCGGATCGGCTGCCCGTGGGTGCCGACGGGTTGAGCTACTTCAGGTTCGACGCATCGGGTCGTGCAACCGACTTCTCGGCGACCATGCTCCTATGACGGTCCCGGACCAACTACCTGCCTGAGCGCAGACTGCAGGAGCACCGGCTGGTGGCTCGGATTCATGATGGCAACCAGGGTGAGGCCGGCGCGCGCGAGGTGCTGTGCGAGGAGTGCGGTGGCGCCATCGACGTCGGCAGCACGGCAAGCCCTCGCCAGATCAGCGTGCTCAGTGGCACCCATCGTCCAGCCGCTGATCCCCTGAGCGACGTAGACCCTCCGATAGCGTTCGGTGTAGTCGGCCCATCGCTCGAGCATGCCGCGGGTGCGTTCGCCCGCGTGCGAGAAGAGCAGGGCGTGGAAGCGCTCGTGGCACGCCTCCCACTCCGCGAACCCAAGCCCTGCGTCCGGTCCGAGGCTGCTCACGAGGTCATCAAGCTCATTGAGCTCCACCGAGGTCAGCCGAGGGATGCTCACCGCGAGGGCCATGCACTCATTGACGATCCGCATTGCATACAGGTGCTCGGCCTCGTCGGTCGACAGGCTCGTCACCCGGGCGCGAAAGTTGACCTCGGCCTCGATGAGGCCCTCGTGCTGAAGCAGCCGGAAGGCTTCGCGGACCGGCCCCCTGCTCACTCCGTAGGCACGTGCCGCCTGCACCTGAGTGATCTCAGACCCCGCGGGCAAGGCCCCCGAGAGGATGCGCGCGCGCATGTGCTCGTAGATTGCCTCCGGGGATCCCCGAAGGGAAGTCTCGATCTCGATGGCCTCGTCGTCGCCAGCGAGGCGTGACTCCACGGTGCGGGCTGTCATCATCAGTTCCCCGGGCTGTAGAGACCGAAGACGAGTTCCGGATCGCCCGCCTTGAATGTTCCCTCGAACTGCGAGCGGGAACCGATGTCCCTCGTCCGGGCAAGCAGGCTCCGCCCGAGGGCCAGCTGTCGAACCTCCCATGCTGCGAGGGCGGTCACGACGTCGCCGTTCGCCGCCTCGATCTCCTCAGCGAGGATCCAGCCATCCTCCGCGGCCTTCGCGGTTCCAGCGGCAGCATGCGGTCGGCAGGCAAAGGCCGCGTCACCGATGAGGCAGACCCGTCCGAAGGCCATGCGCGGAACCTCGATGTCGTAGACGACTTGGAGGAATGGCTCCTTGATGCCGGTCACCACCTCGGCGAGGGGAGGCGCGAGCAGCAACCTCGCACGAGATCGCATCTGCTCGATATCCCGCTCATTCACCAGGCCCGGCGGGACCGACACCGTGCGCACCTCGCCGTTGACGTCGGTGAGGAACTCCTCGAGGTCGTCAGGCGCTACGTTGCAGTACCAGACGATATTCATAAGCCGTTGTCCCGGTTCGACCTCACCGGCCAGCCCCGGGATCGGGTAGACGAGGATGTGGCTGTTCTCCATCACCTGGTACGTCAAGGACTCATGGAGCGCGTCGAAGGTCGCGGCTGAGAGCTCTGACTCGGGGATGACCCCGCGCCACGCGACATAGCCGGCGTAGTCGCTTGCGACCTCCGGCAACAGCGTCTGCCGCGCCTCTGACGTGATGCCGTCGGCGCACACGAGCAGATCGACGACCTCGATACGCCCGTCGGCGAAACTCACCGTGACGTGCTCCCCGTCGTCGACGAACGTCGTCATCTCCGAGGAAAGGTGATACCGCTCGCGACCGAAGCCGTGAAGCAGGACCCGGTACACCGCATTCCACGATGACAGGTGGTAGGCCCGAGGCTCCTCGTACGTGATCGATCCATCGCTTTCGAGAAACCGGACGTAGCGTGTCTTGGACGAGAACTCGTCGGCCGGGACCCCGAGCCGCTGCACCGGGTACCGCCACGTCGCCTCGAGAACGGCGATGCCCGCTCCCCTGGCTTCGAGCTCATGGTGGGAACGTTCGTAGACCGAAACCTCGCAGCCGAGATCCTTGAGGACGAGGGCTGCGGTGAGGCCGCCCAGTGATCCGCCGACGACGGCGACACGAGGCATAGAGCCCACGAACGTTCCTTCCATGGAACCACAGGGGATAACTAGCGCATGGCGCCAGACAGGTAATTGAGAAACCGAGGGATTGCTCGAGCCTACGGCTGGCCGAAGGTCGCGACCGAGTCCACCTTGAGCTCGAACAGGACCCGGCGCTCGTCGAAGCCTGGGTCGCGAAGACCGTATGGCGGCTCCTGGCCGGTGTACTTCGTCCAGATGTGGTCGAGCTGGGCGGTCACTCGCGGGCCCTCGACCGGATCGTCCTCGCTGATCTCACGAACGGCGGTGGCCTTGATGCTCACCCAGTGATAAGCGTTCACCGGATTGATGAGCAGGAAGCTCACCTGCGGATTCGCACGGAGCCATTCGACCTTCTTGCGCTCGGTCGACAGGTTCAGCAGCACGGTATCGCCGACATAGTCGAACCAAACCGGCGTGAGATTCGGCCGGCCGGTGCTGCCCATGACAGCGACTACGGCCGTCACCGGCTCGTCAAGCAGGCGCTTGTAGATGGGGTCGAGTTCATCCAGACTCGTGACCGCATCTCGGTCGCCGACTGTGAACTGACCGTTCTGCGTCCCTGACGCAACGTCCTTGAACTTCGCAACCTTGATAGCCATCGACCACTCCCATTAGCGATAGGCGCCTGCCAGCATCGGCGAGTGCCGACACTTTGTGGACCATAGCCCTTCAGGAATCAACGGTCAAGGTCTTTTTTTCTTGATAATCCGTACTATCTCGCAATAAGATTCGGCTCAGTCTCTCAAAGTGTCGAGACTTTAGGGAGTTTCGGTGTCTGGACCGCTGGCCGGCCTTCGGGTCTTGGACCTCACTCAGGTGCTGTCCGGCCCGTTCTGCACAATGCTACTTGCAGACATGGGTGCCGACGTCCTGAAGATCGAACCCCCCAAGGGCGACGTAGCTCGGCTCTGGGGGCCCTTCCCGGATGCGGCAGCCCCGGGTGGGCCTGACTCATCCGGCCCCGCTCCGTCATCCGGATCGGGCGCCACCTACGGCGGCTACTTCGCGAGCGTCAACCGCAACAAGCGCAGTGCGTGCCTGGACCTGAACTCCCCGCCGGACGTGCTGGCCTTCCTCGCCCTCGTCGATGAGGCCGACATCCTCGTCGAGAACTTCAGGGTAGGGGTCATGGATCGGTTCGGCCTGTCATACGAAACCCTGCACGAGCGCAACCCTCGACTCGTCTACGCGAGCATCCGCGGGTTCGGTGACCCCCGGACGGGCGAGAGTCCCTACGCCGACTGGCCGGCGTTCGACATCATCGCCCAGGCAATGGCCGGTCTGATGAGCATCACGGGTGCCGACTCAAGCCATCCGATGAAGGTCGGCCCCGGGATCGGCGACATCTTCCCGGCAGTCCTGTCGGCGTGCGGCATCCTCGCAGCCATTCATCACGTCACGATGACCGGCGAGGGACAGCTCGTCGACGTCGCGATGATCGACTCAGTCCTAGCCCTCACCGAGCGAATCGTCTACCAGCACTCCATCACCGGCCTGGCCCCCGAGCCGCAGGGCAACACCCATCCGCTGCTGTGCCCGTACGGCCTGCTGCGCACCTCCGACGGATTCGTCGCAGTCGCCTCCCCCACCGATAACCACTGGATTGCCCTCGTCACCGTGATGGGCCGTCCCGAACTCGGCGCCGATCCCCGCTTCGCCACGAATGAGGCGAGGGTCGAGCATGCCCCGCTCGTCTATGCCGAAGTCGAAGCGTGGTCGACGACGCTCACGACCGACGGGGTGGTGAGCGCGCTCACCGGGCTCGTGCCATGCGGGCCCGTCAACAGCGCGGCGGATATTGCCGCCGACCCCAATACGAGCGCGCGTCGGATGATCGTCGAAGTGCCGCACCCGTCCGGCCGGATGATCGACATCGTCGGCGCCCCCATCAAGTTCAGCGCGACTCCGACGGACCACTTCACCCGCGCACCCCTCCTCGGGGAGCATGCCCCGCTCTTCCTCGAGCCGGCCGCACCCGCATGAACACCCGAATCGTGAACACCAGCCAGTACACCGACAGCCAGTGAACCGACCGCCAAGAAGGAGGACCGCATGACCGCTCGAGTGATCGCAGAGGAGACCTTCAACCCGGACGACTACATCGAGGAGCTGAAAGCCGCACCCGACAACCTCGATGTCGGAACCAAGCTCTGGTTCGAGAACCCATCGATCCGCGTCTGGGAGGTGCGACTCAAGCCCGGGGAGCGGGGGCCCTTCCACGCACATACCCACCGCTACTTCTGGACCGTAGTCGAGGGAGGCATCGGCCGGCAGCGCAGTCAGGACGGGTCGATGATCACCCGGGAGTACAGCGCTGGCGATACCAACTACTCCGAGCACTCGGCGCAGGACCCTTGGCTCCACGACTTCGAGAACCACGGCGACAGCGACATGCTCTTCATCACGGTTGAACTGCTGGACTGACATGGTGAAGGAACTTGCCCGGGCGATGGCCCGGGCGCTTCATGCCGACGGTGTCACGACCATCTTCGGGGTGCCGGGCGGCGGCCCGAATCTCGAGATGATCGGGGCGGCGAACGACATCGGCATCGACTTCGTGCTTGCCCACGGCGAGACCGCAGCCTGCATCATGGCGAGTACCCACGGCCGGGTCACTGGCACGGTCGGCATCGCGATCGTCACGAGGGGCCCTGGGCTCACGAGTGCGATCAACGGCCTCGCGCAGGCGACCCTCGATCGCTCGCCGCTCGTGCTCATCTCCGATGCAGTGCCCGAAGCCCAGAGCGCCCGCACCGCGCACCAACGCCTCGATCAGGTCGCTGCCGCGGCGCCAGTGACAAAGTGGAGCGGCGTCCTCGGTCACCGGGACCCCGGCGCAACGGTGGCTGCGGCGGTTGCCCTGGCTCGATCCGCACCGCAGGGAGCGGTCCACCTCGCCTTCGACCCGACGCAGCCGGGCGACATGCCGCCGGATCCCCCGCCAGTAAGTCCCACCGATCTAGGTGAGCGACACCGGGCCCGCAGCCTGATCGCCGCTGGGCGACGCCCCATCATCATCATCGGACTCGACGCGGTCGCGTCCGCCGCCACGATCCGCGCTGCGGTCGAGGCCGCCGGCGTCCCCGTCCTCGTCACCTACGAGGCCAAGGGGATCATCCCCGACTCCTCCCCCAACCACGCCGGGTTCTTCACCGGTGTCTCGGCGGAGATGCCCCTGCTCTCGGCAGCCGATGTCATCATCGGCATCGGTCTCGACTCGGTCGAGCCGATGCCAGGTCCGTGGCCCCACGACGCCGAGGTCATCCTGCTCCACAGCCACCCGGTCGAAACCGCCTACTTCGGCAGCCCAACCCTCATCATCGGCGACTACGACTCCCTCCTTGGCGAGGTCCTGCCGACATTCGCCGGCACCTGGACTGACGGCCACGCCCTGCCTGATCTCGCCGCCGGGCTCATCGGCCTTCCCGCCACGTCATCACTGCGCCCACAGGACGTCGTCACGATGGCCCATGAGCGATTCCCCGCGGCCCTCGTAACCGTCGATGCCGGTGCCCACATGCTCGTCGCAATGCCCCTGTGGCGATGCACGGACCCGAACTCAGTGCTCATCTCGAACGGCCTCGCCACCATGGGATTCTCGCTGCCCGCCGCGATTGCCGCGGCTACCGCCTTCCCCGATCGCAAGGTCATCTGCTTCGTCGGCGACGGCGGCCTAGGCATGGTCCTCGCTGAGCTCGAGGTGCTGAGCCGCCGACAGCTTGATGTCACGGTCATCGTCTTCAACGACGCGTCCCTGACGCTCATCAAGCTCAAGCAGGGCGAGGCGCAGGGCGGTGCGGCCGCAGTCGGCTACTCGCCAACCTCCTTCGCCGGCATCGCCACGGCGATGGGCATCGGCTCGGCCGCTGCTCGCGACGGCGATGAGCTGCGCAGCGCCCTCGACCAGTCCGCTGACCGGCCGTTCCTCATCGACGCATCCATCAACTCAGCCGACTACACCGAGATCATGAAACTCGCGCGAGGTTAGCCTGCGCAGCCGGCACTTACGATTGCGCAGCCGCCAGCGGCACGGCGAACGGGAGCCGGGCAACCTCGCTGGCAAAAGAGCCCACCAGGCCAAGACCCAGGAGCGACTGCTGCGCCGGGGAGCCGAGTACGTCGATGCCCTGAAGCTCCGGCTCATGCCGCGAGACCCGCGCCAGTTCGAGCCTCAGGCCCCGCTGGCCTTGGGCCGCCGGGTCAAGGTAGGCGCGAAGGAGCATTGCGTTGGAGATCGCTGGACCGCTGCTGGACGTCACCGCTTTCAGCGCACGGATCTGCTCCGCATGAGAGACCAGCATCGCTAATGCAGCGCTCGTCACGAGCCCGGCCTTGGAGTCGAACCTGGCGAACATCGATCCGCTGCTCACCTGCGCCAATCGACAGATACGCGCCACCGTGGCCCTCCGGTAGCCCACCCGGCCGATGACATTGAGGGCCGCCATCTGAAGAAGGTCCATGTGCGGATCCTTCGTCGTGGGGGTGCGCTGGAAGGTGATCACTGGCAACTTGGGCAACGCCGGAGCACGTCCTTTCGCGAGCGACATGTCGATCTCGCGCTGCGCGGCAGCCTTGCCCGAGACCGCAGGCCTCACACCATCGCGTGAAGCGAGGACTCGTCCGAATGCACCGCCGATGGATAGCGCACTGGCGGCGGCGGCGGGCCCTGATCGGCCGTCAGCCATGCCGCAGTGCGCGTCCAAAACTGCCTGCATGTCTGGCCCGATGACCTCGTGAAGATCGTCATCAAAAATCGCAGCGATCGCTAGGGCCGTCGCGGCCTGCAATGCATCGCTGGGCTCGGACCACGACTTCAAGACCTCGGCGACCTCCGGAACCGACCCCGACGCAATGGTCTCACCCAACCCCGCGAGCCCGACCGAAAGCGCCGGGAAGAGCAATGAGGTCCATAGGTCAGCGCCTAGCTCAGCCTTGCTCTCCGCGCGGCCGTAGACGGCACCCACGGTGAGGTTCGCGCGTTTGGCCACCTCCGAGAAGGTCATTGCATCCCAGCCGGATTCGACGATCACCGCAATGGCCGCTGCCCTGATCGCTGCGTCGTTCGCGATCGCCCGTGCCGTCCGCCGTCGTCGCGGCAAGTCCTCCATGCGAGATTGGGCACCATCGCTGTAAATCATTACCACGCACTCCCGTGCCGCGAGACATGTTCGCTTGAGCATCCCTGATGGGTGCTCGCGCGTTTCGCTTCAGGCCACAGCCTACTGATGCAGCGGTCGCCGCGCAGCCAACGCCATCAACTTACGGTGAGCGTGAGCGTTGCGGTCCTTGTGACCCCGTTCATGACATACGTGTAGGTGATGACCGTCGTGCCGGCCTTGTTCGGCGCCGTATAGGTGATCGTGCCGCTCGCATTCCATGTAATGGAACTCGTTCCGCTCGGCTCCGACGTGATCGTGGCGCCGGCGAGGGTCGCGCCCGTGACGCCGGACAGCACGTTGACCGTGGCGGTTCCCTTCTTGACTACGGCTCCGGCCGTCGGCGTCGGCGTCGGCGTCGGCGTCGGGGTCGGCGTCGGGGTCGGGGTCGGCGTCGGCGTCGGGGTGGGTGACACCGACTGGCCTGCGAGTGCACCCGCCTGGTTTTCGAATGCCGAACCGACCGCTCCGCCGAGCGCTTGAATGCCCAACACTGCCGTCAAGGCCACGCCCGCGATGATCAGTGCGTACTCGACCGCCGTCGTCCCTCGGTCAGGCAGCAGGTATTCGCCAGCCCTTGAACCTGCCCGTTGTCTCGTTCGCATGTTCTGTCCTCCCCCGATGTTCTGTCGACCCTCTTTCGCTTGCGAAGTTGGAGCGCTGACCCCCGCTGTTGCATGTCATGCGCAGGGATCAGAGGCTCCTGCCCGCTGCGCGCGGCGGCCGCCTAGTCGTCTGTGCCGTCCTCGGAGTCGTCATCCGCGCCTATGACACCGAGGGTGCCCTGGTCATGGCCACCGGAGTTCGAGTGCGTCGATCCCTGCCCATGACCATGGCCCGATCCTTCAGATTCCGGGCCCTGCGGCCTTCCCTGGCCCTGCGAAATCCCTTGGCTAGAGGCCTCAGTGGAGGACAGGCGCGCCATGATGTTCATGACGTCGTCAGCATCGATGACTGCTGCGACGACAAGGGCATTCAGCGCCGCGAGGTTCGCCGCTGTGCGATCCGGCGCCCCGATCGGCACCATCGCCGCCTGCAGCGCTCTCGCCTGCGCCCTCGTGATGATCCCCACCGCGATGAGCGCCCGCATCGCGGACCGCCCGACGGCTCCCGTCAGCGCCTTCGCCTGCGCCTCATTGATCGTCTGCGCCTTGAGGAGCACAGCGATGGCTTCCGCTCGGCCGCTCATCTGCATCGTCGAGCGGGCCTCAACGAGCGCCCGGTGTACCGCCATGATCTGCTGCGGCGTCAGGTCAAGGCCGCTGAGTCGGCCGATGCCGATGCCCTGACCGCCCGATCCGTGGGCCCCGGTCTCTGCGACCCCCGGGCCGCGATGGCTTGAAGCGCTCTGCTGGCCCTTGCCGCTACCACCCGGGCCTGCGAGGGCTGGAGCCGCGAGCGCCGTCATCAGCGCAACGGCCCCCACCAGCGCAGTCACCCGCGTTGCGTTCCTGCTCATGTTCGTCCCCATTTCTTCTCGATTGCTCGTTTCTCGATTGCTCGGTTCCACTGCAAGCCGGCGCGAGACTCACCGGTCGCGGCGGGCACTCGGGCTTGCCGGACGAGCGTTGCACGACGCCGGTACCGAAGCCGGCTTCACCGAGTGGTTATCGGCCGGAGTGAACGGCATGGGACCGATCAGTGATCAGTCATCGCCGCTACCCCAGATGCCCTGTGGATAGCAAGGTGCCGTCCACAGGGCGCCTCCCTGACACTCCGGTCATGTCAATCGAATCGAATCCTCCGAAATCAGCATGTCCCGGCGACAACGAGCCCGCCCTCTACGGCAACCACGCCGAGTACATCGGTCGCTGGGCTGGCCTCACAGACGCCGAATTGCTCGCCGCCTCGAACGCCGACCCACTGCGATTCGTCGCCGACCACATCCCTGCGTACGACCGCCGTGCGGGGTCCGTTGCCGTTCTCATCGACCTCGGCTCGGGCATGGGTCTCTCGGTCAGCGTCATCGCCGATGCCCCGTCGAATCCCACGCCACGAGACTGCCGTGCCCTACTCGATGTCTTCCTCAAGGTCGCTGAGCACTATCGCAGGGAGGGCCTGTCACCGGCCATCGGACTTCTTCACCACCGGGTCGGCGGAGCGCACATGAACAGCCTCGACCGGCGGTGGGCCAAGGCCACCGCCGAGCTCGCCGGTGACGCCGGTATCCCGGTTCTCGGTATCGCGGCGCGCACCGAATCCGGCATGCTCGTGACAATCCGCGCAGATCAGCGCGGCAGCACCGCCGCTTGAGGCATCCGGCCGCCTCGATACGGCACACTTCCCCCATGTCCGCCCGTCGCTACACCCCGCCGCGCGACTGGGTCGCCCCGGGCGGGGTGTGGCCAACCGGCCCGTTCGCGCCCGATGCCCCGGCCTACGCCCTCGTCACGGCTGCGATCGTCGCGAGCTACCGGGCCACGGTGGGGGATCGATCCCTGCGCTCAGTGGCACGGAGCGCAGGGATCGATGCCACGAGCCTGGGCCGCACCCTCGCCGGGGAGACCGTCCCGGATGTCCACACCCTCGCGGTCCTCGAGACCGCGCTCGACGCGGACCTTTGGCCGGATCGGTCGCGATTCCGTGCGCAAACCGAGAGCCCTCCTCACCCGGCCGGCGTGGACACCTGATCGACACGCGTGTGGACTCGAGGTAACGACCACCTTGGAGGTTCCCCGTGCGATATCCCGAAGGCCAGTTCAGCTGGATCGACCTCATGACTCCCGACCCGGTGCGGGCCCGCGACTTCTACTGCGGCCTGTTCGGCTGGGATGCCAAGGACATGCAAACCCCGAACGGCCCGCCGTACACCACATTCCTGCTCCACGGGCAGGTCGTGGCGGGCCTCGGCACCCAACCCCCCGAAATGCGCGCGGCCGGCATCCCGCCCACCTGGACCTCCTACGTCAACGTCGAGAGCCTCGAGCACGCGATAGGTCGGGCGACCGAGGCAGGCGGTTCCGTCGTCATGGAGCCGATGGAGATTCCTCCGGAGGGCCGTATGGCCCTGATCGCCGATCCATCTGGCGCGGTCGTCGGACTCTGGCAGCCCGAGGAGCATCAAGGCGTCGACGTCATCGATACTGCCGGCGCGATGGCCTGGAACGAGCTCCAGACTCGTGACCTGCCCCGCGCATCGCGCTTCTACGAGGCCGTCTTCGGCTGGGAGTGG
>JBMOKH010000336.1:0-2377 GCA_049315365.1 Candidatus Nanopelagicales bacterium
AGGGCGCCGGGTTCGCAGCCGATGCCTTCGCGCGGTTGAAGGGATTCGGGGTCGCCGCCTGCACCTACGGCGTCGGTGGGCTGAAACTTGCAAACGCAGTCGCTAATGCCTGGGCTGAGCAGGTCCCCCTCCTCGTCATCTCGGGCGCCCCGGGGATGAAGGAGCGCGCGCCTGGCGCCCTGCTCCACCACCGAGTGAAGGACTTCGACACCCAGCTGAGGGTTTATCAGGACCTCACGATCGCGCAGGCCGTCCTTTCTGACCCGAGGATTGCTGCGAGCGAGATCGACCGCGTCATCGACCAGATTCTCACCACGCAGCGGCCCGGCTACCTCGAGATTCCCCGCGACCTCGTCGACACCCCCATCACCAACGTCAGCGGGCCGATCACCCGGACTTCCGCCGCTGTCAATCCTGACAACCTCGCCGCCGCGGTCGCCGATGTCGTCGAGTCCCTCAACTCAGCGGGGACTACGGTGATTCAGGCAGGCGTCCTCGTGGCCCGCCGGGGGCTGGGCGACCACCTCGTCGGAATCGCCGAGCACCTCGGTCTGCCCGTTGCCACGAGCCCGCTTTCCAAGGGCGTCTTCCCGGAGCGTCACCCGCTGGCGATCGGTGTCTATCAGGGGGCGGTCAGCCCCATCGAAGTCGCAGAGCAAGTTGAGAGCGCCGCGCACATCATTCAGCTCGGCGTCATGCCAACCGACATGAACCTCGGCGCCTACACCGCCCACCTCGACCCCGACCACCTCATCGATTGCACCGATGACGACGTCACCGTCGGGTCGCGCACCTACCGAAATGTCCCGCTGGCCGCATTCCTGCCGGCCCTTCACGCTGCCGTCGCAGGGGGTAGGGATGCGCCGATGCCGGCCGCCCATGAAGTGCCGACGTTCACCCCGGACGGCGCGGCGGAGATCCACGTCGAGCGGCTCATCCAAGCAGTCTCAGCGCACCTCGATGAGCGTCACGGAGTGCTTGTCGACCCGGGGGACTGCCTCTTCGCCTCGGTCGAACTGCCGGTGCCGGCGTGGTCGCTCGCCAGTGCCTACTACGCCACCATGGGCTACGCGGTCCCGGCTTCGCTCGGCGCTGGCAAGGCTGACCCAGACCATCGCCCGGTCGTTCTCACCGGCGACGGATCCTTCGCGATGTCGGGCCTCGAGGCCGGGTGGGCCGCATTCAACGGCGTGTACCCGGTCATCATCGTGATGGATAACAGCGGCTACGGAACCCAGCGGCCCATGCGCGACGGGCCGTTCAACGACATCGCGCCCCTTGAGGTCTCCCGCCTCGTCGACGTCTTCGGCACCGGACGAAGCTGGCGCGTGACGACCGAGGACGAGCTCGAGTCGGCGCTCACCGAGGCGTTTGCGAGCGATGGGCTCGCCCTCGTGCACGTCGTCGTTCGCAAGGGATCGACGAGCCCCGCGCTCGCGAGGTTTGCCGCAGCACTGGCCAAGCGAGTCTGAGACGGACGCGATGTACTTGAGTTCAATCGGTCGTGCGCTCCACTCCCTCGCACGCGACCTCGGAATGACGAAGTTAGCCGTCATCGAGCGGGCAATCGACGAACACAGTCGCACGGCATCACCAACAGCTCAAACGCAGGTCCGTCCATGGGAAGCGGTCCTCGAGGAATACGACCGAATCCCTGACCGTGAGGAGTCACGCGACCCACTCGCGTGGAACGCCCACGGACTTCCTGCGTGATCGTCGTAGACCCGTCTGCCATCAATTCACGTTGGCCAGGGCACCAAACAGCCGTCTAGCCCTTACATCAGCAGGTTCGTCTCGCGGTAGCGTCCTCGCATGACACTGGACGACGCCACTCGCCGGCAGCTGAGATTCTCGCTGTTCCTCCAGGGTGCGGCCCTGCTCATGTTCGCGGTCGCGCTCATCGCACAGATCGTGACCGGAGGCGCACCGGCCCTCATCATGGTGTTCGGCGCCGGCGTCATTCTCGTGACGCTGGCCATGGCCTTCACCTCGACGAGAATGCGCCGCCACTGAAGCAATCGACCTAAGCCGAGGGGCCTTACGGCTTGCCTTTGAGCCTCACCGCATCCTGCGGCCGCGCCACACGTGTTGTATGGTGCAGAGGCAAGGGGAGCTCGCGAGTTCGGCGGGCTGAGAGGGTGGCCGCTGCCACCGACCCATAGAACCTGATCTGGGTAATGCCAGCGCGAGGGATGGATTTAGATGTCGTTGCGTCATGTTCCAGTTGTCCTTGGCCTGTTGTGCGCGGGGGTCATCGGTCTCACCGCATGCGGTGCGGCTGCTCCGTCCGGTGGCGGAGCCAGCCCCACGAATGCCAGTGCCGGGCCATCGACCGTCCGTCTCCTCGCCCATGAGTCGTTCGTCGTGAGCGAGCAGC
>JBMOKH010000068.1:0-10585 GCA_049315365.1 Candidatus Nanopelagicales bacterium
CTTGGCGTCCCCCGGGAGGGCATTGTGATCGATCCGGGCCACGATTTTGGGAAGAATACTTGGCATTCCCTCGAGGCTACGCGACGTATCAGTGACATGGTCGACACCGGATGGCCCGTGCTCATCTCGACATCCAATAAGGATTTCATCGGCGAGGCCCTCGACCGACCGGTCGACCAGCGACTCATCGGAAGCTTGGCATCCGTCGCCGTGACCGCCCACGCCGGTGCCCGCATCTTCCGGGTCCATGCGGTTGCCGAGACACGCGAGGTGCTCGACATGGTGGCGTCAATTCTCGGCACGCGAGCCCCTGCCCGCGCGGTTCGAGGTCTCGCATGAGCGTCGTCGGCGCGGTTCTCGTGCCAGCAGCGCCGGTGCTGGTGCCCGGCCTCAGCGGGAATGCCGTACCGGCCCCAGAAGCACGCACTGCGGCCCTGGGCGTCATTAAGCGACTGATCCAGGCCGGCCCGGATGAAGTGGTCGTGCTCGCGGAAGCCGATCGGGAGGGCTCTTTTGATGGCTCCGCGCCTTGGGACTTGCACCGGCTCGGAGGCATGCCCGCCGTCGGCGACCCGGGCGCGGGAGGCTCCTACGATCAGCGCCTGCCAGTGTCACTGGCCATTGGCGCATCGATGCTTCGTGACGCCGGCTGGACGGGGTCCACGTCCTTTCAAGGACTTGAACGGACTATGTCCAGCGATGCCGCCACGGAGGTTGGGCGCCACCTCGGGGCGACACCCCGGTCAGTGGGCCTCCTTCTCCTCGGCAACGGCAGCGCCTGCTGCACCGCGAAGGCCCCAGGTTCACTTCACCCACGGGCCAGTGCCTTCAATGAGGCCCTGCTTGCAATGATTCAGCAGGGAAACTTGGCCGCAATGATGGAACTCTCCGCGGATGAGACGGCCGATCAACTCAGCGACATCCGTGTCCCACTGCAGGTCTTCGCAGGAGCCACATCACCCCGTCAATTCCTCGGCTCAATCGCATTCGCTGAAGAATTCGCCGGCGTGCAATACATCTGCGCGACGCTCCTCCCAGACGAGGATGAAGCCCACCCCGTTGGGCTAGCCAGCGGATGACGGGTGAGCAGCGACGAATCACACTAGCCGTCTGCGTCATTGCAGGGCTCTCCCTTCTCGTTGTCGCAGGTTTGACGTTCCTCGTCACGCCGATGTCCGAGGATCTTGGATTGGACGACGGAGAAGTCGAAGACATTCTCGTCATCCCCAGCGTGGCTTCACTGCTCGTCATATTCATCGCCGGCCAGGCGGGTGACAGGCTCGGGCACCGCAAGACCATCATCATCTCGGGCGCAGGATTCACTCTCGGAGCACTCATTCTGGCCGCAGCCCCCGGAGCCGTAGCCGTCGATGTTGGGCTCGCATTGTGCGGCGGCATGGCGGTGGCACTGCAGATCGTGGGCCTCGGGCTGCTTCAGCAAACCGTGCCCGAAGGCAAAGCCCGAGTCTCCGCCTTCACAAGCTACGGAATGGTCTTCCCCCTCGGGTTCCTCATCCTCCCAGTGGCAACCGCAGGGCTACTCGAGGCCGCGAACTGGCGCTTCATCCCGATTATTTGGACGTTGTCAGGCTTGGCCATCTGCACAGTTGCCTTCACGCTCCTGCGCCCCAGTGAGTCGACGCGACCGATGGGCGAGTGGGTCACTCCGCTTCTGGCCGGCCTCACCCTGACCGCAGCCGCTAGGTCCCTGGTCGAAACGAGCCACGACAGCCCTGATTCGCCGACCGTCATCATTGGGGTCCTCGTGAGCATCACTGCGGCGATCGGCTGTGCGCTCACCATGAGGCATTCGACTCGATCAACGTTCACACTCGAGCCCCTGCGGAGCGGGCTCCTGCGCAGCCTGCTCGTCGGCGTTGGGATCGTGTCACTCGTCGGGATGCTCACCTATGTGACGATCGCCCTCGAGTACCTGTACGCCCTCACATCGCTCGCAGCAGCCATCGCACTCATCTCCGCGCAGGGAGGGGCAGTTTTCGGGGCTAAGTTCCTCGCTGCCTGGGCCATGCATCGATGGGGGGTCTCGCTCGCGGCGCGACGCCTCATGATTGCGATTGCCATAACGATGCTCCCACTCCTCGCGATGCAGTCAAGCACCCCGGCTTGGTACCTCATTGCGAGCGCCGCGGTCTTCAGTTGCATGGGCATGGCCGCACTCACAGTGCTTAATGCCGAGGTCATGGGCCACGCACCCCACGGGAGCACCGGCGCCGTCTCGTCCTTTCGCGCAGCCGCCAGTTCGATTGGCGGTTCCCTAGGGGTCGCGATCCTCGGAACCGCCATCATCTCCGCGGTGAGAGTCGATGACGGAGTCGGAGCAGTGAGCCCCGCGCAGTTGGACCAACTCGCAGCAGGCCTGCGACTCGATGCCGTCCTCGCATGCGTGATCGCAACAATCGGCTGGGTCGTCCTCACCCGCGCGGAGCGACGCTACAAGGAGGTCACGCCGACGTGATCCCCACGACCGTTAGAAGTCCTCGAAGTACTCGTCGATCTCCCACTGGGTGATCTCGCGGGTACTCGGGTCCTCGACCGCCTCCTCGTACCGGCGCACCTCATCGCGCTTGAGTGTCTCGAAGGCCTGAACAAACGGCTCCCCGAGGATCCCAACGAGGAAGTAATCGGCACGCATGGCATCGAGCGCCTCGGTAAGCGTGATCGGCAGCACCGGTTGGCGCTCATCGGTGTACGACCAGCCCTCGGAGTGCGGCGGGCAGTCAAGCTGGCGGGAAAGCCCGTCGAGCGCAGCGGCTAGGACCGCAGCGATCATGACGTAAGGATTGGCAGCCCCGTCACCGATGCGCACCTCGATTCGGGTGCCCGCGCCACGCTCCGGCGGGATCCGAACGAAGGTCGTGCGATTGTCGTAGCCCCAGTTCGCGCGGTACGGCGCCATCGTGTCCGGGCCAAGTCGCTTGAAGGCGTTGATGGTCGGGTTGCAGAACGCGACCAACGCCGGTGCGTGCTCAAGCACCCCAGCCATCATGCGCTTCGCGATGATCGACAGGTCTCCGTTGGGCTCGCCCATCATGTTCGTGCCATTGACATCGGTCACCGAGAAGTGGAGGTGGAATCCGCTGCCACCTTCATCACCGAAGGGCTTCCCGATGAAGGTGCTCATGATTCCCTGACGGTTCGTCACATCCTTGACGGCCGTCTTGAAAAGGAAGGTTCGATCTGCCGCGTCGAGGGCATCGCCGTGCCAGAGGTTGATCTCGTACTGAGACGGGCAGAACTCATGGTTACCGGCAAAGGCCCCGATGTTCAACCGGTCGATCATTCGGAGCAGATGCAGGAAGATTCCGTCAGGATCGACGAGGGAGCCGGTCTGGTAGACGCGGCCCGTCTTGTTGAGAACTCGCTCCCACGTGCCGTTCGGCTTGTGCGCGAGATAGAACTCAAGCTCCGGGCCGACGACCGGAAGTAACCCCAGAGCCTTGTACTCCTCGATCACGCGACGGAGCAACGATCGCGGCGAGATCGCATTCGGCGTGCCATCCGGCTCATCGATGTCAGCGATCGCATAGGCGACGCCCGGCTCCCATGGCAGCGGCCTGATCGTCGATGGATCAATGCGCGACACCATGTCTGATAGACCGTCCTGCAGGCTGCCGTGCCCGTCAAGAACATCGCCTCGGGTGGTCGTGGTCCAGGTGGCCTGGCAAAAGGCGGGACCATGCCCAGCGGCGCGCTCAAGCTGCGAGACGGTGACATCCTTCGAGCGGGTGAGGCCCAAGACATCCGGCCAGACGAGTCGGACAATGTCGATGTTTTGGTTCTCCAGATCGCGACGAACGTCTGCGAGTTCCTGCTGCATGGTCTGCCCCTCGGTTCTATGCCGACGTGATTATCCTGTAGACGATCGTTCGGCCCCCAACGATCTCGGAATAGTATGTCAATCCTGCTCGCTCGGGGCAGGATTTCGGAGAGGATTCATCGCATGAGGGTCCTATTTATGCAGCACGATGCCTTCAGCCCCCCACGTCTGGTCTCCGAGCGCTTTGCCGATCATGGCTTCGAGGTCGTCGAGGGGCTGATCGTCGAGGGTGCCCACTACGACACCCCCGGTGTCGTCACCTACGAATTCCCCGACCCGTCCAGTTTCGATGTCATCGTCCCCATGGGGTCGCCCTGGGGAGCCTGGGACGACGCAAAGATCGGCTCGTGGCTCCTACCCGAGATCGAGTGGCTGCGCGCCGCCGATGCAGCGGGGGTGCCTGTCCTCGGGATCTGCTTCGGTGGCCAGCTGCTCGCCCGAGCACACGGTGGCAGCGTGGGGCCCGCTCCAGATTGCGAGATCGGCTGGACGAGCGTGTGGAGCGATAACGAGTCGCTCATCCCCCCCGGCCCCTGGTTCTCATTCCACTACGACAGGTGGCAGCTGCCCCCCGGCGCCAACGAGATCGCGCGCACATCACGAGCTTCACAGGCATTCACCCTGCGCAAGAACCTCGCCCTGCAGTTCCATCCGGAACTCACCGGCGACATGCTCCAAGGCTGGTACGAATCACCCGGAGATGGCCGGGACTTGATCATCGCCGACGGCCAGGATCCCGAAATCCTCCTCGCCTACGCACGTGCGGAGGAGCCGAGGGCCCGCGACCGCGCCCACGCGCTCGTCGACAACTTTCTCACCCAAGTCGCGGGCCTCGGCCACCTCGTTTGAACAAGGCGTGACAATTCGAATGTCAGCTACTCCTACTGGACCGGCCCGGACTGCAGCATGAACACCGTGATCGCATCGAAGTACAGCTCATTGAGGGCAAGGACCTGCGCTGCCGTGGCCTCAGGGGTTCCGGCCAGTGCCTCCGCCGCACCAGTGCCATACCCCGCAGCCCACACCGGCAGGCTCGCGTCCAGACCCCGCTGACCGAGGAGTGCGGCAACCTGGTCGACGGCCCGCTTGGCTGTCGACATCGATGCGACGAGGACCTCAGGCTGCTGGGCCTCCGAAGGGTCTGCCCCTATGCCGAACTGGTCGACGCCGAAGTTCTGAACGGCCGCGATCAGCGAGGTGGTTGCGATGTAGTAGGTCACCGCGGACGTCGCCTGCAGCAGTTCATCCGGCAGGGAATCCCTGCTGTTCGGGATGGCCGCTGCCGCGGCACTGAGGTCGAGTACCACCGGCAGGAGCAGGCCCACATCGTTCTGGAGGGCAAGTTCAGCCGGATCCTGGCCACGCATCACCACTTGCTGGACGTAGTCCTGCTGAGCGTTCCCAGCTCTCACGAGAAACGTCGTGTAGTCCGAGAGGTACGCGGCCACTGGTCCTGCACCAGGACTCGGCTGGGCCGGCGCAGCTTGGATGATCGCCAGCTGATCGGGGTAGTACACGGTGATGGCGGCATCCACGTCGGCGAGGATGCGCGCATAACGATCGATGCGCGCGGCATCCAACGCGCCTGCGTCGAGCTGCTGCTGGACTGACTGCAGGATGGAGTCGTTGTATGCCAACCAGCTCAGGGCGTTTGGCAGGGTCAGCTGCTGCTCGTAGCCCATGGCATCGCCGAGTTGGATGCCTTGCGCCAACGCAGTCGCATTGCTGGCGGTCGAACGGTCCAGCCAATCAGTCAGCCAGGAGGTCGCACCAGTCACGCCCGAGGCGGCCAACTGCGCCTGCGCATCCGCCGATGCTCGCTCCCGGACCGCCACGTTCAGGCCCTGCATTCCGATGCCATATGCCGTGGCCACCTGCCCAGACTCAGCAGCGGACGTCGCCTGGTCGAGAAGACCGATGACGACGTCGGTCCGCTCATTCGCCGGAAGCGCCGCTGCCTCGTCATCGAGCAAGCTGAGAAGTGCCTTGACCTGCCTTGCTGAGAGCTCCTGCACGGCTGGGGGCAGGACGAAGGCAGGAGCGGAAGGGTAGGCGAACCTGTCTTCAGTGAACAACGAAAAGGCCTCTTGCACGTTCCCCACTGACCGAACCTCCAGGCCAAGGCGCTTGCCCACCTCGTCCGCGGTCTCGACCGCATTCGTGTCCGGGTTGCGAAGGCTCATATTCGCCATTGGGAGCAGAACTGTTCGATATCCCTGCTCGGCCGCAGCCTGCAGCTTCAGCGATATTCCGCCCACAGGACCGATCGAGCCATCGGGGCTGATGGTTCCAGTCATCGTCATGTCACCACGGATTGGCGCACCCAGGAGAGCGGCGAGCACCCCCACCGTGAGGATGCCACCAGCGGACGGTCCGTCGATCGGGCCGGACACGCCAAAGTCCACATCGACGCGCCCAGGATTGACGCCGCTGATCATGGAGCCCACCGCGGCAGCGGCCGCGGAGGCTGCTGTCCACTGCGCACCCGCCCCTTGCGCCTTGATATCGGCGAGGTCGATCGTGAAGAGCGCCGAGCCGTCCTTCGTGGCCCAGATCCGAGCGGGCTCGGTGCCGCTGGTGCCCGCTGCATCGTCGGCCCAAAGGGCTGGGACCGTCATCTCGTATCCGTCGTCGCGGGCGACGGGTTCACGCAGACCCTGCGACGCCGTGAACGACGCCGGCGAACTGCACGCGGTGGCTCCCGCCAACAGGCCAGAACACAGAAAAACAGTTGCGGCCACGCACAGTGTCCGTCTCATGGGTGAAGTCTGTCATAGCGGCGCTGTTGCGTTGAGGCAACACATGCCTCCTCAATGCAACAGTGCCGGACTGTCCGCTCTCATCTGTGCGCGGGTGACAACGGGTCGATTCTGACCTGGGAGCAGCGCCGCACGGGCGGGTGTTATTGTGTATACATGTCTTACACGGAGGCGTCATGACGGTCACGATCCGGCTCACCGCTGAGGAAGAGGCCCGCCTCGAGGCGCTGTCACGGCGTACCGGTCGTACCAAGAGTTTTTATGTCCGCGAGGCGATCCACGCCCATCTGGAGGACCTGGAAGACGCCTACGCCGCCGACGAAGCCATGCGGGCATTCGAGGACTCCGGGCGCCAGAGCCGACCCCTAGGCGAGTTCATGGGCGAACTCGGTCTCACAGATAGCGACATGGCCGAAGGGCGGGCGGCGAACGCTGCTGGAGGCCGGTGAACGCTGCCGCCGCGTGGCGCGTTCAAATCACGCGGACGTTCGAGCGCGACTTCGGAAAGCTCGACTCCTCGGTCCAAAAACGCATCGGCGCATATCTGGTGGACGTCTCCGGGCTGCCCGATCCGCGGTTGCGGGGCAAGGCGCTGACGGGTACTCACCGCGGTCATTGGCGGTATCGCGTCGGGGACTACCGGATCATCGTCACCCTGGACGACGGGGCACTGGTGATCTTGGCGCTGGCGGTCGCAAAGCGCAGCGAGGCGTACTGATCCGGTACGGCACTGTTGCGTTTGGCGATCGTAGGGCGTGCGGGATCGTTGGCGGAGACAGAATCATTCAGATTGCGGGCTGGAGTTCGTCGAATGCGGTCGCCAACCGGAACACCGGCGCGGCGTCGATACCGAGTTTGTAATGGCCGCGCCGCAGGTTCTGGACGAACGCGTGGCCTTGGATCACGACGCTGACCGTTCGGTCGGTCTTCAGCCCTCGCATCGGCCTCAACCTGGCTTTGAGACGGCCGTGATCGGCCTCGCACCGGTTGTTCTCATACTGCCCTGTGCTGTGGAAGGCGGCGGGGATCAGTTCGTCGATCACGTTCGCCAAGGCTGGGGCGCGATCGGTGATCACCTCCACCGGTGAACGATGCGCCATCAGCGACGTGGTGAAGAACCTTGTTCCCCTGCCAAGGATAGATGACTAAGTATAGGGTAACTGCATGTGTTCTAGCTTGCTCTTGGAGTCCTTTTCAGGGGATGGCGCGAGCGTTTCTGATGGCGGTACGCGGTGATTCGACGGGTGACAACACGACGGGTAAGAAGTGTCGGCTTGCTTGTGCTGATCGCGGGGATGGCGCTCGGTGGGTGCTCGTCACCGAATCGTGCAGCTGGGAATCTCGGCACCAATGTGTGCGTTGTGAACTGGTCCTCGAGGACGGCTACTGTCGTTTTCACGACACGTGACACTGCTCGGGGGGAGGGCGCTGTGCCCCGGGGGTATCAGGCCTGCGGTGAGGGCACCGGTGCATGGGAAAACGAGGTGGAATCCACCATCACCCTCGCATCGCCCCCCATGGAGCTGACTGTGTGGGGAACCAACCCCGCTATTGGATTTCCCGGAGCGAAACTTTTCATCAATGGGAGGGAGTGTGTAAAGGTAGTTGGGCAGGAAGGAACGAAGGCGGTTTGGGATGACGGTGTTCTGCGCTACACAGTGCAGCGACTTGCTGACGGCCAGTGGAAGGAATTTGCTGTCACGCTTTCCGACTCCGAGCAGCCCAGCGCGAGTGGGCTCCCGGCGCGGTGCCCCGGGATCAATCAGGAGTGATGTCGGGGTGAAGTGCAGGTGGATGAGGGGGTACCGCTCGAGCCATGCCCGGACGCCTGGGTGGTTGTGGGTCGCGTAGTTGTCGGGATGACGTGGAGTTGGCGGCGGGGTAGATCTTGGCGACGGTCTTCATGAAGCGCAGGAACTCGTCGCCCTGGTGGCGGTCGTGGCACTGGCCGGTCACCATGCCGGTCGCGACATCAAGGTCCGCGAACAGGGTCGTGGTGCCGCGGGAGACGTAGTCGTGGTGGCCTTCTGCGGTGGGCCGGGGCGCATGGGCAGGAACGGGGCGGTGCGGTGTAGGGCCTGTTCTCTCGACTTGTCGTCCACGCAGAGCACGATGGTGTTCTTCGGCGGTGACGGGCACAGGTGCTGCATCGGTTTACCCCTCCGATACAAGGAGTAAATCCCTCACGCATTGGCCGCTCATCTCACGGCAGCGTCACCGAACCTCACGAGAATGCTCGAGCTCCCGGCACCTTTCTGATGTCGCAGGCGGCGTGACCCGTCCGGGGTCGTCCAGCGCGTTGCCCCGGCGGACTGCCAGTCGAGTTGTGCGAGGCATGCGTCCACTGACAAGGCTCCAGGCTCCTGCTCAACCCTTGATCGGGATACAACATTGGGCGTGCGGAGGTATCGGCAGAGCGTCAAAGGCCTTCCCTATCTGGGGATGACGTACCGGTCGAGGTTCGGCAGTCCGACCGATACCGAGTTGAATGCGACGAACTCAACGAAGGCGGCTAGGAGGTCCCTGACTCATGCGGCTGCGTCGACTGACGCCATTGACACTCATGCCGATCTTGCGCGGCCGCAGACACAACAGACCGGAGGCCGGTCGAAACTCGTGGCGCAACCGATCACCGGACACGGTTGGGGCACATCGCCGGGAGCTCGCTCGCACTTGGCTTCTCGGAATCGGCGAACGTGACCGTGAATTCCTTCCACTGGCCGTCAGTAAGTCGCTGCACGGTGTAGAGCAGGACACCGTCATGCCAAACCGACATATCTCTTTCGTTCGAGCCTGCTGTCATGCACCCCTTCTCATTGATGGTCAGGTCCGTCGACGGAGGTCCTATCCCGGGGTTGTTTGCCCTCACCCCCACCTTCATCTCGATGTACGGCGTTGGGAGGGTGATGTTGCCTTAAGCGTCGAACTTGGGTGCACTCATGGTGCCCTCGCCGCAGGCCTGATACCCCGGGGCCACAGATCCCTCCCCCCGAGCAGTGTCACGCACCGTGAAAACGACGGTGGCCGCCCTCGAGGACTCGTTCACAATGCACACCCTGCTGCCGAGAACCCCAGCTGCTTCGCGATTCGGTGACGAGCACCCACCGAGTGCACTCAACGATTCATGCATGGCAAGGGCACCGAGCCTCGCCATGGACGGCCACAGCATGGTGTGCGAAAGGTCGTTCGGCGTTGGATTGACCGAAAACGTGCGATGGCTACCATTCTCTAGATAATCAATCTAGATTTTAAGGTGCAGCCGCAAGTCGTGCAGCCAACCCGAGAGGTCTCCCATCGATGATGTCCACTTCGCGAGGTCCCGGCTCCGTTCTCGCTACCTTCTTGGCGCTCACCGCAATCGTGACCGGGGCGAGCGGGTGCTCGTCAACTGAAGCAGGGCCGCGGCTAGCGGCGAATCTCGGCACCCGCATCTGCGTTGTCAATAGTTGGACTGAATCGGTGAACGTCACCTACGGCCAAAAGTACACCTCGACTCGCGAAGGAGACATACCACCGGGTTCCGAATCCTGTGCCGAAGGAACGAAATTCAATGGCACCGACGTGAGTGGCGATTTGGTCCTTCCGGACCCGGCCCTGCCATTCGCGTTTGGAGCCACGAATCCTTGGTTCGGTGCGCCTTCTGCGTGGATCCTGGAGCGTGAGGATCCGTCCACAGGCGGGTACTACACATATCACCTCTGCACGAGCGAGTCCGGGATGGACGTGGGCGCGACGCGCTTATGGGACAACAGGAAAGAGCGAATCACCATCAAGCGCCTTGGTGCCGATCAGTGGAAAGAATTCACCCTCATCATCGAGCCAAGCCAGGGGCAGCGAGTGGGCGATGATCCCTGCGGGGGAGGCAGCGGCTGACGTCAATCACGTCGCGACCGTAGAGGATGAGTGTTCCCAAGCCTATTGATCACGCCTTTCTCACCGGCAGTCGCTTGAATCCATGGACGAAGTTGCTGTAGACGTAATCGGCCTT
>JBMOKH010000337.1:0-2352 GCA_049315365.1 Candidatus Nanopelagicales bacterium
TGACCTCGGCCGAGCAGCAGGCTGCGACCATCGACGAGCTCGGTCGATATGAGTATGGCTGGCACGACGCAGACAGTGCCGGTGCGATCGCCAAGCGCGGCCTGAGCGAAGAGGTGGTGCGCAACATCAGCGCGCTCAAGAACGAGCCGGAGTGGATGCTCGAATTGCGGCTCAAGGGCCTGCGACTGTTCGGCAAGAAGCCCATGCCGACCTGGGGCTCGGACCTCAATGGCATCGACTTCGACAACATCAAGTACTTCGTCCGGTCAACCGAGAAGCAGGCGACGAGTTGGGACGAGCTGCCCGACGACATCAAGAGCACGTACGACCGCCTCGGCATCCCGGAGGCGGAGAAGCAGCGCCTAGTCTCGGGCGTCGCGGCTCAGTACGAATCCGAGGTCGTCTACCACAAGATTCGCGAGGACCTCGAGGAGCAGGGCGTTATCTTCCTCGACACCGATACCGCGCTGCGCGAGCACGAGGACGTCTTCAAGGAGTACTTCGGCTCGGTCATCCCGGTGGGCGACAACAAGTTCGCCGCGCTCAACACATCGGTTTGGTCCGGCGGCTCGTTCGTGTACGTGCCGAAGGGAGTGCACGTCGACATCCCGCTCCAGGCCTACTTCCGCATCAACACCGAGAACATGGGCCAGTTCGAGCGCACCCTCATCATCGTCGACGAGGATGCCTACGTGCACTACGTCGAGGGCTGCACCGCGCCGATCTACTCGAGCGACTCGCTGCACTCTGCGGTGGTGGAGATCATCGTGAAGAAGGGCGGACGCTGCCGCTACACCACGATTCAGAACTGGTCGACCAACGTCTACAACCTCGTCACCAAGCGGGCCGTCGCTCACGAGGGTGCCACGATGGAGTGGATCGATGGCAACCTCGGCTCCAAGGTCACGATGAAGTACCCGGCCGTCTGGCTCATGGGCGAGCATGCCAAGGGCGAGACCCTGTCGATCGCCTTCGCCGGCGAGGGCCAGCACCAGGATGCGGGCTCCAAGATGGTCCATGCTGCGCCGAACACGTCCTCGAGCATCGTCTCCAAGTCGGTTGCCCGCGGTGGCGGCCGCACGTCGTACCGCGGCCTCGTCCAGATCCTCGAGGGCGCCCACGGATCGAAGAGCACCGTGAAGTGCGATGCCCTCCTCGTCGATGACATCTCGAGGTCTGACACCTACCCCTACGTCGACGTCCGCGAGGACGACGTCTCGATGGGCCATGAGGCCACGGTCTCGAAGGTGAGCGCAGACCAGCTCTTCTACCTCATGTCGCGCGGCATGACGGAGGACGAGGCGATGGCGATGATCGTGCGCGGCTTTATTGAGCCGATCGCCCGCGAGTTGCCGATGGAGTACGCGATCGAGCTGAACCGGCTCATCGAGCTGCAGATGGAAGGGGCTGTTGGGTGACGATCGCCCCACCGCATGACCTAGCCCCGCGGGTCGCCTCATTCGACCCGGAGTCCTTTGGCGTGCCCACCGGCCGCGAACTCGAGTGGCGGTTCGCGCCGCTCAATGTGCTCAAGCCGTTCTTCGCACGCGACCCCGAAGCCGGGACCGTGACCGGGATCTCGACGAGCGAGTTCGTGGCCAATGTGCCGATCGAGTCCATTTCCTCCACCTGGACGCCGACCGATCGCCCAGGCGCGCTCGCCAGATCGGGGGCAAGTGCGGCTGTCGTCATCGACATCCCGCGCGAGGCGCGCGTTGACGAGCCCATCGTCGTGCGGCTGGAGGCGAGCAGCCCGTTCGCCTACCAGCATGTCGAGATCACGGCGGGGGCATTTAGCTCCGCCAAGGTTGTCATCGAGGCGAACACCGTCGCCGATATCTCGGGCGCAATCGTCATCAATGTCGCTGACGGCGCGGACCTCACCCTCCTCATGGTCGTTGACGGGCCGAAGGAGCATCGCCTCGTTGCGCACCTGCCGGCAACGATCGGCCGCGACGCCCGCTTCACCGCCTGCACCGTCACGCTCGGCGGCCGAGCCGTGCGACTGCTGCCATCGGTGCACTACCGGTCATCGGGCGGCAGCGCTGAGCTCCTCGGCGTGTTCCTCGCCGAGGGAGAGCAGTTCTTCGAGCAGCGGATCTTCGTCGAGCACGAGCAGCCGCACTGCACGAGCAATGTGATCTACAAGGGCGCGCTTTCCGGAGCCCTCGCGCACACGGTGTGGATCGGCGATGTCCTCGTCCGCCGCGAGGCAGTCGGTACGCAGACCTACGAGATGAACCGCAACCTGCTTCTCTCCGATGGCCCGCGCGCCGACTCGGTCCCAAACCTCGAGCTCGAGACGGGCGATGTCGTGAGTGCCGGTCATGCGAGCGCGACCGGCCGGTTCGA
>JBMOKH010000338.1:0-2343 GCA_049315365.1 Candidatus Nanopelagicales bacterium
TCGGCCTGACTCGACGTCACCGCTCAGGAGGTCGCGGCGACCGCTCGTGAGATGAGCACCGTGAGCATGAGGATCGCCAGGAGCACCTGCAGTGACATCACGAGTTTCGTCACCCTCGACATGACGGCCTCGGAGGTCGGGCCGTAGGTCGAGTTCACGTTGAGCGAGATGAACAGGTAGTCGAACAGGTTGGGTGTGGGTGGGGCCTCGCCCTCGCGGGCCGGCCAGACGAAGGCCCCCCCGGGGGTCGCGAGGTCGAGCAGCAGGTAGACGAACATGAAGACGGTGACGCTCATCGCGTAGACAGCGCCGACATCCCACAGGCTGCCGAGGCCGGAGCCCTGCTGCACGTGCGCCGTGCTCAGCATCGAGATGACGTTCGCGATTACCTGAATGACCGAGAAGCCGAGGTAGATCGCCGCAACTCGAAACAGCGCGCGCGGATATGGCTTGAGGAGCGCGATGATGATGCCGATGGACGTGACGACGAAGAGCACTGTGCTCGCCTGTTCGACGGTGCGGACGACGTCGGCGGTAGACCCGGTCACTGCTCCGCTGCTCTCGAGGCGGCGTGAGAGCAGGGTGTCCATGACCCAGATGGTGAGGGTGCCGGCGATCACCGAGTAGCGACCCCTGCCATGAGTGAGCCGCGCGAGAAGGCGACCCGCCGGCCCGGGCTCGGGCGTGCCGGCAACATCACCGGGCGATACCTCTCGACTAGCCATGGCCGGTAGCCTAGGCGTACTTCCGTACCAGGCGGGGTGATGAGGTCTGAGGCAGGTTCGATGGGCGAGTCACTGTCACCGGTCGAGGTGGCGCATGAGGCCCATCGACACAGTGCCCATGGAAATGAGCACGGGAGCCCCACGGGGCACCGGCGGGCCCTTCAGATCATCGAAGCGGCCCTTCTCGCGGGAGTGACGATCCTCGCGGCCTGGTCGGGCTTTGCCGCTGCGTCCTATGGCACCGACTCGAGGGTGGCGTTCGCTGAGTCCGCAAGGGCTGATACCGATGCCGACGAGCAGGTACTCGAAGCAGCCTCCTCTGAGAACTTCGACGAGTCCGCATTCAACGCGTGGCTCGTCACAGATCTCCTCGGGGATGAACTGAGAGCCGAAGTCGCTCGAGCGCGATTTACCCCCACGCTCGAACGGGCGTTCGCCGCGTGGATTGCCCTTGAACCGGCTACGAACGCCGAGGCACCTCCGACGCCGTTCGACATGGCCGAGTACGAACGCCCACTGCTGAGAACAGCCGAGAGTCTGCGCCTCAAGGCAGACAGGCTGAACGAGGAAGGAATCAAGCTCGGCGCGCTAGGAGACCAATACATACGGCTCACCGTCTTCCTCGCCGGCGTTCTGTTCCTCATTGGCATCGGCAGCACGTTCTCGGTCGTGCCGGTCCGCTACACCCTGATCGCCGTGGGGCTCGTGCTGCTGAGCATCGCCCTCGTGATCCTGTTCAATCTTCCGCAGCCATCCTTCGATTTCTCGGCCTCGACCGACGTCTCATAGCCCGTGCTGATCCGGCCCTCACGCGGCGGTCGTCAGGCGGTCGCAAGGGCCTCGATCTCATCGGCGAGCTGCCCCGAAGCCTCCCAGTTGAGCATGTGCCCCAACCCGGGGTAGCGGACAACCTTCGACCCCCGAATGCCACGGTGAAGGTCATCGGTGTGGAAGGGGGGCGTGGTCTTGTCCTTCGTGCCGATGGCAATGGTGCAGGGCAGGTCGATCTCCCCCAGACGGTCGTACCGGCTCTCGGCGATCATGGCCTCGAGGATGGGGGCGAGAGCGACGAGATTCTGCCGACGGAAGGACGCCAGGAATGCACGAGCCATGCCGGGATCCTTGGATTCGCCGATCAGCGTCCTGGCGAAGGGCATTCCGAAGAAGTCCCCCTTTACGGCGCGTGCGAGCAGGCCGCTCTTGATGAGCGGGATCTGCGCCCTGTTCTGGGGATTCCTTCGGTTGACGTCGCCGGCGAATGTTGCGATGAGCATGAGCGCCTTGATGCGGTCTCGGACGATGCCCGGATGCTCGACGAGGAAGCGGATGGCGAGGAAGCCGCCCATCGAGTGGGCGACGAGTACTGCGTCATGCACGTCGTAGTGCTCGAGGACGGCGGCGAAGTCGCCGGCCATCTCACGAGACCCGACACCGTCACTCCCGATCGTTGATCGACTGTGGCCCCGCTGGTCGAAGGCGATGATGCGAAAGCCACGTCGGACGAGGTCGTCGCCGATGACGTTCCACTCGTCGCTGTCGACGGCAAAGCCATGTGCGAGGACGATCGGCGCGCCGCTTCCGCGGCTCACGGCGTGCAGTCGCGTGCCGTCCTCTCTGA
>JBMOKH010000339.1:0-2333 GCA_049315365.1 Candidatus Nanopelagicales bacterium
GCGTCCATTCGAAGGCCCTCCTCGACGAGGCGAGCTGCCGCTGATGCGCTTGTCACCCCTGGCCGCTGGGCTGCGTAGGTGGCGAGCCGCTCGATCGTGCGTGGCTCGAATCGGATTGAGCGTGGCTCGGACATAACTACACCGTAGTCGAAAGTAGTCGATTCTCGATGGACGGAGTTCGAGTCCCTCTGTGCCACGCGGACGAAATGACCCAGAGCAGGACGAAATGACCAGAATTCCGGTCAGTTCAGCCGGATGCTGGACGAAACGACGGGCAGGGGGGAGCGGGAGGGAGGGGTGGGGGTTAGGTTCGGGGGTAGGTTATTGAGAGGTCGGCCGTGGCCACCGTTACGTAGGGGCTGAATGCGTTGGTGCTGAGTTCCTTGTTGAGGAAGTCGGCGGCCCGCTGGCCCGCCACCCGCATGACCATTCCGGTGTAGTCGGCGCTGCCCGTGTCGCCAATGAGGCCGAAGCTCCGTCCTGCGATCGACTCGAACGCGAACAACGGCAGGTTCGTGCCGCCTCGGAGCACGCAATCGATCACACGGGCCCGCGTGTCGACGACGGGGGTGGCACAGTTCACGAAGGCGCCTGTGTCGGTGTTCGTGATCCGAAACCCTCCGGAGGCGAAGTTCGCCGAGCCCTTCCGCGCGATGATCGGCAGCGTGATGGTGGCGGAGGTGGAGGTGGCGTTCGTGATCGCGGACCCCGGCGACACGCCGGTAAGGCGCAGGGTCTCGGAGTTCCAAGTCGGGAGGATGCCGTTACTGGTTTTGAAGGTGAAGGTTCCCTCGGCGGGTCCGGTCCCCGGCTCGAGCGCGGAGGACGGCCCGGCCAGCATGACACTCGCAGCGGCCATGACGACGAAGGCCGACACAAACGATGTCTGGCGCTTCACTCGCATGCGTCCTCCACTAACTGGGTGTTCATCAACGCCAACTCCCCTTCGGCAAGGATAACCCCTGTGACGGATGCGGCGAACGAGGCGACCGATCGGCAGCTCATGCTCGGGCAATTGCGCGAGAGCGTGGGCGCCGAGCACGTGCTCACCTCCCCCGAACTGGTGGCGCCCTACGTGACCGACTGGTCGAGGCGGTTCTCGGGCCCCTGCCTAGCGGTCGTGCGTCCGGCCTCGACCGATGAGGTGGCCGAGGTCGTGCGCGCCTGCGCCCGGGCCGGCGTGCCGATCCTTCCCCAGGGCGGCAACACCGGCCTCGTCGGCGGAGGCGTGCCGGCCGCCCACCCCGGGCCGCTCGGCCCGCCGGTCATCGTCTCCCTGCGCCGACTCGCCGCCATCAGCCCCGTCGACGAGCTCTCGGGGCAGCTCACCGCGGGGGCCGGAGCCCTCCTCGGCGACGTCCAGCGCCAAGCCGCTGCGGCCGGCTGGATGTACGGGGTCGACCTTGCCGCTCGCGACTCGGCGTCGATCGGCGGCACCGTCGCGACGAACGCGGGCGGCATCCACGTCATCGCCCACGGCATGACCCGAGCCCAGCTCACCGGCATCGAGGCGGTGCTGCCCGACGGCTCGGTCGTCTCCCACCTCGAGGGCCTCCTCAAGGACAACACCGGCTACGACCTCGCGGCGCTCCTCTGCGGATCGGAGGGCACCCTCGGCATCATCACGGCCGTCCGCCTGCGCCTGCATCGTCCGCCCGGCCGCACATCGGTCGCCCTCATCGGCTCGCCCTCATACGCGTCCGCCCTCGCCCTCATGGCGTCAGCGACGAGCCCGGTCCTCGCCGCCGAGGTCATCGACGAGACCGGCATGGATCTCGCCGGAACCGTTGCCGGGCTGCCCTGGCCGCTGGCCGGCCGCTGGCCGCTCGTCGTCCTCCTCGAACTCATCGATGGCGGCGACGGCTCAGGATTCGAGTCGCTGCTCGACGACGAAGCCGACGCCGTCGTCGCGCTCGATGCGGCTGAGCGGGCCCGGCTCTGGGAGTACCGCGAGCGCCAGTCCGAGGCGTTCTCGTCGCTTGGCATCGTCCACAAGATGGACGTCTCAGTGCCGCTCGCGTCACTGGCCCAGTGCGCCGACGAACTTCGCTCGGTCGTCGATGGCTTCGATGACGTCACAACCTTCGGGGTGTTCGGTCACCTCGCCGACGGCAACATCCACGTCGAGATCGCCGGCCCGGCCGCAGACGACACCAGGGTCGACCATGCGATCCTCGCCTGCGTCGCCGGCTACGGCGGATCGATCTCGGCGGAGCACGGGGTGGGGCGGGCGAAGGCCGGCGACCTCCACCTGTGCCGCTCGGCTGCGGAGATCGCCGCGATGCGGGCGATCAAGCGGGCACTCGACCCGGCGGGGCTCATGAACCCGGGCG
>JBMOKH010000069.1:0-10326 GCA_049315365.1 Candidatus Nanopelagicales bacterium
GACCTCGCCGTTGATGCTCGACACCAACGGGAAGGCATTGACCTCATCGATGACTCCCTGCGTATCTCCCTGGCTACCGCACGCCGTGAGGAGTACGGCTCCGGCGCACATGACCACGCCCATAACCACGCCCATGGCTGGATTCCCCGAAAACATGGGACAAAGGTAGTGGATGTTGGCGGGCACATACGCCATACGAGAGTTCCGGCGACGATCCGCTGCAGCGACCATGTCGCGAATCAGTTCGACAAGCTGCACCTAGGCGACCGCTACCTGAATGGCCTTCCTGTTCACCGTGCAGTCGGTGAGGCTAGGGCGGATCCTCAACACACCTCATTCAGCTTCGACCACCCCGGCGACGGACATCGCAATGTCGCGCACATCAGCGTCGTCGGACATGGTGACTCCTCCAACTCTCGGTCAAGGAGATCCCCGACACGCTACTCGCGCTCATTGTCGAGGTCGCCGATGCTTCTCAGAAAGACGATCGGGATCGCGCATGCTGCAAGGAGCAAGCCGAGCGCCAGGTAGGTCACTGACACGCTGAGCGCGTCGACGCTGATTCCGGCGACGACCATTCCGATCGGCGGCGCTGCGTAGAAGCCGGCCAACTGCACTCCGTAGACCCGGCCCTGCTCCTCAGGGCGGATCCGACGCTGCACGAGGGTACTGAAGAGGGGATTGAACGGGCCCCAAACAAGGCCGAGCAGGAAGCCGAAGGCCGCGAGCACCGGCAGCGGTGGTAGGAGCGTCATCGGCAGGACGGCGAGTGTTGTGCCGATGAGGATGATGCGGACGAGCACCGACGGGCGAACGCGCGCCAGAATCCAGCCGTACCCGAATGCACCGATCATCGAGCCGCCGGAAATAGCTGCGATGACGATGCCGAGGCCGGCGGGGTCTTGCAGGTCGTTGAAGTAGACGGGGAGGATGACTGCCTCGGTCGGCATGTAGACCGCGGCGATGATGAGGACTGCGATGGCGAGGACACGCAGCGCGCGATCCTTCCAGAGTGCGGTGAAGCCACGAACGAGTTCACTCAGGCCACTGTCAGGACTTCCGCCGGCCTGTGCTTCAGCGCGCCCGCGTTGGCCAGCGTCACCGACTCGCATGGCGGCCACCGCGAGCGCGGCGAGTAGAAAGAGTCCGCATGGCAGCCAGAAGGCGGCCTCAGGACCGATTCCGGCAATGAGCGCTGCTGCAGCGAGCGGTCCTGCTGTCCACCCGACGAGGAACACGCCTTCGTGAATGCCATTGAGTCGATCGGTGTCGATTTCCGAGGCCTGCGCAGCATCGGGAATGAGTGCTCGACGAGCGCTGTACCCAGCCGGGTCAAAGATGGCGCCGATGATCGCGAGGGCGAGGATCGAGCCGTAGGTGAGCCCGATGGTCATCGAGACGATTGGCACTGCGGCCACCGACAGTGCGCTGATGACATCGGCTCCGACCGCGACCGGTTTTCGACCCAGGCGGTCGACTAGCCAGCCGGTGAGTGGAGCGGCGAGGAGTGCAGGGAGAGCGCTGATCGCCGCGACCGCACCTGCTGCTGCGGCCGACCCCGTCTCCTGGAGCACGAGCCAGGGAAAGGCGAGCATGACGACGGCGTTGCCAAGCCCTGAGGTGAGGTTCGCTGCCTCAAGGAAGAGGACGGGCAGCAGGCGACGAGTCGCCGGCATGACTCACCCCTCTATCTCATCGAAGTACCTCACGCCATGCTGTCAGACGAGGTGCGGTCACGTTCCTTGGCGGGTCATCTCCCGCAGTCGCCAGTGCGCACTGCACAGAAGCCCCGGTGCTGGGAGTTCTGTTGCCGAACAGTTCGGCGAGAACCTCTCACTACTCACCGAGTCGTAAGCCTTACCCCTACGCTCACGCCATGACCAGTAATGAGACCAGCAATGGCAATGACGCGAACGTGACAGTTCCCAAGAGGTCGGTGAGGATGCCGGTCAAGCGCCGACTGATCCTCGTGGTGGCAGCGGTCGTGCTGGTGCTGCTGCCGGCAATCGTCATGGTGCTCATTACCTGGGCTGGCACCGGCGAGGTGCAGGGTGCTGCAACCTGGGCGTCGATCCCGGCCATTGTGGGCATTGCGGCGGCGATGTCGGGCGGACGGCGGTACGCCGTGATCGTGGCGATCGTCATGGGATTCCTCGCACCACTTGCCATCGTGGCCGGAACGTCACCGGTGTCTGGCGCAGCACTGATGGCCATCCTGTGCATGACCGTTGGTCGCCTGTCGCGCGTGGGCCTGCAAAAGTCCGGGCTGCTTGTGCCCGTGATGCTGTCGTGGGCGCTCATCGACCCGCCCGCGTGGGACGGGGCCACCACGGTGAACCGCCTCGACAACGGCTACCTGATGTGGATGGCGCTGATTTTCTTCGTCGGCGGACTCATCCCTGCCCTCCTCGTGTCGTACCTGCAGCGCAAGCGCAAGCCTGTAACGCTGGCTCCCCATTCTCGGAGCGAGGCAATGACCTACACGGTGATGATCACCACCCTCGTAACGGTGGCCACGTTCTATGTGCTCGACAACCCCAAGATGATCGGTGGAGCGTTCCTCATCGCAGTGATCATGGTGATGGCGCCGATCGGAACTGTCCAAACCCTCAAGCCGACGGTCTTCCGGGTCCTCGGAACCATCCTGGGCTCGGTCTTCATCATCCTGCTCGTGAGCCAAGTTCACTCGCTTGGTCTTGTCTACTTGATCGGTCTGGCATTCCTCGTTGTTTCGGTGTTCGCACGCCTGAGTGGCCTCGCGTGGGTCTACTACGTCTTCATGGTGCCGGCAACGGCTTGCCTGAACTCGACGACCCTCACCGAGGTAGGCGAGTTGGGCAAGCAGCGGGTCGTCGACAACGTTGTGGGTGGCATCCTCGTGATTCTCGCGACCGCGTTGGCGATCGGCTACTCGCAGTGGACCAGCCGCCGCGGTGAGGCAACCGACGACGATGACGAGGTTGCGGCAGTTGCTGCTACGGCTTGAATCGGCGGACCTCCTGCGGCCACCCGCACGCCTGCGCCACCTTGCCCGCCCACACAACGGCTGCCTGGTCATCGACCACGTCGATGATCGTCATCCCGCCGAGGTACTCATCCGTGTCGCTGTAGGGGCCCTTCGTGATTGTCAGGTCGCCGCTGGTCGCGTCGGCGGTGTATGCGGTGTCGAGTTCCTCCACTAGTCCGCCGGCGAACACGAGAACGCCTGCTGCGCGCATCTCCTGCACCACCGCGCGGGCGAGCGGTCCGCGACTGCTGAACCAATCAGCGGTGTGATCGCCGACCCATTGCTGATTGAAAAAGACAAGGTACTGAGCCATGACGACTCCTCCTGGTGGTTGGGTCAGGACTTATCGGCGTGATGTCAATGGCATCGGAGCCAACGACAGCCAACCACATTGACGTGCGATTGACCTGGACGACCTCGGCGACCGGAGCATCCTGTGACATACGATCGGTCCTCTCACAGAAGGAATTTGGAGACACGGCAGCAGCGCGCCGCCCAAAAAGTCATTCAGTGTCCAGAATCAGGGGATTCTCGACCCCCAGAACGCAGAATTCATTGCCCTCTGGGTCGCGAAGGACAACCCATGAAACATCGCTCTGGCCGACATCGGCTCGCACCGCTCCGAGGTCCAAGAGTCGCTGCACCTCTGCCGCCTGATCATCTGGCCTGAAGTCCAGGTGCAGTCGATTCTTGACGACCCGATCGTCGGCTACCCGCACGAAGAGCAAGCCGGGTGTGACGTCGGCCGCGGGCCGAATCTCGAATTCGTCTTCTTCCTCAAGGGTCACGCTCCAATCAAGGGCGCGCGCCCACCAATGACCGAGCGCCCGTGGATCGCTGGCGTCGATGACGATCTGCTCCCATGACAAGACCACGTGGAAACAATTGCACACGCTGCGTGTCCCATCTCTCGTCGGTCTGCGTATGCGACCAGTGTCGTTCGCTGAACGCGGGATGTGCGACTCGACGTTCCCCATACGTGGCAGCTCACGCCGTGATCGAAGCCAAGGGAAATGGGAGTTGGACACTCTTCGACCTTGCAGTGGTACTAGACCGCGCGAACGGACGCTACGCGACGTCGGTGATGTTTGGTGATAGCAGAAGCAGCATCGCAGGGAGTGAGGCCGAAGGGCTTCTAGCCGATGAGGCACTCATCGATCAGCGGGACTAGTGTCCGGCGACTTCTCGGTAGCCGATTCCGATCACTGCAGTGACGGGTGTGCTCGATCGGGAGGACACCAAGACTTGGTACGTGCCGGCCTGAGCTTTCGTCCGCAAACGGGCGAGGTAGAGGAAGGAGGTCCCGGAGTACGGCTCAAAGAAGGGCGTTCGCTCGGATGTCGTAAGGCTGCGCCGTGACCCGTCGGGCGCGATAACGGTGAGTTGAGGAAGTCTGTTGGCAGGCAGGCGGCTTGCAGCCGGTGCGTCGGAAATGAGCAACTCCATCCGTAGTTCCTGGCCGGATGTGAATCGCACTCGAAGCCCCCGTTGCTGGCCGGCACCCGTGAATGCGGCATACGCGGCGCGGGCAATAGTCCCGTCGTTGATGACGGGTCCCTGCGCAGGCGTAACGTCCTGACTCGTGAGCACGACACGTTCATGGGCACGTGCGATGCCCGTGGATGTGCTCAGGGCGAGGCCAAGCGCCACGGTGACGATGGCGATGCGACGTAGGGGCAGTCTCATGCCGCGATCTCCTTCAGGATCGATGCGCCGTCGATGCGCCATCTGCCGTCTTCGGTGACCATTCGATACTCAAGCGCGACATCGCTGCTCACGCCCACTCGAAGGAGAGTCCCCGTTCCTTCGGTTCTGCATTCGGTCAAGAGCAGTTTCGGGCTAACCAATAGGAAGCTGTAGCCGCTCACGATGAGGGCCTTGAATCGCGGCAGTGTCACCGAGGATCGAAATCCTGTGCTCGCGAATTGCAGAGCGGCATCGAAGTCGTCGTTGGCGAATGCTCTCGCCTGACGTGTAACCACGTCAAAAGCAGCCTCGGCTACATCCGTGGTGCATGTCTGAATCATCGGGTCAGCATCAGAGGCCGGCTGGCTCGCGGTCGGGCTGGGGGAGCATGCGGCAAGCATGACTGCGGCAGTCAGCAGGAAGGGGACCACGACCACAAGCCTCAAGAGGGAGCTCCGGTCCGAAGGCCGTCGATGACAATCCCCAGTACCGCTGGCATTCGTTGGCAACGCAATCTCCTTGTCCACGTCGGTGGGTTACTCGCCTTCAGGTCCATCAGATTCGAAGCGGCGAAAGGACAGGTACCAGATGTAATAGATCGCCATGACTGGTCCGCCGAGGATGATGAAGTACGGAACCAAGCCACCCCTGCCCGAATTGATATAGGAGAAACCCTGCCACACCAACGCGATCGCTACGAGGATGAAGATCCCACTCATGACATAGTTTTGCGGCTTGCGGGCAGCCCATGGACGGCTGTCACCCACATATTCGTCGGGCATGCGCACTCCTCACTTCGGTCGATCCTCGGGGTTCTAGGTATAAGGCCATCCTCTCATCGGTGGAGAGAGTTGGCCCTGCGGATTGACCGCCTTCATCCACAGTCGGATGAGCGCAGGTGTCTGCAATCACGCCATCATGTAGCGGGCCTTAACTGCGTGGAGAAGTTGATGGGCTTGAGTCGGTTTACGCGGGGTCTATAGGTTTCGGGGTACGTTCTGTGACGTCCATCGCTCATGGGCGTGACGGGCGGCGTCGAAACTGGCCAGGAAGTCGACGGCACCTCGATGGTCCTCGCGTGTGGTGGCGTCCGCCCCACGCATCCGAAGCCAGCCAATGGAGAGACGTGGCTAATTGACTGAACCCAGCTCTCGGCCGTACCAAGCGCACGCCGGCCCCCTCCGCCTCCCGCGCATCGCGAAGGGCGTTGGTGCGGCCAGAGTGGGTACGATCTGCGGCTCACGGGAGGGAGGCAGGGTCATGGTCCAAAAGGCCCGCATTGCGGACGCCGAACTTGAGGTCAGGCCGCAGTCGTCGGGTGCAGTCCTCATTGAGGGCCCCAGGTATGCGGAAAGACTGAGATCGCTCGTCAGCAGGTTCGAGCGAGCGCACTGACCTCTGCCCTTGGGTGGACCGCTTTCCCCCGGGGGCCGGACCGCAAATAGAGGCGGTGCTCACTCCCGTCCCAGTGGGTGGAAGTAGTCAAACAACCCTTGCTTGATCGGCTGGCGGAACCTCAGGAGCATCTTGACAACCGGCAGAGGCTGCCCATCTCCGCCCGGCATGGTTGTTTCCTCCGCCTCGTGAGCAGTAGCGCGACCGAGGTAATAGTGGTCGCTGCCCTCGGCGTCATCCTTCTTCACGAAGACATGCACCTCGACCAGCCCGTCGACAACCAGACTGACTTCCCTACTCTCGAGGGTCCGCCTGCTTCGGGAGAACCACCGCATGGTCGATGGATCAAGCAGTTGATCCTCATACGCAGTGCTCGCGTCAACCTCGCTGGACTTGTGCAGCGTCACGAAGATCGTGCAAACGCTTGAAGTCTCGTCGGTCTTATAGCCGTAGATGGTCGAGGCGAAGGCCCTGGGCCATCCCACGATGCGGGCAGCATCGCGGCGGGAGTACTGCATGCCTGGTGTGAACGGAAGATCCGTTTGGTAGCGGTCTTGAGTCAGTTGCTTTCCGGTCTTTAAGAGGTCTCCCACGGCGTCGCATAGGGCGGCGGACTCGGTGTAGGCCGTGTTGAACTCGTCGGTCAGGCGGATGCCGTCGCCGAGGCGCTCTGCGATTCCGACTTGATAGCGATTGATATCAGTCTGCGCGTAGCCCGTCAGAGTGAGCGTGTCGATCGAGCTAGCGATTCGGGAGGAATCAACGCGGAGTTCGACCGCCTCGAAGGCTTCACGGATCTCGGCCTCCGTGGCCACTCCTTGCGACAGGAGAAGTTCGAGGAGGGCGAACTCGTGCATTCGCTTGGCTGCGAGGACTTCGTGGGAAAGGAGGTCTAGAGCCCGGGACTCGCTCGGCGTGAGTCCGGAATCCTCACGCAGGAGCGACTGGACCAAGGCCGGATAATGCTGCTTCTTCGTCGCGAGCAGTACCGGATCCACTGAGTGGAAGCGATAGAAGTCCCACAGTTTCGGGATTCCGCCCACTCGATTCCTCATTGCCACTAAAGCATTCTTGAGGTTCGACATGCTGTCGAGTTGCGTCTGCTTGATGGAGTTGAGGATGCGCTCACGCGAGATCTCATCGAAGCTGACACTGGAGAGACCGGGGAGCGCGCCAGCCTCCACGGCCTCGTTCAGGCGCTCTCGAAGCGACTCTCGGTTCAGGGAGTCGTCACCAAACAACGCGATCGGGATCAGGAAGTTGTTGGTGTAGTTGCCGATGAAGTCAATGACCGTCAGATAGTCCTTCCCCTCGGCCCGACGCAAACCGCGGCCCAACTGTTGAACGAAGACGATGGCGGACTGCGTTTGCCGAAGCATGATGACCTGATTGAGGGTAGGAATGTCCACGCCTTCGTTGAAGACGTCGACCGTCAGGATGTAGTCGAGCTCCCCCGACTCCAGTTGGGTGACTCGCTGTTCCCGAGCCTCGATCGAGTCTTGGCCGGTCAGGGCGATTGTCCGCAGCGCCTGTCCTCTGAGGGACCGCTTGTTGAGTGCCTCGGAGAGCATGCGGGCTTCTTCGACACGGCTGCAAAAGATCAGTCCGCGAGGTGCGACGCCTGACTGCCCGTAAAGGTCCAAGGCCTCGATGAGGTGTCCCACACGTTCTTGGGAGATCAGCAACTGAAGGGGGGTTGCGTCGGTTGTGGTGACGTCGTCGTCGTACACGATGTCGGAGATGCCGTAGTAGTGGAACGGACACAACATCTCGGCTTCGAGGGCCTTACTGAGACGAATCTCGTAGGGCACGTTGTAGTCGAAGAGCTCGAAGACGTTGAAACCATCCGTTCGTTCGGGGGTCGCGGTCATTCCAAGAAGGAACCGCGGATTGAAACGCTCGATGACGCGTTGGTAGGTGGTCGCTCCTGCGCGGTGCGCCTCGTCAACGATGATGTATTCGAAGGCATCGTCGGTGAAAGAGGCGAGAGTAGCTTCTTGGGACAGGGTCTGAATGGTCGCGAAGACGAAGCGTCGATCCGACTGCTTGCTTGAACCAGTGAGCAGACCGTAATCAGTCGCAGGCCCTCCTAGAACCCGTCGATACTCACGAATGGTGCGATCGAGAATCTGCTCACGGTGGACGACAAAGAGCATCCGAGTCGGGTTGACCGACCGCACGTCGAGTGCGGACAGCATGGTCTTTCCAGTTCCGGTAGCCGAGATGACGATTGCTCGCTCGGCCCCTTGGGCCCGGGCGAAGTCGAGCGCCAAGAGGGCGTCCTGCTGCATGATGTTGGGCTCGATGAACGACGGGAACTGAAGGTCCCCGGGAATCGCCTGCTTTCCTGACGCGCGCCGTGGGGGTGCAACGTAGGTTGCCGTGTACTCGTCAATCCACTCCTGCGTGAGTGGATAAGACGCGGCGATCTGCTCGTCAAGGAGACTGATCAACTGATTTGCGAGGTCACTTCCAGTAGCCGCTGAGACCTTGAGATTCCATTCGTGATTCTGAGAGAGGGCGCGGTTCGTGAGGTTCGAGCTGCCGATCATGGCAGTCACACTTCGTGGTCGCTCAAACACGTATCCCTTCGGATGGAAGCCCTCGGCCGTGTGACGCCGCACGTCGATTCCCAGGAGCTTCTTGAGGTTCAGTAACTCTGAAAAGGACCGCGGGTCGTTGAAGCCGAGGAAGTCTGAGGTGACGATGCGTCCGCTGCCCTTGTGGTCACGGAGGTGCTGCTTCAGTGGCGCGATGGCTCCAGCGGAGATGAAGGCAACCGAGAAGGTGAAGTCGCCGCCTCGCTGGAGCTCTTCGACGAGGGCGTGTTCGACCGTTCGTCCGTCCTAATTCAAGACCAGTCGAGAGTTGTACTGCCCTGGCCCCTCTGTCGCGCTCCCGACATAGCCGAATTGGATGTCGCGGCTGAAGCGGTTGGACCAGACTAGGTCGCTGTCCATCAGGTGAGTTCGGCCCGGATTAACGCGAGGGCTGGGATGTCCGCAGGAGCCCAGGGGATTGTCTCCAATTCATCTGGCGGCAGCCATTTGATGGACGCGTGCTCTGTCAGTTTCGGGGTCCCCGCCACGAGACGGCAGTAGAAAGTGGTGAGCGTGACCTCGCCGAACTCATACTCGTGCGTCGTCGTCGTCACCTCGCGCCCAACCTCGACGGTGCATCCGAGCTCCTCTGCGATCTCGCGCACCAGAGCGGCTTGCTTCGACTCACCCTGTTCGATCTTGCCGCCGGGGAACTCCCACAGACCGGGCAGGTTGCCGTCGTCACCCCGCTGCGCGCACATCACGAGCCCGCCCCTTGTGATGACCGCCCCAACCACGTGAATCTGCTTCGGCACGGCTCCCCCTTAGATGACGCAAGCTTCGTGCGAGGTTGAACGATAAACGCGATCACCGACCTGAATCATGTGCGCTCAGTCGGTCGCCTGACACCGCCAAGAAGTCTTCAAGGGAGACCAGCTAGCCATCTGACGCGGGTGGCTCAACAGGCTCGGTTTCCTGCCAGATCGCGACGGTGGACTCCCAGAGCTGGCGTGCCGCTCGCCTGATGGATTCCTCGTCATCCCAGTCGATTCCGCTCAGGTCGAAGACGAGACGTTCACTCATGGCGTGCTCCTTGGCTCGGCCTTCCCGTCCGGGTTCCCGGGCGGGCAGCTCTCCCTCCGGGGCCACCGTCGTGATCGAGCTGGGCGGTTGGCAGGTGGCCGGCCGGAGGGCTTGAGGCCGCCTTCTTGAGCAACGTCAGTATGCCACGGCGATCTGACACGGTCACACATGCGACAGCGCCATGTCACGACGCAAGGAGTCTGAGGCCTCCATTCGACTCACGCCGGGAGGGTCGGGGATGTGGCAGGCGCAACTGCCCAACCGGCTCGACCCGAACCAAATGCCGCTGCGCAGGATCCACCTTCCATCTTCTTCCCCGCAGCCTCGCCAATGCCGCCTCTGGAACCCTGAGCGGAACGTCCGGGCTGTGAGAGTCGACACCGGCCTTCAGGTCGTGGCGCAGTCCACTGGAAGCGAGGTTGCACAGGGCGCCGAGTCCTTGTGGACGCGTCATTTGGGATTTGACTCGGATCGCCACCTGGTCCCGGACGTAAGGGATAGACACACAGACGCGATCCGGTGCTATTCTGTCCGTGCTGGGCTGGCCGAAAGGCCCTGGTCCACCCTTTAGGCGGGGATATCCCCCGCCTAATTGCATTTCCGGGGGAGTGGATG
>JBMOKH010000340.1:0-2315 GCA_049315365.1 Candidatus Nanopelagicales bacterium
GAGGTCTCGCGGGTCGGGGCGCTCGCCTCGTCGGCGGTGATCATCGGCTGATGGAAGAAGGCAAAGGCCTGCGCGCTCAGCTCGGCACCGGGAGTGGCCTGCTCGCCCCCGATGGCGTAGAGCTCCCACTGGTCCTTGAACCCGGTGGCGACGGGCGGGCCGAATCGCCCGGCGAGATTCTCCTGAATCGAGGGCACCGCCTCGACGTAGTACCCGCGCGTGTCGAGGTGGATCGCGCAGAAGCCGGCCTCTCTGAGCATTTGGACTTGCTCATCGGTCGGCACCTGGGGCAGCTGGGCGGCCCAGACGCTGGCATCGGTGTTCTTCACCGCCCCGTAGCTCCAGCGCTTGCCCGGGTTGGTGAGCGAGGTCCAGAAGTGGTCGTAGTCGTTGATGCCCCGCTGCACGCCGAATTCGGGGTAGGCCATGTAGGGGAGTTGGAGGACGCCGCAGTCGCCCGGGATGGCTGTATTGACGTTGGTCGCATAGTCACGGGCGGCATCGTTGATCTCGCCCGCCTCGGTTGCGCTCGTCCGGTAGGCGCCCCTGAACGGCAGGACCGAGTCGAGGGCGGTGAGACCCACGATGGCGATGGCAACCGGCAGGACGATCGCGGTCCTGCGCGCGAAATCCGCCCGGACGAGAACGGTGGCCGCGCCGACGAGGAAGAGCAGCAGCAGGAATGGCAGCAGCCGGTTCCAGCCGCGGATCTGCGCGGTCACGAGATCGGCGAACATAAAGTTCAGTCCCCAGGGGATGAAGAACAGGAGGGTCACGCCGATGAGGTACGTGACGAAGCCGAGGGTGATCGGCCGGCTGCCATTGACGTCGCCCTCGGCCGCCGGAGCCTGTGACGTACCGGCCGCAACCCGTCTGCGCGACCGCAGGATGAGGCCGACGATGATCGTGACGACCGCGGCGGCGGTGATCCAGGTGCCGTAGTTCGTGATCGCCGAGGTCTCGCCGTAGGGGGCGTCGGCGAGGGCGGCGAGGACGGTGTTGTTGTAGCCGTCGAACCCGGGGATCGAGCTCTGCGGGATCGGGGTCAGGGCCATGACGAGGTTCCCCGCGTAGACCACCGATTCGTAGGCCGTCCGCTCTCCGAGCGACGTGAGCGGAGGGTCGGCTCTCAGCGTGAGGAGGGCGGGAATGAACCCGACGGCCGAGAGAAACCCGACCCCGGCGAACGGCACTGCGTCAATGAGCAGGGCCCTGGCGCGGGCCCGCTGCGACACGCGCCAGATGATGGCGGCTGCCCCGAGGATCAACGTGAAGACGGCGTAGTAGATGCCGGTCCAGGCGACGGTGAGGACCATCACGGAGACGACGGCGATCGCGGCCGCCCTGCGTCGGGGTCGGGCCGCCCCCATCAGCTGCTCGAACTTGCCGCTGCCGATGAGCAGTACGAGCGCGATGCCGATGATCGCCGAGTAGAGGGTCGACAGGTACGTGTGGCCCAGCGCGCGGCCCCAGTGATACGGGATGACCGAGAAGGCGACGGCGAGCGCGATGGCGAGCGGGCCGCTCAGCCCCGTCATGCGGATGACGAGGTAGGCGAGCGCTGCGGCGAGCGGGAACGACAGGATGATGAGCAGGTTGATGCCGATGAACGGCTGCCCGGTGATGTTCGTGACAACCTGCGCGAACGTGTTCTCGGTGATGTCGATGCCGGGGAAGTAGTTCAGGTTCATGCCGAGCGGGAACCCGAACTGCGTCGTCTCGCGGTAACTGAAGCCGGCCCAGTTCTCGGCGTTCACGTACGTGCTCAGCATGTCGCCGCCGGACCAGCCGCGGAACAGGCGCGACAGGATCGGCCCGAACACCACGAGCGAAACCGCTGCGCTGATTGCGGCCGAGATGGCTGCCTCGATGGCGGTTCGCTTGCACAGATATCGGCTTGCGGAGGACGTGCTGGGCGAAACGGCGGACACTGTCACATCCAAAATCTACCGTGGCGCACCCTGGTACGCGTGCCTCGACTTGACGGCTCCAACGACGAAGGCCGGTGGAGGCCCGCGTGATGCGGACCTCCACCGGCGTTTGTCGTGCGATTATGCGGGGACGACCTTCGCCTCCATCGGGGCGGTGAGCACCCACTGCGTGCCGTTGTCGGTGTAGCCGGCCGGTGCCGCGTCCTTCACCTGCGTGGCCTTCGTGTACTCGGTTCCGCTGTCGGAGAAGCCGGTCGGAGGGGCATCCTTCGCTGAGACGTTGTAGCCCTCATCCACGACCCTGTAGAAGCCGGCTGGGCTGCCGTCGTTCGGGTTCCAGGCGTTCTGCGGGTAGTAGGTGCCGCCGTTGCCTGAACCTGAGTA
>JBMOKH010000341.1:0-2313 GCA_049315365.1 Candidatus Nanopelagicales bacterium
ATCTCGACCTCGCCGTCGACCTCGCCATCGAGCAGTACGACAACGCCGGCCAGGTGTGCCTCGCCGGCACTCGCCTGCTCGTTCAGGAGGGCATCGCGGCGGCATTCACCGCCCGGTTCGCAGAGCGGGCGGCCCAGATCAGGCAGGGTGATCCGCGCGAAGAGGAGACCCAGATCGGGCCGAATATCCACCTGCGACATGTCGAGCGGGTGACCGGATTCATCGAGCGCGCAAGGCGCGATGGCGCGACCATCGCCTACGGCGGCAGCGTCAACCACGACCTCGGGCCCCACTACATCCAGCCGACCCTCGTCGTCGATGCGCCCGAGGGCAGCGAGATCCTCACCGAGGAGGTCTTCGGCCCGGTGCTGACGATGCAGACCTTCGCAACCGACGAGGAAGGCCTAGCCCTCGCGAACGGGACCGAGTTCGGTCTCGCCGCGTGCGTTGTCAGCGGTGATCGCGAACGGGCCGAGGCATTCACCAGGTTCCTCGTCGCCGGGACCATCTGGGTGAACTGCTTCTTCGTCCGCGACCTCTCGGCACCCTTCGGCGGCTCGAAGAGATCCGGCATCGGTCGCGAGGGCGGGCTGTGGTCATTCGACTTCTATGCAGATGTCAAGAACACCGTGTTCGCACCGAATGGATGGAATGAGGGCTCAACCCATGGGTGAAGTCGTGGCAGCGGGACTCCTCTCGCACGTGCCAACGATCATGCTGCCAAAGGAGATCCGGCTCGAGTTGAACGAGGGCAAGGAGATCTCACTCGTCCCTGCGCTCGAGCAGCTGCGCCGCGACGTCTTCGACACCTACGATTACGACACCGTCGTCCTCCTCGATTCCCACTGGTTCACGACGGTCGAGTTCGTCGTGACATCGCACGGTCGCCGAGCCGGGCTCTTCACCGCAGAGGAACTGCCGCGCGGCATGTGCCGAATCCCCTACGACTGGAAGGGCGACCCCGAGCTCGCGAACCTGATCGCGGCAGAGGGCGAGACGAACGAAACCTGGATCACCCCGAACGACGACGAGTATCTACCCCTCTACTACCCGTCGGTGAACATCTGGAGCTACCTCGGCAGGGGTAATCCGGACAAGGCGTGGATCTCGATGAGCGTGTGCCAGACGGCCGATACCGAGGATTTCCTGAGGGTGGGCCGCGCCATCGGGGAAGGGATCCGCAAGAGCGACCGCAAGGTCATCCTCATCGCAACCGGATCCCTCTCGCACACGTTCTACCCCCTGCGCGAGCTCCGCGGCCATGAGGCCAGCGACCCGTCTCACATCTTCAGCGACGAGGCCCGCGAGGCCGACCTTCAGCGCTTGGCCTGGTTCAAGGAGGGTCGACATGACCGCGTCCTCGAGACCATGCCCGAGTTCCTCAAGGTCAGGCCCGAGGCCAAGTTCGCCCACTACCTGATGATGGCCGCGGCACTCGGCGAGCAGGATTTCACCGCGCCGGGCGAGCAGATCAGTGACTACGAGAACTCCATCGGCACGAGCCAGGTGCACGTGTGGTTCGATCGGCCAGCAGGCGGCTGGACTTCTGGAAAGGGAGCAGCGTGACCGAGTTTCGTCGAATCCTCCTCGAGGGGGCCCCGGTCCTCACGACACGTCACGGCGATGAGCTGGTGGCCGGTGACGGCCGCAGCGTCGGCATCGACGAGGCCATTCACCTCGCGCCCTGCGAGCCCACGAAGATCATCGCCGTCCACCTGAACTACGACTCCCGCACGCAGGAGTTCATGACGAAGCTCCCACCAGCCCCCACGTATTTCCACAAGCCGATCACGGCGCTCAACTCGCATAAGGGCGCCGTCGTTCGGCCCGATCGCTGCAAGTGGCTCAACTATGAGGGCGAGATCGTCATCGTCATCGGACGCACCTGCCGCAACATCTCTCCCGACGAGGCGGCCGATTACATCGCCGGCTACACCGTCGGCAACGACTACGGCCTCCACGACTTTCGCGACACCGACGCCGGCTCGATGCTTCGAGTCAAGGGCGCAGACACCCTCGCCCCGATCGGTCCGGGCCTCATCACCGACTGGGACTTCCGCGGCAAGCAGATCCGGACCATCGTGAACGGGGTCGTCCGCCAGGACGACACAACCGATGGCATGGAGTGGGACATGCACTACCTCGTCGCCGATATTGCTCGAACGATCACGCTCGTCCCGGGTGACATCCTCTTCTCCGGCACCCCCGCGACCTCCCGCACGGTCTACCCGGGGGATGTCGTCGAGGTCGAGGTCGAAGGCCTCGGCACGCTGAGCAACCACATCGTCCAAGGACCGACTCCCATCCGCTCCG
>JBMOKH010000342.1:0-2311 GCA_049315365.1 Candidatus Nanopelagicales bacterium
GCGCAGAAGGTAATCGAGTCGCTTCAGGTCCTCCGAAACGTCTATCTCACCGTCCTCGACGCGATCAACCTCGACCTGCTGCCGAGCGGCCTCGAACTGGGAGAGGTGTACGCGCTGCTCGCCCTGACCGAGGCACCGAACAACCGGCTCGGCATGACCGAGATCGCCGATCGCCTCCACCTGCCCAAGTCGACCGCGACGTACATGGCCAAGGCAATGGAGCTGAGGGGCCTCATCACCAGAGTGCAACCCGACGAGGACCGTCGAACGATCGAACTCGTCCTCACTGCGCGAGGTCAGCGGGTGCTCTCCAACGCGCTGCCCCTGTTCAACCTTGCTTCCACCCGAAGGCTCTTCAGCTTCACGACCCACGACGAATGGTTCGGCTTCACCGACAGCGCAGCCAAGATCATCGAGAGCCTCGAGCCGCCGGCCGGCGTGTTCGCCAGTGATATTCGCTGACGCCTTCACTGATTTCCCCCGCCCCGGATACGCACGACCCGCGTTGGTCGTGACAGCGGGAGTGTGCGTGTTCGGCTCCGATACCGCCACCCCGCGCCGCGGTCGTTCCAATCGGAACCACTGGGCGTTATTCGCCGCCAGCGCGCATCAGATCACGCCTCAGCGGGGTGCGTGAGGAGGTCCTTCCGAATGGGACCAATGATGAGACGGCCCCTATGGAGAAAAACTGCTGCGAGTTGCGATTGGCTACTCGTTTGCCCGCGTGAGCTTTCCGACGCCCGACTCATGAGGGTCAACCGCACCTAGGGTCGTCTAGCGGGCAGCCTCGCCGAGAAATGCGCGCAGGCACGCGTTGTAGTCGGCGGCATGATCGATCTGGACGAGGTGCCCGCTGCGCGAGAAGCCCTGAAGCCGCGAGTCCCCGATGAGGTCGAACAGCCGCAGGGAGCTCGCGAACGGGATCACCCGATCATCACGGCCGTGAACGATGAGGGTCGGATGTGGGACCTTCGCGACAAGGGCAGGGTCGTGGCAGACGGCATCGAGCGTGATCTGACGAGGCGCGGGGAACATCGTCGCGTACGCCTCATGCACGCCGGGCGCGATGCTGGACTCGTAGCGCATGCGGACGAGGTCTTCGTCGATGATCGCGTCGTAGGCGAACACCCCCATGATTGCGCGCATCGACTCGAGCGACGGCTGGTACCCCCAGACCGCATCGAGGCCCTCGGTCAGCGGGAAGGACACCCCGACGGCACTGGTGAGGACAAGCCGATCGACCCTCTCCGGATTGTTGATCGCGAGCGCGAGCGCAAGGGACCCTCCAAAGGAATGGCCGACGACATGCGCGCGCTCGCAGCCGAGTGCGTCGAGGACGCCGACGAGGTGCGCCGTCCAGGCCTGCATGCCGTACCCGATGCCCTGACGACGTTCCGTGCGGCCGAAGCCGAGGAGGTCTGGAGCGATGACCGCGTAGTCGCCCGCCAGAGCCGGCATCGTCAGCCGCCAGCTCGAGTACGCCGAGACTCCTGGTCCGGAGCCGTGGATGAGGAGGACCGCGGGCGACGACTGCGGATCCCCAGAGGCAAGCACGTTCGTTCGGATTCCGGCGACGTCGATCATGCGCCCCACACCAGGATCCTCGGGAGTGCGATTGGTCACCGGTGAATCCTGCCACGTCATGACGGAACTCAGACGGACAGAGCCACCACTGAATCCGAGGTCACGACGCGCGACTGACGAGAAGGGCTCCGATCGTCAGTCACGTCTCCTAGAGTCTGGGGGTGACCTCACTCCCAGGCCGCGCCCGCGTCGTCATCATCGGCGGCGGCATCGTCGGCGCAAGTGTCGCGTACCACCTCGCCCACCTCGGCTGGACGGATGTCGTGCTCCTCGAGCAGGGCCAGCTCTCCTGCGGAACCACCTGGCATGCGGCCGGCCTCGTCGGCCAGTTGCGTGCCTCCGAGAGCGGCACCCGACTCGTGCAATACTCCGCGTCGCTCTACCAGTCACTCGAAGCCGAGACCGGCCTGGGCACCGGCTACAAAGAATGCGGCGGGGTCACCGTCGCGCGCACGCCGGAGCGGATGGTCCAACTGCTCCGCACCGCCGCGGCGGCCGAGGCCTTCGACCTCGAATGCGAGATCCTCACCCCCGCCCAAGCCCTCGAGCGGGTCCCCATCCTCGAGACGGGTGACCTGCAGGGCGCCATCTGGCTCCCGCGTGACGGCACCGCCAACCCCACCGATGTCACGCAGTCCCTCGCCAAGGGAGCGCGCCAGCTCGGGGCCCGGATCTTCGAGCGCACCCGGGTCATCGGGATGACGATGGCCGGCGGGGTCGTCACCGG